>JBPPMV010000249.1:0-22299 GCA_051306235.1 Mycobacterium sp. | reverse complement strand
CCTCATCGGCGGCGTTGACGGCCCGCTCTGCGACATTGAACCGATGGAAGAAGAACTTCAAGAATCGTTCCACAGCAACACTTTTGGGGATTTCTGACCGATAGGTCCACTTAAGCAGATAAGCAGTACCTATGTTCGATAGTACGCCGCATAACAGCGACTCGCAAGGGCTATCTACCAGGACATCGGTGACAGTTTGACGGCTCGTGGTGGTGACACTTCTGCGCCGAGGCTGCGGGGGTGGCTGTCAATGAACCCATCCATCCCCGCGTCCGCATGGCGATCTCGCAGTGGCCTGATGACGCGCCGCGTGGGACGGTCTCGACGTTCCGCGCCGAGCACGGCATCTGCCGAAAGTCGTTCTACACGTTACGTCAGCGCGCCAAGACCGTCGGGCCGGCCGCAGTCTCGAACCCAGCACCCAGCGACCGAAGTCGAACCCGTCGACGGTCAGCGATGAGGTCAAGGCGTAGGCAGTAGGCGGTACGCGATGGGCCGGAAAGGTCACCCCCGCAGCGTCGCTGGCAATTCGACGCGACCGAGTACGTATTGGCCGGCGGACTCCCACGTCGCCTTCAGGGAGACCGTTACCGACGTAGCTACGTGGCTTGGGCGTGATGAGGCACGTCAGCAACGAGCGATGCGCGGCGTGCATCGGTTGATCGAAGACGGTAGCTGGTCGCTGAACGGCAGCTCGGCGGCCGTCGGGGTGCGCTACGACGGCAGTGCTGCAGACGGTTTCGACGACGAACTCCGTGATCAACTGATCACGGCGGGCCGTCGCACACTGGGATTGCGCTCACCACGCGGGGCGTGATGTCAGGCCAGCGAGTCGACGAACATCTGGTGCACCCGACGATCGCCCGTCATCTCGGGATGAAACGATGTCGCCAACGTCCGTCCCTGACGCACCGCGACGGGATGACCGCCGGCGGTGGCCAGCACCTCGACCCCCGGCCCGACCCGCTCCACCCAGGGCGCCCGGATGAACACGGCGTGCATCGGACCGTCGATCCCGGCGAAATCCAGATCCTCTTCGAAGGAATCGACCTGCCGGCCGAAAGCGTTGCGGCGCACCGTGATATCGATCCCACCAAGCGGTAGCGCCTCGCGCCCAGGCACCCCGGCGTCCAGGATCTCGCCGGCCAGCAGGATCATTCCCGCACACGAGCCGTAGGCGGGTAACCCGTCGCGCAACAAACCCCGCAACGGTTCCAGCAGCTCGAACTCGCGCAGCAGATGACTCATCGCTGTCGATTCCCCGCCCGGGATGACCAGTGCATCAACGGATTCCAGTTCACCCCGCCGCCGCACCGTGACAGCCTGGGCGCCTGCCTCGGTCAGCGCCGCCAGATGCTCACGGGTATCTCCCTGCAGTGCGAGAACCCCGACCCGCACGCTCACTGGCCGGGCGGGGTGAAGCCACGCTGATAGCGGGTCAGCCCCTCCTGCATGACCGAGGCGACCATCTCGCCGTACTGGTTGAACAGCTTGCCCTCGGTCAGCGCACGCCCGCCGCATGCCGACGGCGAGGACTGGTCGTAGAGCAGCCACTCGTCGGCCCGGAACGGCCGCATGAACCACATCGCGTGGTCCAGTGACGCGATGTTGAGATGCTTGCGTTCAGCGGGATGATTGACCTGCGCCGAACCGAGCAGGGTCAGGTCACTGAGATACGCCAGCGCGCAGATGTGCAGCACTGAGTCATCGGGCAGCGGATCGCGATGCCGGAACCAGACCTGCTGCTGAGAAGCCTTGCCGGGCAACAGCGTCACCTGATCGCGCGGAACGATGCGCACATCCCACTCGTCGAACTGACGGAAGCTGGCGTCGTCGAACACCTTTGAGTTGGTCTTGAACCCTGGAATGTCATCGGGTGCGGGTGCCGCCGGCATGGCGTCCTGGTGTTCGATACCGCTCTGGTCGGTCTGGAAC
Source organism: Mycobacterium sp. (assembly GCA_051306235.1). Taxonomy (GTDB): domain Bacteria; phylum Actinomycetota; class Actinomycetes; order Mycobacteriales; family Mycobacteriaceae; genus Mycobacterium. The sequence goes on along the minus strand of JBPPMV010000249.1, from coordinate 20,364 downwards.
GACGCGGACATGCTGAAGATGGTCTGGCCGTGCTGGACGACGCTCACCCGACGGGTGGCGAACGACCCGCCGTCGCGAATGCGTTCCACCAGATACACCGACGGCGACCGGGCATCGCCGGGCCGCAGGAAGTAGCCGTGCAGCGAGTGCACCTGGAACTTCGGGTCCACCGTGCGCACCGCGGACACCAGTGACTGACCGGCAACATGACCGCCGAACGTCCGTTGCAGGAAACCGGACTCCGGACTGAACACCCCACCTCGGTAGATGTCGACTTCGAGTTGCTCGAGGTCGAGGATCTCTTCGATCGCCATGCGCTGTTACCAGCCGCGTTCGGCGAGCCGGTGAGGCTGCGCGATGTCCTCCACGTTGATACCGACCATGGCCTCGCCGAGCCCGCGGGACACCTTGGCCAGCACATCCGGATCGTCGTAGAAGGTGGTGGCCTTGACGATGGCGGCGCCCCGCTCGGCGGGGTTGCCCGACTTGAAGATGCCCGAGCCGACGAACACACCCTCGGCACCGAGCTGCATCATCATCGCCGCATCGGCCGGAGTCGCGATACCGCCCGCGGTGAACATCGTGACCGGCAGCTTGCCGGCCTTGGCGACCTCGACGACGAGGTCGTAGGGCGCCTGAAGTTCCTTGGCCGCCACGAACAACTCGTCCTCCGACAGCGATGTGAGCCGGCGGATCTCCCCGCCGATGGCCCGCATGTGCGTCGTCGCGTTCGAGACGTCACCGGTGCCGGCCTCACCCTTGGAGCGGATCATCGCCGCACCCTCGGTGATCCGGCGCAGTGCCTCGCCCAGATTGGTCGCACCGCACACGAACGGCACGGTGAACTTCCACTTGTCGATGTGATTGGCGTAGTCGGCCGGGGTCAGCACCTCGGACTCGTCGATGTAGTCGACCCCGAGGCTCTGCAGGATCTGCGCCTCCACGAAGTGGCCGATGCGCGCCTTGGCCATCACCGGGATGGTGACGGCGTCGATGATGCCCTCGATCATGTCGGGGTCGCTCATCCGCGAGACGCCACCCTGGGCGCGGATATCGGCGGGCACCCGCTCCAGGGCCATGACCGCCACGGCACCGGCGGCCTCGGCGATGCGCGCCTGCTCGGGAGTGACGACGTCCATGATGACGCCGCCCTTGAGCATCTCCGCCATACCGCGCTTCACGCGTGCGGTACCGGTTTGCGCAGCGGTATCCATCGTATTCTCCTTCGCTTGCCTACTGATCCAGTCTAAAGGTGGCGCCAAATCAATTGGATCCGCATTCTCAGCGAATCAGCTGAGGTTGCGTCCCCGGCCCCGCACCCCGCACATCGGCAAGATCCCCGGCCTGCGCCAGCAGTTCGCCGAGCTGTAGCGGATACACGGATTGCCCGTTGGCGGCCAGCTCGCCGATCATTGTCTCATCGCACCAGCGGTGACCGTGAATATAGCGGCGCTCCAGGGCGGTGTGGCCCGTGGTCGACGGTTCGAAGTGCCCGGTGCGGTGCAGGAAGAACAGCTCCTCGCTGCGCATCACCGAGCCGTTGAAGTCGATGACGGCCTCGCGCCGCCACACCGGGCCGACCAGCTCCGCAGGCGAGACGATGAGGCCGGTTTCCTCGGCCAGCTCCCGTGCCGCCGTCTCGGCGAGTTCCTCGCCCGGCTCGACGGCGCCGCCGACGGTGAACCACCAGCGCCGGGCGCCGTCGCCACCGCGGGCCGGATCGGATCCGCAGAACAACAGCACCCTGCCGTCCTCGTCGAGCAGCACGACCCGGGCCGAGACGCGGCGGCTGAACTGCCCGGGGTCGCGAGCCGCCAGTCCGGCCCGCTCCTTGATCTCGAAGTACGTCGGCGGCGCCGCCGTGCCGCCCAGGTGCAGTAACCGCACCATCGGTCGCTCACGCAGGGCGAGGGTGTCGCGCACCGCGTCATTGTGGAACCGGCGGGCCAGCAGCACCCGGGCCTCCGCATCGGCCAATTCGGCGACCAGCGCCACCGGCAACGACACCGGGTCGACGTTCTCCAGCGCTGCCGACAACTCGTTCTCCGCCGCCTCCCGCATCGCCCGGGGGGCGCGTTCGGCGGCATCGGCGAGGGCGGCGAGCCGCTTGCCGTCGGGCGCCCGGCCATACGCGTCGACGGCGACCGCACGTGCGACCACCGCACGCCGTGCCAGCAGGCCGTCGAGGGCCTGCCAGGACAGGTCGTACCGCACGTGCAGCCGGTCGAGGCGATTGGCCGTCAGGTAGGCCCACGAACCGGTCAGCAGCAGGACGGCGCCGATCAGTACCGCGAGCAGGATCAGGAGAACGGTCATGAGCCCGTCACCTGAACCTTGGCGCCGACACCGCTGACGGTCTCGTACACCCGCATGATCTCGCCGGCCACCACCGACCAGTCGTAGCGGCGCACCGCTTCCGAGGCCGCGGCCACATACTTCAGCCGGGCCTCGTCATCTCCCAGCAGTTCGATCAGACTGGTGGCCAACGCATCTGAGTCGCCCACCGGAACCAGCCGACCGGCCTCGCCGTTGTCGAGCACCCGCCGGAAGGCATCGAGGTCGCTGGCCACCACCGCGGTGCCCGCGGCCATCGCCTCCACCAGGACGATCCCGAAGCTCTCGCCGCCGGTGTTGGGCGCGCAGTAGATGTCTACACTGCGCAGCGCCGATGCCTTGGTCGCATCGTCGACCGCGCCCAGGAAACGCAGGTTGGCCGCGTACTCGCCGGCCTCGTCGGCAAGGTCCTCCTCATCGCCGCGGCCGACGACCAGCACCTCGACATCGGGGAACTCGGCAACCAGTCGCGGCAGCGCGGCCAGCAGCACGTCCATCCCCTTGCGCGGCTCGTCGAACCGGCCGAGGAAGAGCACCGAACGGCCCTCGCGGGGGTATCCGTCCAGGGCCGGTGCCGACGAGAAGTCCGATATCGTCACGCCGTTGGGGATCTCGACGGCATCCGAGCCCAGCGCCTCCATCTGCCAGCGCCGCGCCAGGTCCGATACCGCGATGCGGCCGACGATCTTCTCGTTCAGTGGGCGCAAGATGCCCTGGAACACGCTCAGCGTCAACGATTTCGTGGTCGAGGTGTGAAATGTCGCCACGATCGGTCCCTCGGCGATCATCAGCGCGAGCATGGATACGCTCGGTGCGTTGGGCTCATGCAGATGCAGGACATCGAACTGGCCGCCGATGATCCACTTCTTGACCTTGCGATGGGTGGCTGGACCGAAACGGAGCCGGGCGACGGACCCGTTGTATGGGATCGGGACGGCCCTCCCGCCGGACACCACATAGTCGGGCAGATCGGTACCGGCGTCGACCGATGCCGGAGCCAGCACGCTGACCTCGTGGCCGCGGGCGGTGAGGACCTCCGCCAACTGCAGCACGTGGGCCTGGACACCACCGTGCACATCGAACGAGTACGGGCACACCATCCCGATCCGCATCAACCGCTCCCCTACCGGCCTTCGAGGCGGGCGCGGCGCTCGACGGAGAGGTCGGCCAGCCACTGCGGTTGCAGCATGTGCCAGTCCGCCGGGAACTCGGCGATCCCGGCGGCGAAGCGGTCGGCCAGGGCCTGGGTGATGACGCCGATGTCCCCGGAAGACGTATCCAGCGGCGGGTGCAACCGAAGGCCCCAGCCGTCACCGTCGAACCAGGTGTGCGCCGGCAGCAGAGCGGCGCCGGTCTGCAGTGCCAGCTTCGCCGGCCCCGACGGCAACCGGGTCTGCTCACCGAAGAAATCGACCGGAACTCCCGAGCGGGTCAGGTCACGGTCGGACATCAGACACACCAGTCCGTTGGCGTTGAGGCGGTCGGCCAGGATCTCCGCGGGCGGCCTGGCTCCCCCGGTCAGCGGCAGCACCTCGAAGCCCAGGCTCTCGCGGTAGGCGACGAAGCGGTTGTAGAGCGACTCCGGTTTCAGCCGCTCGGCCACCGTGGCGAACTGTCCGTAGGTGTTCGTCAGCCACACCCCGGCGATGTCCCAGTTACCGCTGTGCGGCAACGCGAACACCACACCGCGGCCGGCCGCCAGTGCATCCTCGACATGGCGCTGACCCTCGACGCGCTCCTGCACCTGCGCGGCGACGTCCCGATGGTTCATCGACGGCAGCCGGAATGCCTCCCGCCAGTACCGCCCGTAGGACGCCAGGGAGTCTCGGATCAGGCTGCCCGGCACCTGATCTGGGGGCACGCCGAGAACCCGGCTCAGGTTCTTGCGCAGCTGCTCCGGTCCCCCACCACGGGCGGCATACAGTGCGCCGGCGTCGAACATGTTGCGAGCGGCGAACTCCGGCATCGCCCGCACCATGCGCCAACCCGCGGCGTAGCCGAGATCGCTGAGCTGCCCGCCCAGTGGCACCCGGAATCCGCTGACACTCGGCAGCCCCGCCGACGGGGTGCTCACTGGGCATCCCCCTCGGCGGGCGGTGCGGGAGTCAGCGGGTCCATCGCACCGGGCGAGGTGCGCACCGAATGCAGGCGCTGCGCAAAGGTCACCAGGCTCGCCACCGCAAGCCCCCACATCGCGATCTGAAGCAGCAGCGGCAGATTGAACAATCCGGACAGACCGGCCCCGGTGAGAGCGATCACCAGCCGCTCGGGCCGTTCGATGATGCCGCCGTCACCGCGCAGTCCGCTGGCCTCGGCGCGCGCTTTGATATAGGAGATCACCTGCGAGGTCACCAGGCAGATCAGCGTCGCCACGACCAGCGCGGTGTTGTGCATGCCGAAGGCGGCCCACCAGGCCAGGCCACAGAAGATCGCACCGTCACCGATGCGGTCACACGTCGCATCCAGCACCGCCCCGAACCGGGTACCGCCACCGCGTTCGCGCGCCATGGCACCGTCGAGCATGTCGGCCAGCACGAAGAACGCGACGGCCACCGACCCCCACCACAGCTGGCCGGTCGGGAACAGGGTGAGCGCCGCGACCACCGAGCCCGCGGTGCCCAGGATGGTGATGCTGTCGGGGGTCAGTCCGGTACGTAGCGCAGCCCTGGCGATCGGACGGGACAGCTTCGTGTACGCCGCCCTGGTCATCAGGTAGAAGTTGCTCACTGATCCGATGTCCCCGTCGCTGCGCTCGCCCCGGGCTCCGACTGCCCCGTCGCTGCGCTCGCCCCTGACTGCGCAGGCCCATCTGTGCGATCCCACTCCGCCGCGAGCAGCCGCCGGGTCTCGCTGAGCAACTGCGGGATCACCTTGGAGCCGCCGATGATGGTGATGAAATTGGCGTCCCCGCCCCAGCGCGGCACCACGTGCATGTGTAGATGTTCGGCCAGCGAGCCACCCGCCGAGGTGCCCAGATTGAGGCCGACGTTGAAGCCGTGCGGACGCGATACCGCCTTCATCACCCGAATCGCCTTCTGCGTGAACGCCATCAACTCGGCGGTCTCGTCGACGGTCAGCTCTTCGAGTTCGGACACCCGCCGGTAGGGCACCACCATGAGATGACCCGGGTTGTACGGGTAGAGGTTGAGCACGGCGTACACCAGCGTGCCGCGAGCCACCATCAGCCCGTCCTCATCGGACATCTCCGGGATATCGGTGAAGGGTTCCTTGGACTGCGAGGATCCGGCGCCCTTCTTCATCGGCGACTCGGCGATATAGCTCATCCGGTGCGGGGTCCACAGCCGCTGCAGATGGTCCGGGTCACCTGCACCGGTATCGACGATGCCTTCCCCGTCGCTCATGAATCCACCTTGAACAGGTCGGCATTGGGAGTTGCGTTCTCCCGCCGGGTGATCCAGTCCACGATGGCCTCGATCGCCGCGTCGCGCGGCACCGCGTTGACCTGGCTGCGATCCCCGAAGCGGAAGGACACGGCCCCCGCCTCCACGTCCTTGTCGCCGGCCAGCAGCATGAAAGGCACCCGCTGGTTGGTGTGGTTGACGATCTTCTTGGCCATCCGGTCGTCGCTGGCGTCTACCTCGATCCGAACTCCACGTGAACGCAGTTGGGCGGCAAGTTCTTCCAGATAGGGAACATGCGCGTCGGCAACCGGGACGCCGACGGCCTGCACGGGTGCCAGCCAGACCGGGAACGCGCCCGCGTAATGCTCGGTCAGCACGCCGAAGAAGCGCTCGATGGACCCGAACAGCGCGCGGTGGATCAGCACGGGCCGCTGCCTGCTGCCATCGCCTGCGGTGTACTCCAGCTCGAACCGGTCGGGCATGTTGAAGTCCAGCTGAATCGTCGACATCTGCCAGTGCCGGCCCAGCGCATCCTTGACCTGCACTGAGATCTTCGGTCCGTAGAACGCGGCGCCGCCCGGGTCTGGCACCAGGGCAAGTCCGGAGGCCTCGGCGACCTCACGCAGGGTGGCGGTGGCCTCTTCCCACATGTCATCGGAGCCGACGGACTTCTCCGGGTCACGGGTGGACAGTTCCAGATAGAAATCGTCGAGTCCGTAATCGCTGAGCAGATCGAGCACGAACTGCAGCAGCGAGGACAGCTCCTCGCGCATCTGCTCGCGGGTGGTGTAGATGTGCGCATCGTCCTGGGTCATCCCGCGCACCCGGGTCAGCCCGTGCACCACACCGGACTTCTCGTAGCGGTACACCGAGCCGAACTCGAAGAGCCGCAACGGAAGTTCCCGGTAGGACCGGCCCCGGGCCCGGTAGATCAGGTGGTGCATGGGGCAGTTCATCGGCTTCAGGTAGTAGTCCTGGCCGGGTTTGCGTACGGTGCCGTCCTCGTTGAACTCGGCGTCGATGTGCATCGGCGGGAACATGCCGTCGGCGTACCACTCCAGGTGACCCGAGGTGATGTACAGGTTTTCCTTGGTGATGTGCGGGGTGTTGACGAACTGGTACCCGGCCTGCTCGTGCTTGCGCCGGGAGTAGTCCTCCAGCTCCTTACGGACGATGCCGCCCTTGGGGTGGAACACCGGAAGGCCCGATCCCAGCTCATCGGGGAAGCTGAACAGGTCCAGTTCCACGCCCAGCTTGCGGTGGTCGCGGCGCTGGGCCTCCTCGATGAGTTCGAGGTGGCGGTCCAGGGCCTCCTGGGACTCCCAGGCGGTGCCGTACACGCGTTGCAGGCTGGCGTTGTTCTGGTTACCGCGCCAGTACGCGGCACTGCTGCGGGTCAGCCTGAACGCCGGGATGAATCGGGTGGTCGGGATGTGCGGACCGCGGCACAGATCGCCCCAGACCCGTTCCTTGGTGCGTGGGTTCAGATTGTCGTAGGCGGTCAGCTCGTCGCCACCGACCTCCATGACCTCGGGATCATCGGCGCCGGACTTGTCGTCGACCAGTTCCAGCTTGTAAGGCTCGTCGGCAAGTTCTTGGCGCGCTTGGTCTTTGGACTCGTAGACCCGCCGGGAGAACAGCTGACCGTCCTTCACGATCTTCTGCATCCGCTTTTCCAGCTTGGCCAGATCCTCCGGTGTGAACGGCTCGGCGACGTCGAAGTCGTAGTAGAAACCGTCCACGATAGGCGGCCCGATGCCCAGCTTTGCCTGCGGGAACAGATCCTGGACCGCCTGGGCCAGCACATGGGCGCACGAGTGCCGGATGACGCTGCGGCCATCCTCGGTATCGGCAGCGACCGGCGTGACCTCGACATCGACCTCGGGCACCCAGTTCAGGTCGCGCAACCTGCCGTCGGCGTCCCGGACCACGACGATGGCATCGGGAGCGCCGCGCTCGGGCAGTCCCGCCGCACGCACCGCCGCTCCTGCGGTAGTCCCGGCTGCGACCCGGATCAGGGCGGCGGGGGCGGAACTGGCGGCGGCGGTCATCGGTGGATCTCCCTATGCAGAGCGGGCCTGAGAAAGCTCAGGCGATCGCGACCATGTTATCGGTGCTCCTGCGTCGCAGAACCTAGGACCCGATGCCGATCGGGCTCTTCAGCCAGGGCCAATCGATGCCGACCCAGCCGGCAGCCAGACCGACGGCCCCGAACAGCCATAGCGTGACGATCACGACGGCGGCGGTGAACACGGCACTGAGTGCCTTCACGGCGATGTGCTGGCGGCCGAACCAGGCCATCACGGCGTCGTAGCGGACCCGCGCGTGATGCAGCACCACCTGCGCGGCCCGGAACTCGGTGGCCAGGATGCCGAGCCCCAGAAAGACGATGGCCCAACCCGGCCCGGGGTACGGGATGGTGATGATGCCGACGATGAGCACCAGCGTGCCGACCACTCCCACCACGATTCGGTAGGTCAGATCGGCCATCGGGCGGTCGCGCAGCTTGTCCCGCCAGCGGGCCCAGGCGCGCTTGCGCTCCCCGCTATCAGCGCGCTCCGCTTCAGGCTTGGCGACGTGCTCCTCGCCGGCCATCACGGCTGCCCCGGCTTCAACCGGACGAACAGCGCATCCCCCTCGGTCAGCACCTCGCCCTGGTCGAGCACCCGGCCGCTGACGAAGATCTTGCGTCCGTCGATGCGGTCGATACCGGCGTCGACCTGCAGTTCCCTGCCGATCGGCACAATCTTGCGGTAGTCGATGCCCAGGTGCGCGGTTCGCTGATACATGCTCTTGGTCAGCTTGGCGGCGGTGAAACCGAGCAGCGAATCGAAGAGCAGCCCGAGCACACCGCCGTGCACCGCCCCGTTGCGGCCCAGGTGGTAGCGCCGGAACTGTGCGGTGCCGCCGATGCGTCCGTCCTCGGTGACGTACAGGTCGACCGGCACCGACGTGATGTTGCCGCGGTTCGGCAGATCCATCCGCCGGCCCGACGGCGAATGCCATTCGTCGGCCTCGTAGGGCGCCAGCAAGGCCGAGACCTTCTCGATCAGGTCGGCGGCCTCGGTGATGACCGCGTCGGGGGCGTCCGCGGCCCGGGTGTGATCCTGCAGCGTGCGCACCGCCTCGACGAAGCGCCCGTAATCGGGACCGCCACGGTCGGTGGGGTCCGGCGGATTGAACCCGCCACCTGTATGCACTGCACCGGTCGTCACACCGTCACGTTATTGCACGGGTGCGATAGTGGCTGGTGTGGACCTGACCTACCCCGAAGTCGGTGCGACAAGAGGACCGCTGCCCGGCGGCTATCAGCACGTGCAGCTGTCGGCGGTGATCGGTCACGGGCGGGCCCGTTTCGAGGAGGCCGCCAACGCCGTCCTGCACTGGGGAATGCAGCGTGGAGCCGGTGTGCTGGTCGAAGCCCGATCCGAGGTGGCCGCGGTCGGCGCGGAGGTGACGGTCGGGTTCTGGCCGCTGCGAGCGCCCTGCCGGGTCGTCTATGTGCTGGACGAGCCCGATCGGCGCGGGTTCGCCTATGGCACGTTGCCCGGGCATCCCGAGACCGGTGAGGAACTGTTCGCGGTCCGTTACGACCCCGCCGACGACTCGGTGCACGCCGAGGTGACGGCCTTCTCACGGCATGCGACGTGGTGGAGCCGTCTCGGTGGGCCGGTCACCGGACTGGCCCAGAAGGTAATCACCCGGCGCTACCTCACCGCGGTCTGACCGGACGAATGTTGTTGCGCGCCTACTTGCTGCTCTGCAGCAGACGCGCGACGTTGGCCTTCAGTTCGTCGGTGCCGAATGTGAGTTCCTCGGCGGTGGTGGCGTAGTCGAGCGTCATCATCACCTGGCGCTCCAGCTGGATGTTGAGGATGCGCTTGGTCGCCTCGACGGCCTTCTGCGGCAGGTCGAGAATCTTCTTCGCCGCCGCGATCGCCTCGGCGAGTGGATCGGCCACCACGTGGTTGGCCAGACCGAGCTCGACGGCCTTCGCGGCCGGGATGCGCGCACCGGTCAGCGCGTATTCCTTGGCCTGCAGGATGCTCATCTGCATCGGCCACACCAGCGGGCCACCGTCGGCCGCGACAAGACCCACCTGCACGTGCGGATCGGCCAGGAACGCCTTCTCCGCCATGTACACGATGTCGCTGAGCGCGACCACGCTGCATCCCAGGCCCACGGCGGGTCCGTTTACGGCGGCGATCACCGGAATTCGGCAGCGCGCCATGCCGATGACGATCTCGCGGCCGTCGGCGATGGTCTTGGCCCGCAGGTCGGCGTCCTCGCTGATCTGCTGGATGTAGTTGAAGTCTCCGCCGGCCGAGAACGCCTTGCCCGCACCGGTGATCACCGCGGCCCGCGCGGTGCGATCCAGGCTCAGCCGGCTCCACAGCCGGGCCAGGCCGCCGTGCAGATCGTCGTTGACGGCGTTGAGTTCCTCAGGCCGGTTGAGCGTGATGATGCGCAGCGGGCCGTCGGCCTCGACCTGGATCTCCTTGGGCATGTCGTACATGTCAAACCGCCATTCTGAGGATTCGGCCCGCGATGATGTTCTTCTGGATCTGCGAGGTGCCGCCCATGACACTCTGGGAGCGGCTGTAGAGATAGGTGTTGAACAGGTCGAGATCGGACGTTCCGGTCTGCGCCAGCACCGCATGGCCCACCGCTTGTTCGACCCAGGTCATCAGCAGCTTGTCGATCGAACCTTCCGGCCCGTGCGAGATACCGTCGAGCTGCTCGGACAACCGCCTGCGCACATGCTGGCGCAGAACCTGCACCTGCACTGTGGCCCAGGCGAGTTCGTCACTGGTGGACGAGGCGCTCTTGCGCGCCAGCTGGTTGACGGTCTTCTCGTAGCGGGCCGCGTACCCCAGGGTGGACGGCTCGCGCTCATGCCCGACGACGGTCATCGCCAGCGCCCAGCCGTCACCGGGATTGCCGACCATCTGACTCGCCGGTACCCGCGCGCCCTCGAAGAGCACCTGGCCGAACTCGTTGCTCACACCGTTGATCATCTTCAGCGGACGCTGTTCGATCCCGGGCTGGTGCATGTTGACCAGGAACGCCGAAATACCCTTGTGCCGCTTGACATCCTTATCGGTGCGGGCCAGCAGCAGGCACCAGTCCGCGACGTCGGAGTAGCTGGTCCAGATCTTGTGCCCGTTGATGACGTACTCGTCACCATCCAGGACGGCGGTGGTGGTCAGCGAGGCCAGGTCCGATCCGGCGCCGGGCTCCGAGAAGCCCTGACACCAACGCTCGGTACCGTCGATCATGCCGGGCAGGAAACGCTGCTGCACGTCCTTGCTGGCGTGCCGGCCCAGACCGGTCACCAGGTATCCCAGGCTGGGCCGTGGCGGGGCGCCGACGCGGGCCAGTTCCTCGTCGACGATGACGTCGTAGACCGGGGGCAGTTCGAGGCCGCCGAACTCCTTGGGCCAGGTGGCACCGAAAAACCCTGCCGCGTGCAGGGATTGATGCCATTCGCCCTGGCGGGCCCAGTACTCCTCGGTCGACTTCGGGAAGTTCGGCGCCTGTTCGGTCAGCCAGGCGCGCAACCGTTCCCGGAAGGCCAGTTCCTCTGCGGAATCACGAAAGTCCAACGGAGATCTCCTTCAACGACACCGGCCACAGGCCGGTGGACACCAATACCCGGCGCAGGTGCACGTGCGCCGCGCATTCCCAGGTATTGCCGATACCGCCGTGCACCTGGATGGACGTCTCACAGATGGTGTGCGCCGATTTCGCGCAGTACACCTTCGCGACGCGGGCGGCCTCCAGCGCGACGCCGGGCTCTTCCTCGTCGACGGCCCACGCCGCATAGCGCAGGATGCTGACCGATCCTTCGATGAGGACCAGGCTCTCGGCCAACTGATGCGCGACGGCCTGATAGGAACCGATGGCCTTGCCGTACTGCTCGCGCACCTTGGCGTAGTCGCAGGCGAGGTCGAAGGCACCGCGGGCCGCGCCGAGGATATCGGCGGCGGTGACCACCAGCGCCAATGCCTGGGCCCGCTGGGCCTTCTCGTCATCGAGTGCGCCGGCCGGAGTCACCTCACCCGCGGTGGCCTGCCAGCGGGTCAGATCCACCCCCGGGGCGGCCTCGCCCAGATCCACCGTGCCGACGGCCGCACCGTCGAGCAGGACACCTCGAGTGAGTCCCCGGGCATCGGGTGCGATCCCACCGAAGACGACTGTGCCATCGCTGTGGCCGAGGTCGTCCGCCAGTACCGGGCCCAGGAACGGCACGTCGACCAGACCGCGGCCGAACTCTTCGGCGACCAGAGCGACCTCGACCCCGGAGGCGCCGTCGGAGCGCAGGGACCGCCATCCGGTGGACGCCACCGTCTTCTCCAAGCGGGCAACTCGGCCGTCGTCGTCGAGTTCTCCGACGGCTCCGGGGCCCAGATCGTCGGCCAGTTTGGCCGCAGCGTCGCGCAGTTGTTGCTGCTCACTGGTCAGGCGAACGTCCATGAGAGGAGCCTATCCTTTCTGGAGAATGCAATTCTCTTCAGGCTAGAACTTTACTACCAGACGCGCGAATGTCACAGCCCGCCGGCCAACGCCCACGCCCGTTCGGCCAGGCCGCGGTACCTGTCCCGGAACAGGTCGGTGCCGGCCCGAGCGTCGGAGGCGTTACCGTCCAGCCCACGTCTCCACACCCCGGCGACGATCGATGCCAGCCGGAACATCGAGAACACGACGAATATCGGCAGATCTCCGGGAACATCGCGGCCGGCCTCGAGGCAGTATTCGGCGACGAATTCCGACTCGTCGGGGATCCCGGTACCGGCCAGGTCCTCCCCGGCCACCCCCATCAAGGGGTCGGACTCACCGGGCAGGTGATAGGTCATCGCCGCATAGCCCAGATCGGCCAACGGGTGACCGATGGTCGACAGCTCCCAATCCAGCACCGCGACGATGCGGGGTTCGGTGGGATGGAGCAGCACATTGCCCAACCGGTAGTCGCCGTGGGCGATGCAGGCCTGGTCGTCGGCGGGCAGATGCGCGGGCAGCCAGGCCGCCAACCGGTCCATCTCGGCACACTCCTCGACCTTGACGGTCTCCCAGGTCCTGGTCCACAGCGCCACCTGCCGGGCCAGATAGCCGTCCGGGCGGCCGAAATCCGACAGCCCGACGGCTCGCCAATCCACCCGGTGCAGGCGGGCGAGCACCCGGGCCAGATCGCGGTACACCGCGGCGCGTTCGGCGGGGGTGCCGTCGCGCAGCACCCGGTCGGGAAAGATCCGGCCGGGGACGTGACCCATCACGAAGAACGGGGTGCCCAGCACCGACTCGTCGGTGCACATAACCCTCATCCGCGGCACCGGGACATCGCTGTCGGCCAGCGCCGACATCACCCGGTACTCCCTGCCGACATCGTGCGCGCGCGGCAGCAGCGTGCCCGGCGGTTTCTTGCGCAACACGAATTCGCCTGTGGGACTGTGCAGATGAAATGTCGGATTACTCTGACCGCCCTGGAATTGACGGATCTGCAGCGGGCCCTCGATACCGTGGGAACCCAGAAAGCGGACCAGTGCCGCGTCATCGAAGCGATGCTGGGGCAGGACGTCGACGAGTTCGGGTACACCGGACATCCGGGCAGCGTCTCACACCCGTTAACCCAGCCGACGCTCATTGCGCGCGCGATGTGCACCGACCCCTGCCAGACTTCCCCTATGACCGATCTTGTCGCGCCCTCCCCGACCACCGAACGCGCCCGCACCGGGCTCTCCTCCGATGCGCTGCGGCGCGCGATGATCGATCACATTCGGTATTCGATCGGCAGGCCCGCCGCGGCCCTGCGCCCCGAGCACTACTACCGGGCGCTGGCGCTGGCGGTGCGGGACCGCATGCAGGACAATCGGGTTGCCTCCACCCAGACATCGCTCGACCTCGGCAGCAAGATCACCTGTTATCTGTCCGCGGAGTTCCTGATGGGACCGCAGCTGGGCGCCAACCTGCTCAACCTCGGTATCGAGGAGGCCGCCCGTTCGGCGCTGGCCGAGCTGGGACAGGACATCGACGAGGTGCTGGCCTGCGAGGAGGAGCCCGGGCTGGGCAACGGCGGCCTGGGCCGGCTTGCGGCGTGCTACCTGGATTCGCTGGCCACCCTGGAGCGACCGGCCATCGGTTACGGCATCCGCTACGAGTTCGGCATCTTCGACCAGGAGCTCCACGACGGCTGGCAGGTGGAGAAGACCGACAACTGGCTGGACGCCGGAAACCCCTGGGAGATCGCCAAGCCGGATGTGAACTACCTGGTGAACTGGGAAGGGCACACCGAGCACTACCTCGACGACGCCGGCGTGGCCCGCATCCGCTGGTGGCCCGGCCGGGTGGTCAAGGGCGTCGCCTATGACACCCCGATCCAGGGCTACGGCGTCAAGACCTGCAATGTGCTGACGCTGTGGAGTGCCCGGGCGGTGCAGGAGTTCGCACTCGATGCATTCAACACCGGTGACTACTACAAGGCCGTCGAGGAGGAGGTGAGCGCCGAGACCGTCACCAAGGTGCTCTACCCCAATGACGAGCCGGATGCCGGCAAGCGGCTCCGGCTGCTGCAGCAGTACTTCTTCGTCTCATGTTCCCTGCAACACGTCGTGCACATCATGGACGACCTCGCCGACGCCTCGCTGCACGACCTGCCGAACCGGTTTGCCTTGCAGCTCAACGACACCCATCCCTCGATCGGCGTCGCCGAGCTGATGCGGATCCTGGTCGACGAACGGCGCCTGGAATGGAACGAGGCCTGGGCGATCACGGTGGCCACGTTCGGCTACACCAACCACACCCTGCTACCGGAGGCGCTGGAGAAATGGCCGCTGGCCATCTTCGGCGAAAGCCTGCCCCGGCACCTGGAGATCATCTACGAGATCAACAACCGGTTCCTCGACGAGGTGCGGGCCCGATTCCCCGGCGATGAGGACCGGGTGCGCCGGATGTCGCTGATCGGTGAGGACGGCGGCAAGAGCGTCCGGATGGCCCATCTCGCCACCGTGGGCAGTCACGCGATAAACGGTGTCGCCGCATTGCACTCCGAACTGCTCAAGGAGAGCGTCCTCAAGGACTTCTACGAACTGTGGCCCGAGCGTTTCTCGAACAAGACCAACGGTGTGACACCGCGCCGGTTCGTGGCGCTGTCCAACCCGGGTCTGCGCGATCTCCTGGATCGCAAGATCGGCGACGGCTGGCTGACGCATCTCGATCGGCTGCGCGGACTCGAGGCGTTCATCGAGGATGACGAATTCCGGCAGGAATGGCGGGATGTCAAGCGCGCCAACAAGGCTCGACTCGCCGATTTCGTCCGTGCCGAGACGGGCGTGGAACTCGATCCCACCTGGCTGTTCGACATCCAGGTCAAGCGGATCCACGAGTACAAGCGCCAGCACCTCAATGTCCTCAACATCGTCACGCAGTACCTGCGGATCAAGAACAACCCCGGCATCGACATCGCGCCGCGGGCATTCATCTTCGGCGGCAAAGCCGCCCCCGGGTACTTCCTGGCCAAACGCATCATCAAGCTGATCACCGCGGTGGGCGACATGATCAACTTCGACCCCGAGGTCAACCGCTATATGAAGGTGGTGTTCCTGCCCAACTTCAACGTGCAGAACGCGCACCTGATCTACCCGGCGGCCAACCTCTCCGAGCAGATCTCGACCGCGGGCAAAGAGGCCTCCGGCACCGGCAACATGAAATTCATGATGAACGGCGCGCTGACCATCGGCACCCTGGACGGCGCCAATGTCGAGATCCGTGAGGAGGCCGGGCCGGAGAACTTCTTCCTGTTCGGACTCACCGTCGACGAGGTCGAGGCGCTCAAACTGTCCGGGTACCGGCCGGCGTCCTATATCGAAGCCAACCCCGAACTGCGCGCTGTTCTGGATCTGATTGCCGGCGGACACTTCTCGCACGGTGACACCGAGGTGTTCCGGCCGCTGGTGGACAATCTGACCTACGACGATCCGTTCCTGGTGCTCGCCGACTATGCGTCCTATATCGAGTGCCAGGACCGGGTGAGTGCGGCCTGGCAGGACCGTGACGCGTGGTCGCGGATGTCGTTGCTGAACGCGGCCCGCAGCGGCAAGTTCTCGTCCGACCGCGCCATCGAACAATATTGCGATGACATCTGGGGGGTACGCGCAGTACATGTGAAAGCCGCCGACAACGGGTAGACCGGTAAGTATGACTGCACCGACTGAATACCCGCCGCTCTCCGATGATGACGTCGCCCTGCTCGACGCGTACTGGCGGGCAGCCAACTATGTGTCGGTCGGACAGATCTATCTGCTGGACAACCCGCTGCTCAAGCAGCCGTTGGTCGCCGAGCACGTCAAACCCCGACTGCTCGGGCACTGGGGAACGACGCCCGGACTCAACCTGCTGTACGCCCACCTGAACCGGGTGATCCGGCAACGCGACGCCGACGTCATCTACATCACCGGACCGGGACACGGCGGACCGGGTCTGGTGGCCAACGCCTACCTGGAGGGCACCTACTCCGAGGTTTACACCGGAATCGGCGAGAACGCCGCGGGACTGCAGAAGCTGTTTCGCCAGTTTTCCTTCCCCGGCGGCATTCCCAGCCATGTGGCGCCGGAGACGCCCGGGTCCATCCACGAGGGCGGTGAACTCGGCTACGCGTTGGTGCACGCCTACGGCGCCGCCTTCGACAACCCCGATCTCGTGGTCGCCACCGTCGTCGGTGACGGAGAGGCGGAGACCGGGCCGCTGGCCGCCAGCTGGCATTCCAACAAGTTCCTGGATCCGGTGCGTGATGGCGCGGTGCTGCCGATCCTGCACCTCAACGGGTACAAGATCGCCAATCCCACCGTGCTGGCCCGGATCCCGCAGGACGAGCTGGAATCGCTGATGCGCGGCTACGGCTACGTGCCGATCACGGTCGCCGGCGACGAGCCCGCCGATGTGCACCGGCAGCTGGCGGCCGCCCTCGACGACGCATTCGACCAGATCTCCGCCATCCAGCGTGCCGCCCGCGAAGACGGGCAGACCGGCAGGCCGCTGTGGCCGATGATCATCCTGCGCACCCCAAAAGGGTGGACCGGCCCCCGCGAGGTCGACGGCAAGAAGGTCGAGGGCACCTGGCGTTCCCATCAGGTGCCGTTGTCGGAAACCCGCACCAATGCAGAGCATCTCGATGCGCTGCGCGTCTGGCTACAGAGCTACCGGCCTGAGGAGTTGTTCGATGACACCGGGGCGCTGCGCCCCGATCTGCGGGCCCTGGCCCCCGCAGGTGATCGGCGGATGAGTGCCAACCCGCACGCCAACGGCGGCGTTCTGCTGCGCGAACTGGACCTGCCCGCGATCACCGACTACGCCGTCGAGGTCGAGAACCCGGCAGCGTCCACCGGCGAGGCCACCAAGGTGCTGGGCACCTTCCTGCGCGATGTGATCGCCCGCAACACCGACAACTTCCGGCTGATGGGCCCCGACGAAACGGCATCCAACCGACTCTCGGCGGTCTTCGAAGCCACCGACAAGGCCTGGCAGGCAGAACAATCCGAGGATGACGAACATCTGGCCCCGGACGGCCGGGTGATGGAGGTGCTCTCCGAGCATCTGTGCCAGGGCTGGTTGGAGGGTTACCTGCTGACCGGCAGGCACGGCTTCTTCAGCTGCTATGAGGCATTCGTCCACATCGTCGATTCGATGGCCAACCAGCACGCCAAATGGCTCGCCAGCACCAACGATCTCGACTGGCGTCGCCCCATCGCATCGCTGAATTACCTTCTGACATCGCACGTCTGGCGCCAGGACCACAACGGCGCATCCCATCAGGACCCGGGCTTCATCGACCACATCGCCAACAAGCGGCCCGAGGTGGTGCGGGTGTACCTGCCGCCGGACGCCAACAGCCTGCTCTCGGTGGCCGATCACTGCCTGCGCAGCCGCCAGTACATCAATGTCATCGTCGCCGGCAAGCAGCCCGCGCTGAACTTCCTGACGATGGATGAGGCCATCGCGCACTGCACCCGCGGCGCTGGCATCTGGGAGTGGGCCGGCTCGGAGAGCGGAACCTCGGCGCCCGATGTCGTGCTGGCCTGCGCCGGCGATGTCCCTACGCTGGAAACCGTTGCCGCAGCCGATATCCTGCGCCGCCGGCTGCCCGAACTAGCGGTCCGGGTGGTCAACGTCGTCGACATCATGCGGCTGCAGCCGCAGTCCGAACATCCGCACGGGATGGCCGATCACGAATTCGATGCGCTGTTCACCACCGACAAGCCGATCATCTTCGCCTACCACGGATATCCGTGGCTGATCCACCGGCTGGCCTACCGGCATGCCAACCACGATCAGCTGCATGTCCGCGGTTTCAAGGAACGCGGCACCACCACAACACCATTCGACATGGTCATGCTCAACGACCTGGACAGGTTCCATCTGGTCATCGACGTCATCGACCGGGTCGAGGGCCTGGGCAGCAATGCCGCGGGTCTGCGCCAGGAAATGGTCGACGCCCGACTGGCCGCACGTCGTTACACCAGGGAGCACGGCGAGGACGACCCGGCCATCACCGAGTGGACCTGGGAACGCCGCGACTGACGTTTCGGCCTCCGACGCCACGGGTACCTGTATGGGGTCCGGCCGACGGGGGGTATGGAGCTGTGGTGCAGACGCCGACACCGAACGACCATCCGACTGCGCGCAAGACGTTCAACTGGATCTTCGGTGCCGCCACCGTGCCCGCTGCGATCGCCATCGTCGCACTGACCTATCTCAAGGTCATGGGCACCGCGGGCTGCACGACATCGGACTGTCCGACGCTGAGCGAAATCTCGTTCACCCTGCTCCAATTCGGCGTGCCTGCGGTGGCCGTGCTGACCGTGGTCGCATCCTTCTTCACCGCGCGTAGACGCCACGGGGTGTGGGTCCCGATCATCGCGTGGGTGCTGCTGATCCTCGCCGCCGCGCTTCTCTTCTTCGGTTTCCGCTAGGCAGGCAACGCGCCGGCAGTTTGCCGGACCTACACCGCCGTTGCCGAACTCGCGTGATCCCGCATTACACGATGTCCGTCGAACGTCCGACGATTTCCCGATAACCCGTGCGCATTCCGCACGGGCGGCGCTTTGCAGGGGATACGCGCAGAACCTGCCCTCCGGGCAACTATGGTGCTACAGGTAGTTGCTGATCTCGTCGGGCGGAAGGGGCCGCGTGGACCTGGAGGGATTGATCGGCGGGGGGCTGAACCTGCTGGGCGGTGTCGCCAAACGCGCCCCGCTCGCCGGCGACGTACTGCCGCTGCTCGCCGACGCCGAACGCGCGGTGGTTCGGGTGATGCGCCGGCACCTCGTCGATCTCGATCCGCCCACCGCCATCGCCTCCGCCGATGAGGACCAGGCGAACTCGCCGAACCACCTGCTGCGCACCCTGCTGGACAGATCCATGTACACCAGCCCCGACAAGAGCCGCGATGCGCTGTACCTGGATCTGTTGCGGTCGCTGGTACCCGATGAGGCCCGCATTCTGGCCGCACTCTCCGACGGTTCCGCCTACCCCGTCATCCACGTCGCCGAACCCGGTAGCGGGAGCAGCCCGGCGTTCGCGTTGAAGAACGCCTCGACGGTGGGGCGCTCGGCGGGGGTCTCACTACCGCGGTACACCCCGCTCTATCTGACCAGGATGTTGCGGCTGGGCCTGGTGCGCCTGGGCCCGGAGGCCACATCGATGTACGACGAGTACGAAATGTTGCTCACCGACTCCGTGGTGAACGTTGCATTGGCCACCGCGCGCCGCGGTGTCCGGGCGGCACGAGTCGTCCGGCGCACCGTTCGCATCAGCGACCTCGGTCAAGAATTGTGGGAGGCAGCGAAATGAGCGACCTGTGGGAGACCGCCTTCTCATATCCCTGGTGGGTGTACGTCACCATTCCATTCGGTGCCGCCTTCGTCGGCTGGATCACCAAGATCCTCGCGCTGAAGATGATGTTCTATCCGGTCGAGTTCAAGGGCATCAAGCCCTATTTCGGCTGGCAGGGCCAGATACCCCGACGGGCACCGAAAATGGCTGCCGTCGCGGTCGATTCGCTGACGTCGGGAATCCTGAAACCCGAGGAGTTGTTCGACAAGATCGACCCCGACGAGCTCGTCAAGGAGCTCGGCGAACCGCTGCGCGAGGCCGCCGAGGAACTCGTCAACGCGATGATGATGTCCTTCCAGCCGCAGGTCTGGCGCGCCACGCCCGATCAGGTCAAGGACCTCATCGTCAGTAACGTCGAGGGCCGCATCCCCTCAGCAGCCCGTGGGATGTTCGAGGAGTTCCGCGGTCAGGTCGACCAGATCTTCGATATCAAGCACATGGTCGTGACCAACCTGGTCCGGGACAAGGCCACCCTGAACGCGGTCTTCGAGGACATCGGTCGACCGGCCTTCACATTCCTCATCAAGTCCGGGCTGTATTTCGGCTTCATCATCGGCGTCGTGCAGATGCTCGTCTTCGGCGTCACCGGCTGGCATCTGGCACTGCCGCTGTTCGGTCTGCTGACCGGTGGCCTCACCGACTGGGTTGCGCTGCAGATGATCTTCCGCCCCATGGAACGCAAGAACGTCTTCCTGGGCATCAAATGGCAAGGCGTGTTCCAGGCCCACCGCAAGGAGGTCATCCGCGGGTACGCGGCCTTGATGGCGCGGGAGATCTTCACGCC
>JBPPMV010000248.1:0-3740 GCA_051306235.1 Mycobacterium sp. | reverse complement strand
GACCCTACGTCAGGCGCCGACCTCGTTCTCGGTGACAGAATTTGCCCGATCCATCCGATCGAGTTCGCTACGGCGAGAAAGTGAACCGCCCGTCCGCCACTACCCGGAGGTGGCCCCGCGGCGAGCAGCCCGGTAGCGGGCTCGCTCAACGCTCACAATCGAGAGGTGTTCGCTCACAACGTTGATCGAATCGGCGCGCCGCGGGTGGATTGCTGTCGAGGCTGCGGCCATCGCGGTGCGGTCCGCACACTCGTCGCGGACGCCGCCGTTGCCAGTCCCTGCTACGCGCCGGCCCGTGGCCGTCGAGGCGTCGCCAGGCGAGTTAGCGGGGTCGGCTGAGGCAGCACATCGGGTGCCACGCACGCCGCGGTCCCGCCTGCCCGGGTGGTGGTTGCTGAGTCCGAGTGTGTGCGCTACCGAGCACCCGGCAAATTCATCCGAACGACGGACGGCCGATGGGAGTGCAGCACATGAATGGGCCGATCGGCGACCCACCGACATCGCCCACTGTGCGAGTGCAACCCCCTAGCTCACCGCGAACTCCGCTCGTCCGATGAGCAGGCGACCGACCGCGTCGATCTGCGTTTCTCGGCCGATCGTGCGCCGGCGGGCCATGTTGGCGAGTCGTGCCGTATACCTGCGGAAACAGCGCGATCTGCGCCGGCGACAATTAAAAAGCCGGTTACTGCAACAAACGCGTCCTGCGTACCGCACAATCAGCAGGCGGTGATTCCAGCAATCCCACCGCCCTTAACTGATGGGGTTGGCATGGGATATGCACCGCACGTCGGACGAGTCGGCGCTCTGGCCGTCGCACTGGGAATCGGGGCGGGCGTCATCTGGGCCCCCGGCGTCGCCTTTGCCGAACCCACGGACAGCAGCGGCACGACCAGTTCGGACGCCGGACCAGCCCAGTCGGGCACACCGAGTGCCGACAAGCCCGACGCCCCGTCGCCCGCAGATGATGCGGAGAACGGCCCCGACTCCAGCGGCGATGGCGCGAACATCCCGGCGCCCGGCGATGATCGCGAGGATGAGGCGGAGGCGCCCTCGGAGGCCCTCACGGAGAGCCCACCGGCGGTCCGGTCGACACACTCCACGTCGCGGGTGACGAAGAAAAAGGCCGCCGCTGCCGCGAACATTGCCCCGCCCGCCGGTAGTGCGCATGCGGTGACATCGTCGGCCGAGCCGCAAGAGCCGCAAGAGGCGCGACAGGCGACGTCGGCGCGCACCGAAGCCGTGCTGGACATTCCGACGATCCCCGAACCAAAGCCCTTGCGCATCAACACAATCGAGTCGACGTCGGCCCCGGTTCTGCATCCCATCTCGGTGGTCCTGGCCACCCCGATCCGCATCGTCAATGCGGTCGTCGGCGCGCTCCTGACACCCTTCCTGGGACTCGCCGGTTCCGGCACGCCGGCACCACCCACACGGGGGGCGATGCTCGCGTGGGCACGACAGGAGTTGCACCGAACCTTCTTCAATCGGGCGCCACGTCTGGCTGCCGCACCGATCGATGTCGAACAGGTCGACGATGTCGTCACCGGCACCATCGTCGGCACCGATCCAGATGGCGACGCGATCAAGTACTCGGTGACACCCTCCACCACGGAAGGTGGCACCGTCACCATCGACGGTGCCGGCACGTTCACCTACGTCGCACCGACAAGCTGGAACGGCACCGACGCACTGACGGACAGCTTCACGGTGTCCGCAGTCGACAAGGGATTCCACATTCATGGCCTGCTCGGACTCTTCGGCAGGGGACACAGCGCCACCCGAGTCGTCACGGTCCAACTCGCCGCAGGCGTCACCGAGGTGGCCGAGGTGACCGAGACCATCCCCGTCGCCGTACCGCAGGGATGGACGAACCCGCGCACGCGGGTCGGGCCCCGCGGGACCGTCGCGATCACCCAGCAATTCGGGTCCGGCACGCTCCAAGATCCGTTCAGCACACAGATTCTCGTCGAGGCACCCGGCCGCCCGCCGGTGACGGCAACCGCGGCGGGCATCGTCTACGGCGGCGGCCCACTCATCGCCGATGATGGAACCGTGCACCTGACCACGGTGGTGTACAACCCAGCGAATTTCACCATCACTGAGTTCACCGTCACCACACTGCAGCCGGGTAAAACCCCGGTGCAGTGGACGGTGCCGGGCGGCACTCCCGTCGGCGGACCCATGCTGACCGCCGCCGGTGATTTCATGTTGACCGCGGCAACCGGTGGAGGCGCCCCCGAAGACACACAGACCACCGTCACCATCATCCGTGACGGCGAGCGGCGCGAGGTGCTGCGCATCGCGGGTGCCACCCAGGACCAGGCGACCGTGGGGGCCGACGGGACCATCGCGCTGACGGCGACCAACGCGTCCGGGGGTACGACCATCGGTGTTCTTCGACCGGGAGCCGACGCCGAGTACCTCGAACTGTCCGGAACCCCGCAGGGGCCCGTCACGGTCGCCGATGACGGCACCCTCATCTTCACGACTGCGGGAGCGGCGGGCTTCACGGCCCGAGCGGTATCGACGACGACGCTTTGGGTCTGGCGCGCGGGCGGACAGGCCGTGCCGATCACCATCGTCGGCACCATGCAGCAGGTGGTCACCGGCGCAGGCGGCACG
The DNA here is from genome assembly GCA_051306235.1 of Mycobacterium sp. Classification (GTDB taxonomy): domain Bacteria; phylum Actinomycetota; class Actinomycetes; order Mycobacteriales; family Mycobacteriaceae; genus Mycobacterium. The sequence goes on along the minus strand of JBPPMV010000248.1, from coordinate 1,118 downwards.
GTCGCCTACGTGACGACCACAGGTTCGGGAACGGTAGACGACCTCGTCACAACCACCGTCACCGTGCTGCGCCCGGGATTGCCCGATCAGGTCTCGACCGTGACCGGCACACTGGTCGCCAGCGTGGTGGCCGGCGCCGACGGCACAGTGGCGTTCCACACGCACACGGGGCCGGACTACGCGTTCTTCTCCGACATGACGGTGACGATCATGCGGCGCGGCGGCACCGTCGAGACGATGACCAAGACGTCCAACGCGTCCTACCGCGTCTCGCCGGCCGTCGGACCCGACGGCACCGTGGCCTCGATGTGGGGCAACGACGGAATGACCATCGCCGTATTCCGGCCGGGTCAATCGCCGATCGTCGTCACCTATCCCGGTGGAGTCAGCATCGCACCCACGATCGGCAGCGATGGCACGGTCGCGTTCATCGTGGGCGAATCCGCTCCCACCGGAGAGCAATACAGTCAGATCGTCGTGATGCGCCCGGGGAAAGCCACCTCGACCGCCGGGACGATCGGCGCCGGGTGGGGCGGGCTCACGGTCACCGGTGACGGCACGGTGGTCGCCACGACGCGCGTCGACAGGAACCTCAGCTGCATCACGGTGCTGCGGGCCGACGGTACTTACCTGATCGTTCCGGCACCCGGTCTAGTCAGCAACCCCGCGCAGGTCGGACCGGATGGAGTGATCTACCTGCCGACCGATGTGGACGGCACAAGCGTCAACCTCACCATCGTGAACACCGCCAATCGCTTCGTGACGGTGAATCTTCCGGGACGGGCATCCGGCTTCTCGATCAATGCGAACGGTGGCGGTACAGATTTCGTTACGGTGTCCCTCGACGCCTCGGGATCGCTGAGGTACATCATCAATCGGGTGTTCGTGGCCACAACCGGAGCCAGGTCGGCTGCCACGCTGGTCACCGTCTGAGTGGCGGCGCTGCCAGGACGATCCAGCTGATCACACGCATCAGGCCCCCTTCGATGAGGGGGCCTGACGTGTGTGGCAGGTACAGGATTCGAACCTGTGTAGGCGTAAGCCGACGGATTTACAGTCCGCTCCCATTGGCCGCTCGGGCAACCTGCCGCAATTTGGTGCGAGTAGCAGGGTACAAC
>JBPPMV010000247.1:0-6122 GCA_051306235.1 Mycobacterium sp. | reverse complement strand
TCGGCGGAACGCCGGTCACCATCCATCTCGTCGTCACCGACGTCGACGCATCGTTCGCCCGGGCCGTCGAGGCCGGCGCCGAGGTGGTGATGGAGGTCGGCGACATGTTCTGGGGTGACCGCTACGGCGTGCTGCGTGACCCGTTCGGCCACAAGTGGTCGCTGGGCCAGCCGGTACGCGAGGTCAGCGACGAGGATCTGCAGAAGGCCATGCAGGAATTCCCGTGACGGACCCCGGCACGTAGGGACTGCCGTGGCCGATCGTCGCCGTACCGGTTCAGCGGCGCAGCCCGGCCAGCAACCGCTTGTGCACCGGCGGCCGGGGTGCACTCGCGGCGGCGGCGAGCATATCGGCGATATCGACGAACTTGTCCCGAGGACGCTGTCCCCCACCGCGCGCGATCTCGGCCGCGTCGATGGCACGCCAACCCGCGGCGTCAACGACCGCGGGTTGGCGGCTTCGGACCAGCTTGTCCAGCGCCGCCGGCTTGTGCGCCGGGTCGACGAGCTGTCCTCGGTTGTAGTCCTCCACCAGGTTGCGCACCGTCTCGGCCGCGCAGGACTTGTTGGTTCCGATGAATCCCGTCGGGCCGCGCTTGATCCAGCCGGCGACATAGGCACCGTGGCCGGCCAGGACCCGCCCGCCGTCGTTGGGCACCACCGCGGTCACATCGTCGAACGGCAGATCAGCAATGGCCTTGCCGCGGTAGCCGATCGAGGTCAGCACCATGCCGGTGTCGATGAGTGTGGTCTGGCCGCTGACGGTATCGACGAATTCGATCCCGGTGATCCGGCCGTCCGCGGGCAGCCGCTGCGGGGTCAGCTGATAGGCCAGCCGGATCCGCGGCCGGGTGATCGGCGCGGCCGCGTCACCCAGTTCGGTGAGGATCTCCAGCTTGTTCCGGGTCAGCCGATCCTCGACGGTCGCCAGATCGGCGATCACACGCTGATGGTCGGCGGCGTCGAGCACGACATCGCAGGTGGCGGTCAGCCCGATCAGCTCGGGCAGGGTGAACGCCGAGAATGCGGGACCGCGACGTGCCGCGATCACCACCTCCTGGACCTTGGAGGATCTCAGCGCCGCCAGTGCGTGGTCGGCGATATCGGTGCGCGCCAACGTATCCGGATCCGAGGTGAGGATACGCGCCACATCGAGGGCGACGTTGCCGTTGCCGACGATGACCACCCGCTCATGGCTGAGGTCCACGGACAGATCCGCGAATTCGGGGTGCCCGTTGAACCAGGCGACCACTTCGGTCGCGGTGGCGCTGCCCGGCAGGCCCATTCCGGCGATATCCAGGCGCCGGTCATTGGGTGCTCCGACGGCGTAGAGCACGGCGTGGTGGTGCTCGAGCAGATCGGCGTGGCTCAGGTGCCTGCCGACCTCGACGTTGAGGAATGCGGTGAACCCGGGCAGGCCGGCGACCGTGTCGAAAAGCTTGGTGACCCGCTTGGTGCTCTGATGGTCGGGCGCCACCCCCGCGCGCACCAAACCGTAAGGCGTGGGCAGCTTCTCGAACATGTTCACCCGGACCCCTCGCTGGGTGAGCAGTTCGTCGGCGGCGTACATCGCCGCGGGACCCGACCCGACGATCGCGACCGTCAGCGGTCCGCCCGGTCGCGGTGTCACCATCGGTGCGGCCAGCACCGGGGCAAGCTTGGAGGTCGGCGGCAGCTTGCCTTCCCGCTTGGGATAGAAGGCCGCGTTCAATTCGATGAACGGCAACTGGTTCTCGGTGAGCCTGCTGTCCGGAGAGATCGCCCCGACCGGGCAGGCGCTCACACACGCACCGCAGTCGACGCAGGCCTCGGGGTCGATGAACAGCATCTCGGCTGTCGCGAATCCCGGCTCATCCGGTGAGGGATGGATGCAGTTCACCGGGCAGGCATAGACACAGGACCCGTCGCTGCAACACGACTGGGTGATCACATGAGGCATGGGCGGTTAAGCGACGCTGACCAGATGCTCGCGCTGCGGCTCGCTCCGGTAGCGGCTGGCCGGCCCGTCGATCTTGCAGATCCGCCAGATCAGCTTCGCCAACGGATTCATCAGACCGGTGTCATGGCACAGCATCCGGACATCGGAGAACATGTCGCGCAACATCTTCTTCGACTCGGGCGCCTTGAAGAACAGCTCCTTGCGCACCGAACGCGGAATGTCGAATTCCTTCCAGAACGCGCGCGGCGGCACGATGATCGCCGAGCACAGGATGCGCATGGTCAACGGCACGAACAGCGACAGGATCCAGCGCTGGCGGCGGCGCAGGGTCGGCACCCGCTTCTGCAGGTACTGATGCGCGAAGGAGATGTGGCGGGCCTCCTCGGCGACGTGGATCGCCATCACCCGCTCCATGATCGGGTGCAGGGCCTTGCCCTCGCGCAGCACGTTCTTCTGCGTGTGGTCGATGGGCTCCTCGCCGGCGAGCACGCCGAAGAAGAACGGGATCGGCATCGGGCCTGCGACCAGCGGGATGACCGGCTGGACCCATTTGAGCAGCCGCGGCATACCGGGCACGTCGATGCCGATGTGGTTGACCATCTCCTGGAACATCAGGGTGTGGTTGCACTCCTCGACCGCCTCGTGCAGGCAGTAGCGGTATTCCGGGGAACCGTTGGGCACCCAGAACGAGTACTCCATGAGACCGCGGATGAGGATGTTCTCGAAGTGCAGACCGACCTTGGCAACATTGGCCTGCCGCCACATGCCGATCTGGATCTGACGCTCCACCGACTGCGCCCGGTACCAGGCGTGACCACCCATCGGGTCGGTCCCGGGAAGGATCCAGCGCGGGTCGTTCGGGATGACGGCAAACTCCGGCGAATCCCACTGGATATCCGTATAGGGGTTGAAGTTGCGTCGCACCGACCCCTCGGACAGTGTGGAGAGCATGTCGACGTACTGGGCATCGTCGGTGACATCCATATTGCGACGCCAACGCTTCACCATCTTGGTGCGAGCCATCTGATTCCCCCTGAGGTTTACATCGAGCGGCTTGTTGTCTAGACGGTACCGCAGGTATCGAGTAAAAGTCCACACCCTTGATCATCGTTTGCTGAGGATCCCCGCAGTGTCTGCACTCAAAACAGAAGACCAGATCAGATCGATGACGGCGGCGGGCGCAGTGGTTGCCGAAGCGTTGCGCGCGGTGATCGCTACGGCCGCGCCGGGACGCACCACGGCCGATCTCGACCGGGCCGCCGCGGACGTCCTGGCCAAGCACGGGGCCACCTCCCCGTTCCTGAACTACCACCCCAACTGGGCCCCGACCCCGTTCCCCGCAGTGCTGTGCGTGAGCGTCAACGACGCCGTCGTGCACGGAATCCCCACCAGCCAGGTACTCGCCGACGGTGACCTGGTCTCGGTCGACTTCGGAGCAATCCTCGACGGGTGGTGCGGGGACGCCGCCCGCAGTTTCATCGTCGGCACCCCCCGCGCCGAGGACGCCGCCCTGATCGAGGCGACCGACGCCGCACTGGCCGCCGGTATCGAAGCGGCACGGCCGGGCAACCGGATGGGCGATATCGGCCACGCGATCGCGTCGGTCGCGCGGCAGGCGGGGTACGGACTGCTCGCCGACCACGGCGGGCACGGTATCGGGCGCACCATGCACGAGGCTCCGCACGTGCCCAACGAGGGCCGCCCGGGCAAGGGGATGAAGCTCAAGGCGGGCCTGGTCATCGCCATCGAACCCATGCTGATCGCCGACGGTTCCGAGGACTATCGGCACGACTCGGACGGGTGGACGCTGCGCACCGCGTCCGGAGCCCGGGCCGCGCACAGTGAACATACGATTGCCATCATCGATCAGGGGGCGAAAATCCTCACCTTCTAGCTAGGATTTGCCCACCCAGCTGCCTCACAGCTCGGGCGACCGGAGGCGGGGAGCCATGGACATGAAGAAGCGGTTCGACGCGGGCGCCACCGTCAACAAGACCGGCGGCAAGCGAAAGTTCGTGATCATCGGCGTCGGGCTGATCGCCGCCGTGGTCGGCGGGGTGATTCTCTCCAGCTGCGCCACCCAGATCGGCCCCGGGCAGACCGCGATCAAGGTCGACGACTATTTCCTGATTCCCGCCGACCCCAAGGTCGACGGCTGTATCGAGCCGGAAACGTCGGCCTTCAATCCGCCCGGCGGCTTCAAGGCCTACCGCTACCCGTCGCGGCAGATCAGCTGGGATGCCACCGGCAGCCCCGACTCCGAAGCGGAACCCACCATCGTGGTCTCCAATGCCTCTGCTCCCGCCGAGCTGCGGGTGCCGCTCGTCATCACCTTCGACCTGACCAGCGACTGCGGCATGTTGATGGACTTCCACCGCGACTTCGGCACCAAATATCAGGGCTGGCTGGACAACGACGGCCTGGTCACCACCGGCTGGGTGAACTTACTGCGCTACGTGATCGGCCAGCCCGCCGAGCAGGTGCTGATCAGCGTCGCGCAGAAGTACACCTGGCGCGAGATCTGGAATGACGAGAAGGTCCGCATCGAATTCCAGAACGCCCTGCGCGATGCGCTGCCCGGAGCGTCGCGGGCCCGCACCGACGGCCGGGAGTTCTTCACCAACTTCCAGGTGACGGTCATGAAACCCGACCCGGTGGATGAGGGCCTGAAGGACGCGATCATCGCCGAGCAGAAGGCGATCGCCGATGCGCGGGCCGCCGAGGCCAAGGGTGTGGCCGATGCCAATGCCGCGCGCGCCAAGGCCGAGGCCGACAAGGTCACTGCACAGGCACAGACCGAACTGGCCCGGCAGGTCGCGCTGCAGAAACAGGCCGAGATCGCCGGCTACCCCAACGTGGAGGCGTATCTGCGCGCGCTGGCGATCGAGAGTGGCCAGAATCCCTATCAGCCGACGTACGTGGTGCCCCAGGCCGGATGACATCGGCTCGGCCGATAATCTGGACGACATGGCCGAACTGACGATCCCCGCCGATATCAAGCCCCGAGACGGACGCTTTGGCTGCGGCCCGTCCAAGGTTCGGCCCGAACAGCTGGCCGCCCTTGCTGCTGCGGGGGATCTCTTCGGCACCTCACACCGGCAGGCGCCGGTGAAGAACCTCGTCGGCCGGGTGCGGGACGGCCTGCGGGAGCTGTTCGCGCTGCCCGACGGCTACGAGGTCATCCTGGGCAACGGCGGGTCCACCGCATTCTGGGATGCCGCAGCCTTCGGTCTGGTCGACAAGAAGTCGCTGCACCTCACCTACGGCGAGTTCAGCTCGAAATTCGCGTCCTGCGTGGCCAAGAACCCCTTCGTCGGCGATCCGATCATCATCAAGGCCGATGCCGGTAGCGCGCCCGAATCGACCTCCGACCCGTCGGTCGACGTCGTCGCGTGGGCGCACAACGAGACCTCGACCGGCGTGGCGGTGCCCGTGCAGCGCCCGGCCGGGGACGCGCTGGTCCTCATCGACGCCACCTCGGCGGCCGGTGGATTGCCCGTCGACATCAGCGATACCGACGCCTACTACTTCGCGCCGCAGAAGAACTTCGCCGGCGACGGCGGCCTGTGGATCGCGATCCTGTCTCCGGCGGCGCTGGCCCGCATCGACGCCATCGCGGCGAGCGGTCGCTGGGTACCCGACTTCCTGTCGCTGCCCATCGCCGTCGAGAACAGCCTGAAGAACCAGACGTACAACACCCCGGCCATCGGCACGCTGATCCTGCTCGCCGAGCAGATCGACTGGCTGCTGGCGGGCGGCGGGCTGGACGGGGCCGTCAAGCGCACCGCGGACTCCTCGCAGCGGCTGTACTCGTGGGCCGAGGCATCGTCGTACGCGACGCCGTTCGTGACCGATCCGGCGCTGCGATCCCAGGTGGTCGGCACCATCGATTTCGCCGACACGGTCGACGCGGCCGTGGTCGCCAAGGCGCTGCGCGCGAACGGCATCGTCGACACCGAGCCCTACCGCAAGCTCGGCCGCAACCAGCTCCGGGTCGCGATGTTCCCCGCGGTGGACCCCGAGGACGTCAGCGCGCTGACGACATGTGTGGACTGGGTCGTCGAGCGACTCTGAGCACGCCTTCCCTGAGCGGTCTGCGTGTCTGCGCGGTAACGAGCGGATAACAACGTAGGGTGCGCAAAGGAGGTCACTATGCGAGAACTCAAGGTCGTCGGGCTCGATGT
>JBPPMV010000246.1:0-8639 GCA_051306235.1 Mycobacterium sp. | reverse complement strand
TCCAGCCCGACAAGGGCCATGGTGACCTCGAGGTGGCCGATCAACTGGGCTGGCTGGCCGAGCGGCTGGAGGGCGTCCCGATGGTGCAACCCGAGGGTGAGGCGGCCGCAGCAGCGTGCGGTTAGAATTGCTGCAACCAGTTCGGTGAACCGGCGGTACCGGGAACTCGCTGTGTCGCTGGATAAGTCGGCATCGGCCGGGCCGCTATGCCGCCGTTCCGGTCGGGCCGGCAGCGCGGTAGGTGTCGGCACCGCGCGAACAACGGTTCGGTTCGCCATCCAGGCAACGATCGGATCGCTGTGCGCCGAATCCGCGCGCCATCCGCCCCGTCCGGCGCGTCGATAGCCACACATCGGTACAGCGAAGTCGCTGTGATCCCTTGCCCGTCGGGCGAACCGGTGTCCTGCTCATCCGGTGGTCCGTTCACCAGCGGAACTCGGTTTACCTGTTCGACGATGTCGGTGACGGGTATGGCACGCGAGTGCCATTCGTCATTTGGTCATTGTCGGCGACGAAGGAATGGTCGGGAATGGGAGGCGGATTTCGTCAACCGGCGGCATTCGCCGCGCCTTGTCCTAATGGCGCAGCAGTCGCGACGGAAGCACGATGTCACCGATCGCACGTACTTCACAGAGGTCGGCCGGAGACCGTCCGGCGACGTCGTGGCGGGATGGCGGGCGGGCCACCGCCGACACCTTGCGGACGGAAGGACGTTGCCGAGGCCATCCACCGCGGCTAAGCGCCTGGTGGTCAGAAATCTGCGTGCGATCGCAGTTTCAGCAATGGGTCATCGGCGGACTCGCCGAGAGGCGGGTGATCTTGGTCCAGGTGTAACGCATCGGAAACCTCTGCGATAACCCTCGAGTACATCCGATTGTCAGACTGCGCCCAGGCTTAATCACCTGGTCAAATCATCGTCGGCGTCAGTTTTTGCGCATGAGTCCGCGATGGAGTGACGGGCAAATCAAGATCGAAACCACCGGCGAATTTGCGCGAGCGTCAGCCGAAGGGTGGATATTTGGTGGGAAATGTTGCAAGGATCAGGAAACAAAGCGATAGTCTTAGTCAGCATGCATTGACCGGTGCAGCAAACGAAGGTGGACGCGCACGTGACGTTGGTGAGAGAGACGGAGACGCCGATCGCTCAGGTGAGCGCGGCGCCCGCCCGAAACCAAGACGGACTGCTGTGGCAGCGACGCTACGGTTCGGCACTACTCATCACCGATGTCGTGGTCGTCGGTGCAGCGATGGCGTGCGCCCAGATGGTGCGTCTGGGCCGTCCAGTTACCGATTTCGACCCGCTCACCAAGTACTTCGGCCTGCTGTCGGTCATCTTCGGCCTGATCTGGCTGGGTTTGCTGACCGCCTACCGCAGCCGCTCCCCGAGGATCGTCGGCGCGGGCATGGAGGAGTACCGGCGGGTGCTCTCGGCGACGCTGGCGACGATCGGTGTCGTTGCCGTCACCCTCATGATCTTCCGGCCCGAGTACGCCCGGGGTTACCTGGCGCTGGCTTTCCCGCTCGGCCTGGTCTTCCTCATGCTCGGCCGCGGCGCCTGCCGCCGGGTCCTGGGCTGGTACCGCAAGCGTGGACAGTGCGTCACCTCGGTGGTGGCAGTAGGTAACGCCGCCGCGGTGCGCAGCCTGGTCCAGTCCCTGGACCGCGCCTGGGGCTACGGCTACTCGGTGGTCGGTGTCTGCCTGACCGGACGCGTCGGGGGCGGGACCCTGGACGTGCCCGGCGTCGGCCCGCTGCCGATCCTCGGTGACGAACACCAGGTCGAAGAAGCCATCGCCAAGGTCAATGCCGACACCGTCGCGCTGACCACCACCGAACACCTCGGCCCCGACGGCGTACGGGAACTGTCCTGGGATCTGGACCGCCTCGGCGTCGACCTGGTGGTCTCGCCCGGCATGGTCGATGTAGCCGGCCCGCGTCTGACCATGCGGCCGGTGGCCGGACTGAACCTCATCCACGTCGAGAAGCCGCAATACAGCGGCACCAAGAAGGTGCAGAAGCGCGCCTTCGACATCTGCGTCTCCCTGGCCGTGCTGACCGCGGCGTTCCCGCTGCTGCTCGTCAGCGCCATCGCCATCAAGCTCACCAGCCGCGGCTCGGTGTTCTATCTGTCCGAGCGCATCGGCCTGGACGGTAAGCCGTTCCAGATGATCAAGCTGCGAACCATGGTCGAGAACGCCGACCAGCTGGTCGCCGGGCTCGCCGATATGAACGAGATGGACGGCGGCGTGCTGTTCAAGATCCGTCGCGACCCCCGGGTGACCACGGTGGGCCGGATCCTGCGCCGCTACAGCATCGACGAACTTCCACAGTTCATCAACGTGCTCCGCAAAGATATGAGCGTCGTCGGCCCGCGGCCGCCGCTGCCGTGTGAGGCCGATGCCTACACCGATCAGGTCCGCCGGCGTCTGCTGGTGCTGCCGGGTATCACCGGCCTGTGGCAGGTGAGTGGACGTGCCGACCTGTCCTGGGATGACTCGGTGCGGCTGGACCTGTCCTACGTGGAGAACTGGTCGATCAGTGGTGATCTGCTGATCGCCATCAAGACCGTGCGCACCGTGCTCGGTGGCACCGGCGCTTACTAGAGAAGCCACGGGTCGCTACGCTCCTGCCCGTTGAGCCCCGCAGTCGTATGACGGACGTCCGGTAACGTAGGGACGTGCGGCGTTCCGGGAGTAAAGACAGGCCGCGTTGGCTCAGACGCACCGCCGTCGCCGTCACGATCTTCGTCGTCGTCATCGCCCAGATCCTGCTCGGCCGAGCACTATTGCCGTTCGCGGTGCCGCTCGGCCTGGAGTTCGTCAACAGTTTCCCGTCGTCCGGTGGGGCGCCTGTCGCGGTCGACACCGCCGATTTCGATGCGACCGGTCCGGGCGCGCTGGTATCGGCCACCACCATGCCGGGGGTGACCCGCAGGGTGGAGGCCCGCAATCTGGATGCGGCCCGGGTGCTGTACCGGTCGACCTCCGGTGACACCGGAGAGTCGACCGTGGTGTCCGGGTCGGTGTTCACCCCCCAGGGCAGCCCGCCACCCGGTGGGTGGCCGGTCGTGGCCATCGGCCACGGCACCGTCGGCATCGACAACCCGTGCGCACCGTCGCGATCGGACACCATGCTCGGCGCACTGGCCTTCGTGACCCCGTTCATCGACCGGGGTTTCGCCGTCGCCGTGCCCGACTACCAAGGCCTGGGCGCCAAAGGTGTGCACCCCTACCTCGACGCCAGAACCGCGGGTCTGAACATGATCGACAGCATCCGCGCGTTGCGCCACACCTTCCCGGACATCTCCACGCGGTGGCTGGGATTCGGGCATTCCCAGGGCGGTGCGGCGACGTGGGCGGCCAACGAGCAGTCCGCGGTCTATGCACCCGAACTGGACCTGCTGGGCACCGTCGCGGCCGCGCCGGCGGCCGACGTGAGTGGTTTCGCGGACAAATCGCTGCGGGGCGAACTGACGGCCGACCAACTGCTGGCCATGCCGGTGATCGTCGAATCGCTGGCGCGGCTGCATCCCGATCTCAACCGTGACGACTTCCGGGCCGGGGCGGGGGCGCAGTACTGGTCGGTGATCACCGCCTGTCAGGCGCCGCAGATCTACGAACGCCAGAGTGCCGCAGAACAACTGAGCCAGCAGGATGTGGCGCCACAATCGGTGGCCGCGGCCGATCAGTTGCGCGAACTGCTGAGCGGCTGGGCGCTACCGCAACGTCCGCTGTCGGCACCGATCTCGGTCTGGTACGGCGGGGCCGATACCCTTGTCGACGCGGAGTGGACGGCAGCGGCCATCGCGCGCGCATGTGCCATGGGAGGAACGGTGACAGTGCAGTTCGAACCGGACAAGGGTCACGCGGGAGTGGACCTCGCGAGCCAGTTGGATTGGATGGCAACACGATTCGCCGGTCAGCCGGTGCGCAATGACTGCTGATCCGCAGCGTCCGGCACTGGATCTCGACGCGCTGCGCGCCGAGCTGCCCGCGCTGTGGCGCCGGCTCGACATCGTCGAGGAGACCGGGTCGACCAATGCCGATCTGAGCGCCCGCGCGGCCGCGGGCGAGGACATTGCCGGAGCGGTATTGCTGGCCGAGCATCAGAGCGCAGGCCGGGGCCGCGGCGGGCGCGCCTGGACGGCGGTGCCCCGCGGACTGGTCATCGTCTCGGTGGGGATCTCGGCCGCCGGTGTGGACGAACAACAGTGGGGCCTGCTACCGCTGTTGGCCGGTGTCGCGGTCGCCGACACCCTGGCCGCGATCGGTGTCCGGGCCGGGGTGAAATGGCCCAACGACGTCCTGGTCGGCGGGGCCAAGATCGCCGGGATCCTGGCCGAGGTGGCCTCACCCAAACCGGTTGTGGTGCTCGGGATCGGGCTGAACGTGGCGGTGCTGCCCGACGAGATCGACCAGCCGAACGCCACCTCGGTGCGCGCGCTCGGGGCGACCGCGGAGCGCACCGAGATCGCCCGGATCCTGTTGGCCGAGCTCGCCACCCGTATCGAGGGTTGGCAGGCCGGAAATGCGGTCGCGCTACTGACCGATTACCGGGAACGCAGTGCCACCCTGGGCAGGCCGGTGCGGGCTCTGCTGCCGGGCGGCAAGGAGATCGTAGGTACGGCGGCGGCGGTGGATGCCCAGGGTCGGCTCTGCATCGACACCGGCGCCGGTACCGAGGTCATCGCCGCGGCGGACATTGTTCATCTGCGCCCCGTATCCGGTGAGGTGTTTGAGTAGAGTCCACACCGTGGGCTACCCGGAGAACGTGCTGGCCAGGGATGAGAACGTGGTGCTGCACCGGCATCCGCACTGGAAGCGGCTGATCGGGCCGGTACTGGTGCTGCTGCTGGCGGGCGCGCTCGCGGCGTTCGGCGCCGGCTGGGTCAATCAGACCGACTGGGATGACAACGCCAAGCGCATCATCTTCGGCGTCATCGCGGTGCTCTGGCTGGTGCTGGTCGGATGGCTGACCGTCTGGCCGTTCCTGACGTGGTGGACAACGCATTTCGTGATCACCGACCGCCGGGTCATGTTCCGGCACGGCCTGTTGACCCGCAGCGGGATCGACATCCCGCTGGCCCGGATCAACAGCGTCGAATTCAAGCACGGCGTGCTGGACCGGGTGTTGCGGACCGGGACGCTGATCATCGAGTCCGCGTCACAGGACCCGTTGGAGTTCTACGACATTCCGCGCGTCGAGCAGGTGCATTCCCTGCTCTATCACGAAGTCTTCGACACCCTCGACTCCGAGGAATCGCCGAGCTGATCCGGGTCGGTCACGGGACCGGTCCTGCCGACGCTCTGACCGATATGGCCGATGTGCTCGGCGCGGTCCTCGAACGCCTCGGCGATACCACCGGCGGTCAGGGTGGACTCCAGTGCCTTCTCCGGGTTCCGCGCATGCTCGTCGGGGAACACCCAGCGCCGGAACGCCCAGAATCGGAAGGCCATCTGCAGCAGGTTGCCGATGATATAGGCCGAGATGAAGTCGGCGATGTTCTCCATCGTCAGCGACACCTCGGGCACCCGCAGGCCCAGCACATAGCTGGAGAAGTACAGCGGGGCCATCGCGAGGACGACGCCGACACCGCTGACCCCGAAGAACAGCAGCGCCTCATGGTGGCGTTCCCGGCCGCCGCGGTCCTTGAAGCTCCATTCCCGGTTGAGGATGTAGGACGCGATCACGGCCACGATGCCGGCGATGATCTTGGCCGTAACCGGCTTGGGCTCGAGAATGGTCAGCTTGAGCGTGTAGAAAATCACCGAATCGATGACGAAGGTCGTGGCCCCGACCAGAGCGAACTTGATGAGCTCATGGTGCCGTTCGGCGTAGGGCCTGATCTGGCGGGGAAGCCGCGCAATCGTGGCATCAGCGAAGGACACGAGGAACGAGTCTACGTAAACTCCCTGCCCAACGTGAACCTGTGCAGGTCACCGCGGGTACAGGTCAGCCGCGTGGCGGCTGCGCGCGACGTGACACCATATGTGCCGTGCCCCGAACTTCCGGTACCTCTCGCCCGCCCACCGTTGTCATGATCGGCGGCGGCCAGCTCGCCAGAATGACCCATCAGGCCGCCATCGCGCTGGGCCAGACGCTGCGGGTGCTGGCCGCGAGTCCCGACGATCCTGCGGCTCAGGTCACACCGGATGTCGTGATCGGTGCGCACACCGATCTGGACGCGCTGCGCCGCGCCGCCGACGGTGTGGACGCGTTGACCTTCGACCACGAGCACGTGCCGACCGAACTGCTCGAACAGCTGGTCGCCGAGGGCGTCACGGTGGCCCCGCCGCCGGAGGCCCTGATCCACGCCCAGGACAAGCTGGTCATGCGTCGGCGGCTGGAGAAGATGGGCGCGCCGATCCCGCGATACGCGTCCGTGCAGACCGTCGATGACGTCGACGCCTTCGCCGCGCTGATCGGTGGGCCGGTCGTGGTCAAGACCGTGCGCGGCGGTTACGACGGTCGCGGCGTGGTGCTGACCCGCGATCTGGCACACGCCAGGGAGGCCGTCGGCGGCTATCTGGCCGACGGTGTCGAGGTGCTGTTGGAGGAGCGGGTCGCGATGCGCCGCGAGCTCTCGGCGCTGGTGGCGCGGTCGCCATTCGGGCAGGGCGCGGCCTGGCCGGTGGTGCAGACGGTGCAGCGCGACGGGATCTGTGTGGAGGTCATCGCGCCGGCACCGGGCCTGCCCGCCGAGATCGCGGCCGGCGCGGAGGCGCTGGGCCTGCGGTTGGCCTCCGAACTCGGTGTGGTCGGTGTGCTGGCGGTCGAACTGTTCGAAACCGATACCGGTGAGATCCTGGTCAACGAGCTGGCCATGCGCCCGCACAACTCGGGGCACTGGAGCATGGACGGTGCCAGGACCAGTCAGTTCGAGCAGCATCTGCGGGCGGTGCTGGACTATCCGCTCGGTGATACCGCCGCGCTGGCCCCGGTGACGGTGATGGGCAATGTGCTCGGCGCCCCCGAGGCGCCGTCGATGTCGATGGATGAGCGCGTACACCACCTGTGCGGGCGGATGCCCGATGCCAAGGTGCACCTGTACGGCAAGGGGGAGCGGCCGGGCCGCAAGATCGGGCACGTGAACATCGTGGGCGGCAGCGACGGTTCGCCGGACGATCCGGCGTACGTCGCCGGTGTCCGCGAGCGCGCGCAGCGTGCCGCACACTGGATGTCGCACGCGCAGTGGACGGATGGATGGGACGGGCATTCGGCATGAGTAGAGGATTGACACCGCGGGTCGGGGTCATCATGGGCAGCGACAGCGACTGGTCGGTGATGGAGGATGCCGTCACTGCTCTGGCCGAGTTCGACATCCCCTTCGAGATCGGCGTCGTCTCGGCCCATCGCACCCCGGCCCGGATGCTCGACTACGCGCAGAGCGCGGCCGGTCGCGGTATCGAGGTCATCATCGCCGGCGCGGGCGGGGCCGCACATCTGCCCGGTATGGTCGCCGCGGCGACCCCGCTCCCGGTGATCGGGGTGCCGGTGCCGCTGGCGCGGCTCGACGGTCTGGATTCGTTGCTGTCGATCGTGCAGATGCCTGCGGGGGTGCCGGTGGCTACGGTGTCGATCGGCGGGGCCCGCAATGCCGGCCTGCTCGCGGTGCGGATTCTCGGTGCGGCGGACCCGGTGCTGCGCGCCCGCATCGAGGCGTTCCAGGCGGATCTGGAGCAGATGGTGCTGGCCAAGGATGCCGCGCTTCGTGAGCGTTTGCTCGGGGGTTTGGAGTAAGTCTTCGGTGACCCGCTAAAGTTACCGACGAGTAGCGAGGAGATCCAGATGGTTGCCAACCCGTCATTTGACCTGTTCCAGCTGTCCGACGAGCACAATGAGCTGCGCACCGTGCTGCGCAATCTGTGCGAGAAGGAAATCGCGCCGTACGCCGCCGAGGTGGACGCGCAGGCGCGCTATACCGACGAGGCCCTTGCGGCGCTGGACTCGTCCGGCTTCTCCGCGGTGTTCATTCCCGAGGAGTACGGCGGGCAGGGTGCGGACTCGGTCGCGGCCTGCATCGTCATCGAGGAGGTCGCGCGGGTGTGCGCGTCATCCTCACTCATCCCGATCTGCAACAAGCTCGGCACCACCGGGTTGTTGATGCGCGGATCCGAGGAGCTCAAGCAGAAGGTGCTGCCCTCGATCGCCGCCGGTGAGGCCACCGCGTCCTATGCGCTCTCCGAGCGCGAGGCCGGCAGCGATGCCGCGGCGATGCGCACCAAGGCCGTCGCCGACGGTGACGACTGGATCCTCAACGGCACCAAGTGCTGGATTTCCAACGGCGGCAAGTCCACCTGGTACACCGTGATGGCGGTGACCGATCCCGACAAGGGCGCCAACGGCATCTCGTCGTTCATCGTGCACAAGGACGACGAGGGTTTCTCCGCCGGTCCCAAGGAACACAAGATGGGCATCAAGGGGTCGCCCACCACCGAGCTGTACTTCGAGAACTGCCGCATCCCCGGCGATCGCATCATCGGCGAGCCCGGCACCGGTTTCAAGACCGCGCTGGCCACCCTCGATCACACCCGGCCGACCATCGGCGCGCAGGCCGTCGGTATCGCCCAGGGCGCCCTGGACGCGGCGATCGCCTATACCAAGGAGCGCAAGCAGTTCGGCAAGTCCATCGCCGACTT
>JBPPMV010000245.1:0-3457 GCA_051306235.1 Mycobacterium sp. | reverse complement strand
GGGGTGACGGCGGCGCCGTTGCTCGAGATGCGGGACATCACCAAGCGATTCGGCAACGTCACGGCACTGAGTCAGGTCAACCTCACGGTGCGCCACGGCGAGATCCATGCCATCTGCGGTGAGAACGGCGCCGGGAAGTCCACGCTGATGAAGGTCCTCAGCGGTATCTACCCACACGGCAGCTACCACGGCGACATCGTCTTCGACGGCCGACCCGGCGAGTTCAAGGACATCCGCAGCAGCGAGCGCCGCGGTATCGGCATCATCCACCAGGAACTCGCCCTGGTGCCTGTGCTGTCCATTGCCGAGAACATCTTACTGGGCAATGAACACGCATCGGGAGGAATCATCAGTTGGCACGAAACCACCAGTCACGCCCAGCAACTGCTCCAACGTGTCGGACTGAACGAGAACCCGCAGACCCTGATCTCCGACATCGGAGTCGGTAAGCAGCAACTCGTCGAGATCGCCAAGGCGCTGTCCAAGAAGGTGAAGCTGCTCATCCTCGACGAGCCGACGGCAGCACTCAACGACGAGGACAGCAGACACCTGCTCGACCTCATCGTCGAGCTCGCCGGGCAGGGACTGACGTGCATCATCATCTCGCACAAGCTCAATGAGGTGATGCGGGTGGCCGACACCATCACCATCCTGCGCGACGGCCAGACCATCGAGACCCGGCCCGTCGAGGCCGGTCTCACCGAGGAACACATCATCCGCGGCATGGTCGGCCGCGATATGGTCGACCGCTTCCCACCTCGCACCCCACATCCCGTCGGCGAGGTCACCTTCGCTATCGAGGACTGGACCGTCTTCCATCCGCTCGACCAGGAACGCAAGGTCGTCGACGGGGTGTCGATAAGCGTGCGTCGCGGCGAAGTCGTGGGCCTGGCAGGGCTGATGGGCGCCGGGCGCACCGAGCTGGCGATGAGCGTCTTCGGGCGCAGCTATGGAAAGAAGGGCGGCGGCGCGGTCTTCAAAGACGGCAAAGAGATTCGTACCCGCACGGTCTCCGAGGCGATCGCGCACGGTATCGCCTACGCCACAGAGGATCGCAAGCATTACGGACTCAACCTGATGGATGACATCGCCCGAAGCGTGACCCTGGCCTCGCTGCCCAAGGTCAGCAGAGCCGCCGTCATCAACGAACACGAAGAGACCGTCGTCGCCGAGCGCTTCCGCAAGGACATGCACATCAAGGCGCCCTCGGTACGGGCCACCACCGGCAACCTGTCCGGAGGCAATCAGCAGAAGGTGGTGCTGAGCAAGTGGATCTTCGCCGACCCCGACGTGCTGATCCTCGACGAGCCCACCCGCGGCATCGATGTGGGCGCCAAGTACGAGATTTACACGATCATCAATTCTCTGGCTTCCCAGGGAAAGTCGGTGATCGTGATCTCCTCCGAGCTGCCCGAGCTGATCGGCCTGTGCGACCGCATCTACACCCTCAACGAGGGCAGGCTCACCGGTGAGGTGGCCCGCGAGGACGCCGCGCAGGAAACACTGATGCACTACATGATGAAGGGATCCACCTCATGACCACCAGTTCCACGGTGGATGCGGGCTCACGCGCACCCGCCCCGCCACCGGACTCCGGCGCAGCGCGACTGGTGACGGCCGTACGCAAGAACTTCCGGCAGTACGGCATGGTCGTCGCGCTGGTCCTGATCGTCATCCTGTTCCAGATCTGGACCAGCGGGATCCTGCTCAAACCTCTCAACGTCACCAATATCGTTCAACAGAACGGGTACATCCTGATCCTGGCCATCGGGATGGTCATTGTCATCATCTCCGGCCACATCGACCTGTCGGTCGGTTCCATCGCCGGTTTCATCGGCGCCATGTCAGCGGTTCTGATGATCCGGCAGGACATGCCCTGGCCGGTCGCGGTCGGGCTGTGCCTGCTGCTCGGCGCGCTGATCGGAGCGTGGCAGGGATTCTGGATCGCCTACGTCGGCATTCCGTCGTTCATCGTCACCCTGGCCGGCATGCTGGTGTTCCGCGGCGCGACCCAGTATCTGCTGGAGGGTCAGTCGATCGCGCCGTTCCCCCAAAGCTTCAGCCAGGTCAGCAGTGGGTTCCTGCCCGAACTCGGCGGCAGCAGCCTGTATCACCTGCCCACGATCATCCTCGGTGCGCTGGTGATGGTCGCCGCACTGTGGCAGCAGGTGCGGCAGCGGAACGCGCAGACCCGCTACGACTTCGACGTCCTGCCCTTCGGATGGTTCGCCTTCAAATGCGCTGCCATCGTGGCCGCGCTTGCCGCGTTCACGTTACTGCTCGCGAGTTACCGCGGTGTGCCGGTGGTCGGGATCATCCTGGCAGTCGCATTCGTCATATACGCATTTGTCATGCGCAGCAGCGTATTCGGCCGGCAGGTGTACGCGGTGGGAGGCAATGAGGCCGCCGCTCGGCTCTCCGGGGTCAAGACCAAACGCGTCACCTTCCTGGTCTTCGTCAACATGGGTCTGCTGTCCGCGCTGGCCGGTCTGCTCTTCGCGGCGCGACTCAACTCGGCCACCCCGCAGGCGGGGATCGGGATGGAGCTGGAGGCGATCGCCGCGGCGTTCATCGGCGGCGCATCGGCCAATGGCGGCGTGGGCACCGTGTTCGGCGCCATCATCGGCGGTTTCGTCCTCGGCGTGTTGAACAACGGGATGTCGTTGATCGGCATCGGCAGCGATGTACAGCAGGTCATCAAGGGCCTGGTGCTGCTGGCCGCAGTGGGATTCGACGTCTACAACAAGAAGAAGGGCGGGTCGTAGCCCCATGGACCGGTTCGATCGCGAGATCCTCGACTACGTGCGCAGCTGGTCCCCCTACGGCGGCCCACCCGCCGATGAGGTTCTCGCGGAGTTCGGCCTGACGCCGGGTCAGCTCACCGAACGGGTCAACCACATCATCGCCGCCGAGAATGCCCGGAATTTCCAGGAACTCGCGCAGCCCTGGCGACGGGTGCAGGCCTCCCGCGAACGTGCCCGGCTGATCGGGACATGACGATCGAGCCGCTGCGGTGGCCGTTGGCCGACGGACGCGAACTACTCTTCTTCTCGTTGCCCGGACATGTTGCCGAGCCGTGTCCGGACCGGCGTGCCCTGCCGGGCCGGGCTGGCTCCCACACCGAGCTGCGCTACGACCGGCAGACCGGCGAATGGGTCGTCATCGCGGCCCTGCGCCAGAACCGCACCTACAAGCCCGCACCCGATCAGTGCCCGCTGTGCCCCGGACCGTCCGGGATATCCAGCGAGGTGCCGGCATCCGATTACGACGTGGTGGTGTTCGAGAACAGATTCCCCAGTCTGGCCGGCGACAGTTCCTGCGGGCTTCCCGACGCCGTCGACGGGTTCACCTCCGCACCGGGTAACGGCCACTGTGAAGTCATCGCATTCTCCAGTGACCACACCGGACGGTTCGCCGACCTCGACGTCGACCACGCACTGCTGGTCGCGCAGGCCTG
>JBPPMV010000244.1:0-8646 GCA_051306235.1 Mycobacterium sp. | reverse complement strand
TCGCTACTCTCCGCGGGGGATGACGATCACCGGGGCATCGGTGCCGGCCAGGATGCGGGATGCGGTGGAGCCCAGGAAGATCCGCTTGGGCGCGGCGAAGCGGCTGGAGCCGACCACCAGGACGTCGGACTCGTCCCAGTTGAGCTTCTTCAGCGCGGACTCCAGGGTCATGCCCTCGGCCACCAGGGATTCGATATCGGGCGACTCGGGAAGTGCCCGGGCGGCCACCGCCAGGTTCTCCTGAGCGGCGTCGATCTGCATCGTCCGAAGGTCCTTGAGGTCCTCGGCCTCGGCGAGATTCTCCGCCGACACCAGCGACACCATCCGGATCGGCAGGTTGGCCGCGCTGGCCAGCGTGATGGCGAATGGCAGCGGGTTGTCGTCACCGGGCCTGCTGGGTACCGCGGCGGTGACGGCCGCGATGTGGTCGGGTGCGTCATCGGCGTAGCCGCGGGGCGCCAACGCGACCGGGATCGTCGAACTGTGCAGCAGCGCACTGGACACCGGGCCGATCACATGGCCGCCGAAGAAGCCGTCCCGGGCGCCGCCGACGACGATCAGGTCCGATGCATGTTCCTCGGCGAACTGCAGCAGCGTCTCGGCGAACGATTCGCCCACCAGGACATTCGCGTTGACCGACTTGGCCACACCGGTCAGGTTCGATACCGCCTTGGCGATCCACTCCTGCCCGCGTTCGAGCAGGAACTCCTGGTACTGCCCGCGTCCGGGATGGCCGTCGGGGAACTCCTCGCGCACCACCAGGACGACGTCCACGTCGGCGCCGAAGGTGCGTGCCAGCGTGGCGGCCAGGGCGACACCGTCGTCGCCGGTCCGTGTCGCCAGGTATCCGACAGTCAGATGCATTGTGCTGCCTGTTCTTTCGTATCAATACACATCGGGGACTTTGACTTCCGTTCCGGCGTTGAGCGTCTCGCCGCGGAAGAACCGTTTGGTGCCGAAGGCGAAGCAGGCCAGCATCAGCGGGATGCCGAGCGCCAGCATGCCGACACCGAGGACGAACACACCACCGATCGGGCCGAACGCGGTGTACCCGTAGTCGGGCGCGACCATGTCCTTGGCGCTGATGCCGAAGGCCACGGCCATCGAGGTACCGCCCAGCAGTGGGAAGATGCCGCGGAAGAACAGGTTTCGGATCGAGCTGAACAGGGTCCGCCGGAAGTACCAGACACAGGCGAACGCGGTGATGCCGTAGTAGAACGCCACCGCCAGGCCCAGCGATGCCACCGAGTCGGCCAGCGCATTCTCGGAGAGGAAGGTCAGCACCAGGTAGAAGAACAGTGCGGCGCAACCCATCACGATGGTGCCGAAGGCCGGGGTCATGTATTTCGGGTGCACGCTCGCGAACCGTTTGGGCAGCGCCTCATAGACCGCCATCGACAGGGTGCCGCGGGCAGTGGGCAGGATGGTGGTCTGGGTCGAGGACAGCGCCGAGACCGACACCGTCAGCAAGAGCAGCGATGCCAGGATCGAACCGCCCACCGGTCCGCCGAGAACGGTCAGCACATCGTCGGTGTTGTTCGGGTTGTTGAGGCCGATGCCCACGACGCTGAAGCCGGAGAATGATTGCACCGCGTAGGCCACCAGCACATAGGTGCAGACCAGGATCAGGGTGGTGATCACAGCGGCGATACCGGGTGTCTTGCCGGGGTTCTTGGTCTCCTCGCCGACGGCCAGACACGCATCCCAGCCCCAGTAGATGAAGACGCACAGAATGATGGCCGCGGCGATGGACGAGACGTCGAGGCCCGAGGGCCAGAGCCAGGACAGTTGCGGTGAGACGGCCTGCGCGCCCGCGGTGCCGCTGAAGACCCGGGTCAACGCCCAGATGCTGGCGATGATCAGCACCCCGAACTGGATGGCGATCAGGACGTTCTGCATCTTCTCCGACACCGCGACGCCACGGGCGCTGACCAGGGTCATGGAGATGATGAAGAACGAACCGAGCGCCACTTTGGCCCACAGGTTCTCGGCGAGTGCGTCCTGGCCGAGGAACTTGAACAGATAAATGGCCGCCACCTCGGCGACGTTGGCGAGCACGATGATGGCCGATACCGCCAGGCCCCACCCACCGATCCAGCCGATCCACGGGCCGAATGCCTTGGTGCTCCAGGTGAAGGTGGTGCCGCAGTCCGGGGTGTCCTGGGACAACTCCTTATAGGCGAATGCCACCAGCAGCATCGGGATGAACGCCAGTACGAACATCGCGGGGGCCTTGTCGCCGACATTGAGCACGACATAGCCCAGGGTGGCCGCCAGGCTGTACGCGGGCGCCACCGCGGCCAGTCCGATCACCACATTGCCGACCAAACCCAGCGCCCCGGCCTGCAGACCCTTGTCGGTGGTCACCGGTGCCGGCTGTTCCGCGATTGCCATTCGCAGAAATATACGGTTTCCGTCGTTCATGCGTGCAGATACGACGAAAAGGTTTTCATTCAGGTAACACGGCGACGGATTCAACACTTTTCGGGCACCGCAAGGGATGGCGGCGGCGGCCTTAAACTTGGCATATGACCGCCGGCGCGCAGACCGAAGAATTCGAGTCGTTGCGCCCGCATCTGCTCGCCGTCGGCTACCGGCTGACCGGAACCTACGCCGATGCCGAGGACATCGTGCAGGATGCGTGGCTGCGATGGCGCGGTTCCGGCGATGACATCGTCGACCTGCGTGCCTGGCTGACCACGGTGGTGAGCCGGCTGGGGCTCGACCGGCTGCGCTCGGCGGCCCGTCGTCGCGAAACCTATGTCGGCGAGTGGCTGCCCGAGCCGGTGGTCACCGGACTGGATCGCGACGATCCGCTGGCCGTCGTGGTGGCCGGTGAAGACGCCCGGTTCGCGGCCATGGTGGTGCTGGAACGGCTCACTCCCGATCAGCGGGTGGCGTTCGTGCTGCACGACGGCTTCGGGGTGCCGTTCGGTGACATCGCCGACGTGCTCGACGTCAGTGCCGCCGGCGCCCGTCAGCTCGCGGCCCGGGCCCGGCGTGCCGTGCAGCACGCTCCGCCGCCGGTCTCCGATGACACCCACAACGAGTTGGCCGGCAAGCTCATGGCGGCGCTGGCCGAGGGCGATCTGGAAGCCGTTGTGCGGCTGCTGCACCCGGACGTCACCTTCACCGGTGACTCCAACCGGCGGGCGCCGACCGCGGCGCGCGTCATCCAGGGGCCGGACAAGGTGGCGCGTTTCCTGTTCGGGCTGGCCGCCCGCTACGGACCGAACTGGCTGGCAGGCAACGAGCTCGCGCTGATCAACGGTCAGCTCGGTGCCTACACTCCAGGCGCGCCCGCCGTCGACGACCATCCGGAGCTGATGCCTCGGATCACCGCGATGACGGTCCGGGACGGAAAGGTCTGCGCGGTCTGGGATATCGCCAACCCGGACAAGTTCACCGCGTCCCCACTGCGCCGGTAATCAGTCGGCCCACGGCACCCGGCAGGCGTCCCCGGAGCTGAAACCCTGCTCGGTGATGCCCAGCGCCGAGTACATCCGGGCCCGCATGTTCTCCACACCGATCTGATAGCTGAGCTCGATCACGCCGTCATCGCCGAAGCGCCGGCGCAGATCGGCGACCTGCTCATCGGTCACTGTCTGCGGGTCCGTGGTCATGGCGTCGGCGTAGGCGATCGCGGCCCTTTCGTCATCGGTGAACAGCGGTGATATCGCGTGGTCGTCGATGTGCTTGAGCCGGTCGACGTCCAGGCCGTCGAGACGCTGCAGCATGGAACCGAAGTCCACGCACCACGAGCACCCGATGGTGCGGGCGGTCCAGAACACCGCGAGTTCCCGGACGCTGGTGGGCAGGGTCTTCGACCCGGACTGCAGCAGCATCTCGTGTACCGCGTTGGCCATCAGCAGACGGGGGTGGTGTGCCGCCACCGCGAACGGTTCGGGGACCTCACCGAAGCGGCGCTTGGCGTAGCGATACATCAGCCGGGTCAGCAGGCCGGCCTGGGTGGGGGCGAGGGGAGCGATTCTCGTGGTCATATCCGGTAGACGAGACAGCTGGCCAGATTGTGACAGCCAGAAAGTAGTTCGAACCGGGCACCGGCGGGTAGATATGAGGCGTGAAGGACATACTGCCCAGCCGAGGCGCGATTTTCGGTACCCATCTCCGATCGGCCGCGACGGTGTCCGTGCAGATCGTCGCGGTGTCCGCGCTGCTCTGGATTCTCGCCTGGGTGGTCGGCGAGACATGGGTGATCATCCTGCCCGTCGCGCTGGCGGTGGTGCTCTGCACCGTGCTGTGGCCGCCCGTGCGGTGGATGCGGGCCAAGGGGGTTCCGCCGGCTGCGGCGGCGCTGGCGATGCTGGTGGTCGCGCTGGCTGTGATCGGCGGTCTGATCGCCGCGGTCGCCCCCGCGATCGTCGAGCAGTCCACCGAACTGGCCGAGCAGGCGACCGCTGGTGTGGTGCAGGTGCGCGACTGGCTCGGCGGGCCGCCGCTGAACATCAGCCAGGCGCAACTCGATTCGGCGGTCACCGCGATCAACGACCAGCTGAACTCGAGCAGCACCCAGATCGCCTCGGGAGTGTTCACCGGGGTGGGCGCGGCGACGTCGGCACTGGTGACGGTCTTCACGACCATCGTCGTGGTGTTCTTTCTGCTCAAGGACGGGCCACAGTTCATCCCGTGGTTGCGGCGCTCCGTGGGGCATCCCTCCGCATCGCACCTGGCCGAGGTGCTGCAACGTATCTGGACGAGCCTCGGCGGCTTCATCCGGACCCAGGCGCTGGTCAGCTTCGTCGACGCCGTGCTCATCGGGATCGGGCTGGTGGTCCTGGGCGTCCCGCTGGCCTACGCGCTGGCGATCGTCACATTCATCGGTGGTTTCGTGCCGATCGTCGGCGCGTTCGTCGCCGGTGGTCTCGCGGTGCTGATCGCCTTGGTAGCCAACGGGCCCGTCACTGCGCTGATCGTGCTGGGCATCATCGTCGCGGTGCAGCAGCTGGAGGGCAATGTCCTGCAGCCGTGGCTGCAGTCGAAGTCGATGAAACTGCACGCGGTGATCGTCCTGTTGGCGGTGACACTGGGCGCTTCGACCTTCGGCGTCATCGGCGCATTCCTGGCCGTGCCGGTGGCGGCCGCGCTGGCCGTGATCATCCGCTATTACGACGAACAGGTCGCGCAGCGGACCGGGGAGAACCAGGAGCCCGATCCCGAGTCCGACCCTGCAGATGATCCCGACCCCGAACATGCCGCCGAAAGTGAAGTTGATCGCTAGAAAACCGCGAAAACTCGCCATCTTGTTCACGTTCCGCGGAGATGGAACCGGGAGGCCCTCTGCCGCGTCCTATTTCACATGGTCATTGTCGGAAGCGAGGCGCTGGCTGCAGGTACCGTCACCCGGCATCAGCTGAGTACTCGCTTCGACATGCTGCACCGCGATATCTACGTCCCGCGTGGCGCGGCGCTGACGCCGGGCGACAAGGCGAGAGCTGCGTGTATGTGGGCGGGAGGTCGCGGTGTGGCGGCCGGGCTCTCGGCGGCTGCGCTGCACGGTGCGAAGTGGATCGACCCGACATTGCCTGCGGAGATCAACCAGGCCAGCCGGCACAAGACTGCCGGAGTTCTCCTACACAGTGACGCGCTGACCGACAGCGAGGTCTGCGTCGTCGAGGGCATGCAAGTGACGTCACCGGCACGGACTGCTTTCGACCTCGGGCGACGGCGTGGGATCGTGCTCGCCGTGATGCGGGTCGACGCGCTGCTGGAGGCAACGGATCTGAAGTTGGCCGATGTGCAGGTGCTCATCGACGGCCACCGCGGCATGCGTGGACTGGTGCAGTTGCGGCGTGTGCTGGAGCTGGCTGATTACGGCGCCGAGTCACCGCAGGAGACCCGGCTTCGCCTGGTCCTGACGAAGGCGGACATGCGGCCGTCGCAGACCCAGATCGAAGTGTTCGATCACGGGTGCTTCGTCGGACGCCTGGATATGGGCTATCCGGAGTGGAGGGTCGGCGTGCAGTACGACGGCTTCCAGCATTGGACCGATCCGCGGCAGCGAACCCGCGATATCGAGCAGGATGTGGCGTACCGGGACCTTGGTTGGCGCGTCGTCCGGGTCGGCGCGGACTTACTGCGGAACGGGCAGGCCACGATCATCCGGCGGGTCCGCGCGGAACTGGATGCGGCAGGTGCACCCCAACCCCTGCCCAACGTGAAAAAGATCGCGAGGAATCTACGAAAACTCGCGATCTAGTTCACGTTCGGCGCAGGTACTACTAGCGCGCGAACATCAGGGCGCGCTTGACCTCTTGGATCGCCTGGGTCACCTGGATGCCACGTGGGCAGGCCTCGGTGCAGTTGAAGGTGGTGCGGCAGCGCCACACACCGTCGACCTCGTTGAGGATGTCGAGGCGCTCTGCGGCACCCTCGTCACGGGAATCGAAGATGAACCGGTGCGCGTTGACGATCGCGGCGGGGCCGAAGTACGAGCCCTCACTCCAGTAGACGGGGCACGATGTGGTGCAGCAGGCGCACAGGATGCACTTGGTGGTGTCGTCGTAGCGGGCCCGGTCGGTGGCGCTCTGGATGCGCTCCTTGGTGGGTGCGTTACCGCTGGCGATCAGGAACGGCTTGACGGCGCGGTAGGCGTCGAAGAAGGGCTCCATGTTCACCACGAGGTCCTTCTCCACGGGCAGCCCGCGGATTGGTTCGATGGTGATGGTCAGCGGCTTGGAGGCCTTCTTGGGCAGCAGATCGCGCATCAGCACCTTGCACGCCAACCGGTTCACACCGTTGATGCGCATGGCATCCGAGCCACACACGCCGTGCGCGCAGGACCGCCGGAAGGTCAAGGTGCCGTCCAGGTACCACTTGGCGTAGTGCAGCAGGTTCAGCAGCCGGTCACTGGGCAGGCAGGGCACCCGGTAGCTCTGGTAGCCGGCGTCGTCGGGGCTGTCGGGGTTGAACCGGGCGATCTTGAGGGTGACCATCACGGCGCCATCGGGCACCGGGGGCAGTGCCGGGTCGCCGGTTTCGGGCTTGTCGATGACAGGTGCACTCATATCAGTACTTCCGTTCCATCGGCTCGTAGCGGGTCTGGACCACGGGCTTGTAGTCCAACCGGATATCGGAGATCAGATCGGGCCCGTCCTTGTAAGCCATCGTGTGGCGCATGTAGTTGGTGTCATCGCGGTTGGGGTAGTCCTCGCGGGCGTGGCCGCCGCGGGATTCCTGGCGGTTCAGCGCGCCGACGACGGTGACCTCCGCCAGTTCCAGCAGGAAGCCCAACTCGATGGCCTCCAGCAGATCGCTGTTGTAGCGCTTGCCCTTGTCGTGCACGGTGATTCGCGCGTAGCGCTCCTTGAGGGCGTGGATATCGGTCAGCGCCTGCTTGAGCGTCTCCTCGGTGCGGAACACCGCGGCGTTGTTGTCCATCGACTGCTGCAGCGAGGTGCGGATATCGGCGACGCGCTCGTTGCCGTGATCGGAGAGGATGTCGCCGACCCAGTCGACCACCATGCTCGCCGGGTTCTCCGGCAGGTCGACGTGGTTGTGGTTGAGCGCGTACTCCGCGGCGGCGATACCGGCGCGGCGGCCGAACACGTTGATGTCGAGCAGCGAGTTGGTGCCCAGCCGGTTGGATCCGTGCACCGAGACGCACGCGCACTCGCCGGCCGCATACAGGCCGGGGATGATGTTGGTGTTGTCGCGCAGCACCTGACCGTTGACGTTGGTCGGGATGCCGCCCATCACGTAGTGGCACGTCGGGTAGACCGGTACCAGCTCGGTCACCGGGTCGACGCCGAGGTAGGTGCGGGCGAACTCGGTGATATCGGGCAGCTTGGCTTCCAGCACATCGGCGCCGAGGTGCCGCACGTCGATGTAGACGTAGTCCTTGTTCGGTCCTGCGCCGCGGCCTTCGAGGACCTCGAGCACCATCGAGCGGGCCACGATATCGCGGGGCGCCAGGTCGACGATGGTCGGTGCGTAGCGCTCCATGAAACGCTCGCCCTCGCCGTTGAGCAGCCGGCCGCCCTCACCGCGCACCGCCTCGGAGATGAGGATCCCCAGCCCCGCCAGACCTGTCGGGTGGAACTGGTGGAACTCCATGTCCTCCAAGGGAAGTCCCTTGCGGAAGATGATGCCCAGACCGTCGCCGGTCAGGGTGTGCGCGTTGGACGTCGTCTTGTACATCCGGCCCGAACCGCCGGTCGCGAAGACGATCGACTTGGCGTGGAAGATGTGGATGTCGCCGGTCGCGAGCTCATAGGCGATGACACCGGTGGCCACCGGGCCGCCGGGGGTCTCGGTCAGCGTGATGTCGAGGGCGTAGAACTCGTTGAAGAACTCCACGTCGTGTTTGACGCAGTTTTGGTACAGCGTCTGCAGGATCATGTGGCCGGTGCGGTCGGCGGCGTAGCAGGCCCGGCGGACCGGGGCCTTGCCGTGATCGCGGGTGTGCCCGCCGAACCGGCGCTGGTCGATACGGCCCTCGGGGGTGCGGTTGAACGGCATCCCCATCTTCTCCAGGTCGTAGACCGCGTCGATGGCTTCCTTGCACATGATCTCGACGGCGTCCTGGTCGGCGAGGTAGTCGCCGCCCTTGACGGTGTCGAAGGTGTGCCACTCCCAGTTGTCCTCTTCGACGTTGGCCAGCGCGGCGCACATGCCGCCCTGGGCCGC
>JBPPMV010000243.1:0-6405 GCA_051306235.1 Mycobacterium sp. | reverse complement strand
AACTCAACGGCCGCCCACGCAAAACACTCGACTGGGATACCCCAGCCGAGCGCCTGCGTGATCTACTACAAACCCATTAACCAGCAGTGTTGCGACTACCCCTTGAAACCGCCGGACCGGGAACAGCCATTACGCGTTTTAAGGCCGAGGTGCGCCCAGGCTATGTATGCTGCTCTACATAATTATGTAGGTCTACATAACCGCGAAGGGATACATCAATGGCCGGCCCCCGCGACCGTATGGTCGCCTCCGCGGCGCTGCTCATCCGCGAACGCGGCGCCCATTCGACGGCGATCTCCGATGTGCTGGAGCACAGCGGTGCGCCCCGCGGATCGGCGTACCACCACTTCCCCGGCGGGCGCACCCAACTGCTCTGCGAGGCAGTCGATTTCGCCAGTGATCACATCGCACGTCAAATAGCCGGTGCACCAACAGCTCTCGATGCCCTCGACACCATCGCCGACGGGTTCCGCACCGAGCTCACCAGGTCCGGTTACCGGGCCGGGTGCCCGGTGGCCGCCGTCGCCGTCGAAGCCGACAACCCGCCGGTCATCGAACGCGCAGCCGCAGCATTCGGCCGCTGGACCGGACTCATCGACGAACTCCTGCGCAACGACGGTGTCACCGCCGAACGCGCCGCCGAACTCGCGATGCTGACGACCACCGCCATCGAGGGTGCGGTCCTGGTGTCCCGCACCACCGGTGACACCGCACCGCTCAACCTCGTCCACCGGCAGTTACGCACCCTCGTCACCGCCGCCACCGCCGAAAGGAACCCCGCAGATGAGCGATGATTGGAAGTCCACGGCCTGCATCCTGTGCGAATGCAACTGCGGCATCGTGGTGCAGGTCGAGGGCCGCACGCTGGCCAAAATCCGCGGTGACACGGACCATCCGGCCTCCCAGGGCTACACCTGCAACAAGGCGTTGCGGCTGGACCACTATCAGAACAACCCGGCCCGGTTGACCGCGCCGCTGCGTCGCACGCCCACGGGCGATTACGAGGAGATCGACTGGGACACCGCCATCACCGAGATTGCCGAGGGCTTCGCCCGCATCCGCGACGACCACGGCGGCGACAAGATCTTCTACTACGGGGGCGGCGGCCAGGGGAACCACCTCGGCGGCGCCTACAGCGGCGCCTTCCTGAAGGCTCTGGGCGCCCGATACCGTTCGAATGCGCTGGCGCAGGAGAAGACCGGTGAGTTCTGGGTGGACGATCAGCTCTACGGCGGCCACACCCGCGGCGAGTTCGAGCACGCCGAGGTCTCGGTGTTCGTCGGGAAGAACCCCTGGATGTCGCAGAGCTTCCCGCGGGCCCGCACCGTGCTCAACGAGATCGCCAAGGATCCGGCACGTTCCATGATCGTCATCGACCCGGTGATCACCGATACCGCCAAGCTCGCCGATTTCCATCTGCGCGTGCGCCCCGGCACCGACGCCTGGTGTCTGGCGGCGATGGCGGCCGTTCTGGTGCAGGAAGGCCTCTGCGACGAAGCATTTCTGGCCGAACACGTCACGGGTGTCGAAGCGGTGCGCCGAGCACTGGCCGATGTCGACATCGAGGATTACGCGCAGCGATGCGGTGTGGCTGCGCCCCTGATACGTGCCGCCGTGCGCCGGATCGCCTCTGCGGCAAGTGTTTCGGTCTTCGAAGATCTCGGTATCCAGCAGGCGCCCAACAGCACACTGTGCTCCTATCTCAACAAGATGCTGTGGATCCTCACCGGGAACTTCGCCAAACGTGGTGGTCAGCATCTGCATTCGACGTTCGCACCGCTGTTCGGTGCGGGCGGGGTCGGGCGGACACCGGTCACCGGCGCCCCGATCATCGCCGGCCTGGTGCCGTCCAATGTGGTTCCGCAGGAAATTCTCGGCGACCACCCCGACCGTTTCCGCGCCATGATCGTGGAGAGCAGCAACCCCGCGCACTCGATCGCCGATTCGGCCGCGGTGGGTGAGGCCCTACGCGCGCTGGAACTGCTGGTGGTGGTCGATGTGGCGATGACCGAGACGGCGCGGCTGGCGCACTACGTGTTGCCCGCGGCCAGCCAGTTCGAGAAGGCCGAGGCGACATTTTTCAACCTCGAATTCCCACACAACACCTTTCATCTGCGGCATCGCCTGCTGGAACCGCTACCGGGCACGTTGCCCGAGCCGGAGATCTGGGCCCGGCTGGTGCGGGCGCTCGGTGTCGTCGACGACGCCGAACTGCACCCGCTGCGCCGCGCCGCCGCCGACGGGCTGGAGGCGTACACGCAGGCCTTCTTCACCGCCGTCGGCGCCAACCCGGCGCTGGGCAAGGTCCTGCCGTATGTCCTGTACGAAACGCTCGGGCCCAGCCTTCCCGACGGACTCGCTGCGGCGGCCGCGCTCTGGGGACTGGCCCAGAAGGCCGCGCTCACCTATCCCGAGGCGTTGCGCCGCGCGGGTCATGCCGACGGCAACGCCCTGTTCACCGCGATCCTGCAGAGCCCGTCCGGAGTGACCTTCACCGAGCACGAGTACGCCGATGACTGGGACCTCGTCGGTCATGCCGATCGCCGCATCGCGTTGGAGATCCCGGAGCTGATCGAGGAGATCGCCACGCTGGCTGCCGACCGGCCGCTGTTGACCAGTACCGCTTATCCGATCGTGCTGTCCGCCGGTGAGCGCCGCGCCTTCACCGCCAACGACATCATCCGGGACCCGAGCTGGCGCAAGCGCGATACCGATGGCGCCCTGCGCGTCAGCGTCGAGGACGCCGCGGCGCTGGGCCTCGTCGACGGCGGACGCGCCCGGATCACCACGGTGTCCGGGACAGCTGAGGCCTCTGTGGAGATCAGCGACGCGATGTTGCCCGGGCATGCGTCGCTGCCCAACGGGTACGGGCTGGACTTCACCGGAACCGACGGGACCGTCACGGTGCCCGGGGTCGCGCCGAACGCGTTGACCGCCTCGGATTGGCGTGATGCCTACGCGGGCACCCCGTGGCACAAGCATGTGCCCGCCCGGATCGATGCCGTCACGGTGTAGTGGTTCAGGGGGCCGGTGGTGCGACCGGTGTGGGCACTTCGGCGGGCGCCGGCGGGGTCACCGGCACCGGCGCGGGACCCCCCGGGGTGATCGGCACGTTCGGTCCGGGCGCCTGCGCCGGAATGGGGGTGTTCAGATTGCGCTGCGAGATGCCCAGCAGCAGGGCTTCCCTACCGCTGATCTCCTGGGTCTGCACCGCGCGCCACAGATCGCGCAGGTAGCTCACGTTCGGGGACTCGGCGCCGGCCATCACGCCGGGATCCATCGTCGAACCCGGGGGCAGGGCTTCGGGGCTGGGCAGGTGTGGCACGCCGGCGGCAGGAGCCTGCGCGACGGTGTCCACCGCCGCGGCCGTGGGCACGACCGGTGCGGGTGCGGCGGGCACGACGGGTGCGGGTGCCGGCGGTAACTCGGGATCGGCGGCGGCGGGCGCCGCGAACATCAGCGCCGCACACCCACCGGCGGCGGCGATCAACACCCTGGCTCTGACATCGATCATCCGATGCTCCTTCCCGTGACAGTTTCTCTCTTGATGTTCCGTCGCGGGACCGATTTCGTTACAGCTGAGACGGCTGTGACTTTCGTATGAGTGTGCGGGCAGGTTGTGACAGCCTCGGTCACCTTGTCCGACTTGAGGACGCGGGATGTGTCTCTGGTGTAGCAATGCGGTATCGACCAGTGTCTACCCCGGAGGTTGCGCAATGCCAACACCAGACCTACCGGCCGGATTCGATTTCACCGATCCGGACATCTACGCCGAGCGACTCCCGGTGGACGAACTCGCCCAGATGCGCAAGGTGGCCCCGATCTGGTGGAACGAACAACCACTCGACAAGGGTGGGTTCGGCGACGGCGGCTTCTGGGTGGTGACCAAGCACAAGGACGTCAAGGAGGTCTCGCGGCGCAGTGACGTCTTTTCCAGTCTGGAGAAGACGGCCCTGCCGCGTTACGCCGACGGCACGGTCGAGGCACAGATCGAGACCGGGAAGTTCGTGCTGCTCAACATGGACGCACCGCACCACACCCACCTACGCAAGATCGTCTCGCGCGCCTTCACACCGCGGGCGATCGAGCGGCTA
The DNA here is from genome assembly GCA_051306235.1 of Mycobacterium sp. GTDB lineage: Bacteria > Actinomycetota > Actinomycetes > Mycobacteriales > Mycobacteriaceae > Mycobacterium. Next base: position 2,311 of record JBPPMV010000243.1, on the reverse strand, counting down.
CGGGCCGACCTGGCTGAGCGGGCGCGCGATATCGCGGAGAAGGCTTTCTCCGAAGGATCCGGTGATTTCGTCGAGCAGGTGTCCTGCGAGCTGCCGCTACAGGCCATCGCCGGCCTGATGGGCGTGCCGCAGGAGGACCGGATGAAGCTCTTCCACTGGTCCAATCAGATGGTCGGCGACATGGATCCAGAGTTCGCGAGCAATGACGCCATCAGTGCCTCGGTCGAATTGATCACCTACGGAATGCAACTGGCGGCCGAGCGGGCGGACAAGCCCGGCGAAGACCTCGTCACGAAACTGGTCCAGGCCGACGTCGAGGGCCACAGGCTCTCCGATGACGAGCTCGGCTTCTTCGTCATCCTGCTGGCGGTTGCGGGTAACGAGACCACCCGCAACTCCATCACCCAGGGCATGATGGCCTTCGCCGAATTCCCCGACCAGTGGGAGCTGTTCAAGAAAGAACGGCCGGCAACGACCGCCGACGAGATCGTCCGCTGGGCCACACCGGTCACCTCATTCCAGCGCACGGCGCTCGAAGACACCGAACTCGACGGCGTACCCATCAAGAAGGGTCAGCGGGTCGTCATGATGTACCGGTCCGCCAACTTCGACGAGGACGTGTTCGACGATCCCTACTCGTTCAACATCCTGCGCGACCCGAACCCGCACGTCGGCTTCGGCGGCACCGGTGCGCACTACTGCATCGGTACCAACCTTGCCCGGATGACCATCGACCTGATGTTCAACGCGATCGCCGACGCCATGCCCGATCTCACCCCGCTCAACGATCCGGAGCGGTTGCGCTCCGGCTGGCTCAACGGCATCAAACACTGGCAGGTTGACTACGCCGGGGCGACGAAACAGACTGTCGCGCATTAAAATCAGGTGCAGATCGATAGTCGAGGATCGAGCGCCAGTAGTCCTCGTCGATCTCGCCGTTGCGCCGCAGGACCATCGCCAGCCCGGTCGCCATCGCGATGCCGAGCAGTCCCAGCCACAGCCCCGCCAGTGCGATGAGCGCCCACAGCACCGCGGTCAACGTCGGCCACGGTGAGAGCACGGCCAGCACCGGCGCGAAGAAGAATCCGGTGCCGATGTACCAGGACGAACCCGCGCGGTCACAGCGCAGGACGATGCGAAGCCACGTCGGGACTGCCTGTTTGGGATCGGTGGTCATATCACCACGGTCGTCGCCGGAGGTCAGCGCCGCAATTACCACTGAGGTAATGGTGCCGCCCCCGGTTGTGGCCGACACTGGCTCAGGTGACCGGTGTGCACCTGCAGAATCCCCCGTTCGGTTCGCTGATGCGATCCTGGCGTCAGCGACGTCGCCTCAGCCAACTCGATCTGGCGTTGGAGGCCGACGTATCGGCCCGGCACGTCAGCTTCATCGAGACGGGACGTTCGGCACCCAGCCGCGCCATGGTCCTGCGGCTGGCCGCGGCCCTGGAGGTACCCGCCCGCGAACAGAACCAGCTGCTGATCGCCGCCGGGCTTGCTCCCGCCTACTCGGAACGCACCCTGGAGGATCCCGGGATGTCCGCTGTGCGCGCCGGTGTCGAACGAGTACTCAACGCCTACAACCCGTTTCCCTGCCTGGCGATCGACCGTAACTGGAACATCCTGCAGGCCAACAACGGTGCGGGAATCATGTTGGCGGGGGTGGCCGACCATCTGCTGGCTCAACCCAATGCACTGCGGTTGTCCCTGCATCCGGACGGCTTGGCCCCACGCATCCGCAATCTGGCGCAGTGGCGCCACCACGTGATCGGCAGACTGCGCAGGGAGGCCACGGTGAGCGGTTCGGCGGAGTCCGCGGCACTGCTCGCCGAGATCGAGGCCTATCCGGGTGGCCAAATCGAGACGACCGACCTCGGCGGCGTCGTCGTACCGCTGGAGCTCCTCGGCGTCGGCGGGCAGATTCTCACCTTCCTCAGCACCGTCACCACGTTCGGTACCGCGCTGGACCTGACCGCCGCCGAGCTCAGCATCGAAGCCTTCCTGCCCGCCGACCAGTCGACCGCCGAAGCCCTTACTGGTCTGACCACTTGACCTCTTACCATAGGTCTGCCATGCTCGGCCCATGGCTCTACAACCGGTCAACCGTCGCTCGGTACCCGAGGATGTCTTCGAGCAGATCGTCGCCGAGGTGCTCAGCGGTGAGATGAAACCCGGCGACTCACTACCCAGCGAGCGTCGCCTCGCCGAGGTGCTGGGGGTATCCCGGCCCGCGATCCGTGAGGCACTGAAGCGGCTTACCTCCATCGGCCTGGTCGAGATCCGCCAGGGTGACGCCACCACCGTCCGAGAC
>JBPPMV010000242.1:0-2037 GCA_051306235.1 Mycobacterium sp. | reverse complement strand
GTACCAGGGCAGCGGCGGTTCCGGTGGCTCGCCACCCGCGGCGTACGGGTCCGCGGCGTGGGGGTCACCCGCGGCATACGGCTGGGTGTACTCGCCGTAATTGGCGTACTGGGTGGGATCGTCATCGGAGTAATTACCCGGGTCGCCGGGTCCGTTGTTCGCCATAGGTTCTGGACGTTACGGCGTTCGGGTGCCGAATTGGGGTAACGCGCCGGGCGTGCGCGAAACGGCTCAGGTCTCGCGGCGGGCCTTGGCGCGACGTTTCCCTTCGTGCATGGCGGCCACCCGGGCGACCGGGATCGTGCGGCCCTGCTCGACGAGGTCGTCGGGCAGCCGCTGCGGCGCCGGCATCGATTCGGCCCACGGATCGCGCTCACCCAGGCGTTCCAGCGCGGTGTGCACGGTGAAGTCCGACGGGTGCACGTCGCCGAGTTCGGACCACGACACCGGGAACGACACCGGGGTCCCGGCACGAAACCGCGGGCTGTACGCAGCCGCCACGGTGGCCCCGCCGGATCGGGTGGCGTCGACGAACACCTTGCCGGCCCGGTCCTCGACGATGAAAGCCGTTGTCGCAATGGACGGATCGAGCGCCTCGGCGCGGGCCGCCAGCGCCCGGGTCGCCGCCGCTGTGTCGTTTCCGGGGGCATCACCGGAAAGTTCGACCGGGACGAAGATGTGCACCCCGCGCGAGCCGCTGGTCTTCACCGCACCGGCCAGCCCGCAGTCGGCCAACGCCTGCTGGACCAACCGCGCCACCGCCACCACCGCAGGGAAGTCGTCGGCGTCGGGTGGGTCGAGGTCCAGGATCAGATGGGTGGGCCGGTAGATGTCATCGGCCAGGCCCAGCGCCGGGTGATATTCGATGGCCCGCTGGTTGGCCAGCCACAGCAGGGTGCGCCGGTCATCGCACAGCGCGTAGTGGATCTCCCGATGCGAGGCCTCGGCCCAGATCGTCGCCGTCTTCACCCAGTCCGGCGTGTACTTCGGGACGTTCTTCTGCATGAACGGCGCCCGCCCCCGCAGCACCCGCAGCACCGTCAACGGCCGGCCGGCCAGACCCGGCAGGATCCGGTCGGCGATCGCGTCCAGGTAATCGACCAGGTCACGCTTGGTGGCGCCGGAGTCGGGACCCAACGGCTGGTCCAGGTTGGTCAGGTCGACGCTGGCTCGCTGCTCGTCCGCGGTCATGGGTCCACCATAGGATCGGGACATGACTGTCGTGCTGGCTGTGAAGTGTGCCAACGGAATCGTGATGGCGTCGGATTCTCAGATCACCGATCCGGGCCGCGGCCTGACCTACCCGGCGCAGAAGTTGCACACATTGGGCGCGTCGGCGGCGTGGGGCGGCAGCGGCTCCCGGGCGGTGCTCTACGACGTCGAGCAGCTGTTCACCGAGGAAGCCGAGGCCATCGTCGAGGCCAAGGACATCGGTCACGCCATCCAGGCCAGGGTCCGGCCCATCCTCGAACACCACTACGACAACTTCATCCCCAGCGTGCCCGGGCAGGAGAAGGCCGGTACCCCGGCCACCTACATCCTGGCCGCGGGCTATGTGGGGGATAAACCGTTCATCATCGACCTCGACCCGAACGCACTGCTCGGCCATCACGAAGAGACCGGCTTCCAAGCGGTCGGCAGCGGCGCCCCGATGGCCCAGCAGGCGCACGCGCTGCTGACCCATTTCCATATGACCGAACGCAGCGTCGACTACGGGGTGGTGGCCGCCCTGCGGGTGCTCGACGCGCTGGACGCCTCGTCCTCGAGTGTCGGCGGGCCGATGGACCTGTGCCGCATCACCCCCGAGGAGGGCGCCCAGCATCTGACACCCAAACAGGTCGATGCCGTGCGTAAGGATGTCGCGCGCTGGGTGAAGCTGGAGCAGACGGCGCTGGACGACCTTTTCGGCTGACGAGCCTGTGAGGTTGCTGTCAAAACCGCCGTCGGGTTGCAAATGGTTAAACGGGCTACGTAAGTTACGGCGGATAGCGTTTCTGTAATACCGACGGGCCCCACTTGATGAACGTCTCCCACGGC
>JBPPMV010000241.1:0-2440 GCA_051306235.1 Mycobacterium sp. | reverse complement strand
AACTCAACGGCCGCCCACGCAAAACACTCGACTGGGATACCCCAGCCGAGCGCCTGCGTGATCTACTACAAACCCATTAACCAGCAGTGTTGCGACTACCCCTTGAAACCGCCGGACCGGGAACAGCCATTTCGCATATTCGGGAGCCTGTATCTACGTACTACGGGGCGGGAATGGTGGCGCACCCGATGTTCGGGATACAACCACTGGCGCCACCTGGGCCTGCACTACCGCTCGGGCCACCAGGGATGGCGCCGCTGGCGCCACTGGGGCCGGCTTCAGCCACCGGACCACCCGGGACCGCCGCACTCGCACCACCGGGGCCGGCCTCAGCCACCGGACCACCCGGGACCGCTGCACTCGCACCATCGGGGCCGGCTTCAGCCATCGAGCCACCCGGGACCGCAGCACTCGCACCACCAGGACCGGCATCCGCGACCGGCCCACCCGGGATGGCCACATTGGCGCCACCGGGACCAGCGGTGCCGATAGTGGCGCACGGGGTGCCGTCGGCATTCCAGCACGGCGGCGGACCAGGCTCGGCTCCCGCGACCGATGAGAATGCGATGGCCGCACCAGCGGCGCCGGCGAACAACAAGGGCGTCATCTTCGTCAGTTTCACCATCATGAAAAAACGGTTACCACCGGGCTAGCCGGGCTAAACATCATGAATTCGAAAATTTCTGACGCCGTTCTGACAGGTGTCAGGCGAAGCGTTTGGTGTACTTGGGCGGTAGCAGTCGCATGATCTGCGTCAGCGGCGCCCACGGCCAGGACGGGACGACGGCGCGCCCCTTCTCCTTCTCGATCGCGTCGACCATCTTCCGCACACCGGTCTCGTTGTCGACCATCAACAGCGTGGTCGCGGACTTCGCGGTCATCTCCGACTCGATGTAGCCGGGCTCGATGACGGTGACCCGGATGGGCCCCTTGTCGTACTCGGCACGCAGCGATTCGCCGAGCGAGGTCATACCGGCCTTGCTTGCGCAGTAGGCGGCCTTACCGCCGGGCACACCGGTGTTACCGAGCACCGAGGAGATGAGCACCAGATGCCCGCCGCCGGATTTCTTGAACATCTCCAGTGCGGTCTCGATCTGCACCATGCCGGAGATCAGGTTGGTGTTGATGGTGGCCTTGTTGGCCCACGGTTTGCCCTCGCCGAGCGGCCAGCCCTTGCCGATACCGGCGTTCACGATCACCCGGTCGATACCGCCGAGTTCGTCGGACAGTTCGCCGAAGACCCGCGGGATGGCTTCATGATCGTCGACGTCGAGCGCGGCGATGGCCACCTTGGCGTAGGGATGCCTGTCCAGGATCTCGGCGCGGAGTTCCTCGAGGCGCTCGACGCGGCGGGCACACAATGCCAGGTCCCGGCCCTTGGCTGCGAACTCGCGCGCCATACCGGCACCCAGTCCCGAGCTTGCACCGGTGATGAGGATCTTCTGGCGGGTCATGGCAGCAGGATAACCGAGTTATACATCTTGCAAGAAACCGTCACAGCTCAGTCGATGTTTCGGGGTCCGTCCCGCGGCGCGCGAACGCATTCCAGGCCGCGAATCCGGTGGTGAACCCCAACGCGATCGACATCATCGACACCAGCATCACGGTGATCGCCGCACTGCCCTGCCCCGACGCCAGTTCTGCGACGCCGATCATCCCGATAGAGCTGGGCACCAGCAGCCAGAACCCGGGGGCGAGCATCACCTGGGCCACCGGTGTCATCGACAGTCTGCTGAGCGCCAACGCGCAGAGGATCAGGATCAGGCCACCGCCGAAGCCGCTGACATACCCGCCGAACGCCGCGTTCGTCAGTAGCTGCGCGCCGTAGGCGGTGAAAAGGACCAGCATCAACCACGGGGCGAAGCCCCGGGGCGGCCCGAGGTGCAGCGTGATCCCGATGGCGTACACGGCGACCCCCACCCAGGGCGCCCAACTGCCGAGCGTGTTGACCGGGGCATCGGCGAGCTCGGACCAGGACAGCCCGAGCAACTGGACGGCCAGCAGGATCCCCAGGGCCAGCTGTGCCAACCGCATCAGTCCGGCCATCAGACGCGCCGATCCGGACACCACCTCGCTGGTCGACGACTCGATGACCGCCAGCGTGATCGCCACCCCGGGCAGAAAGAGTGTCAGCGGCGCGATCAGCACTCGCAGGCTGTCGTGCCCCATGTGCAGCAACCGCCCGAGGCTGAAGGCCACGTAGGTGACCAGGAAGGCGCTCAGGACCGGCAGGAGTTGCCGCACGGCGGCATTCTTGCGGGTCAACAGCTCCAGCAGTCCGACGATCAGCCCGAACCCGGTGGCGGCGACCAGCGACACCACCGTCGGTTGCAGGATCAAACCGTATGCGGCACTTTGCAACCCATAACCGATCACCCCGACCCAACCGGGATAGCGCCGGGGTAGCGCGTGGATGCGATCCAGCTCGGCGATGCCCTCG
>JBPPMV010000240.1:0-6056 GCA_051306235.1 Mycobacterium sp. | reverse complement strand
AACGGTGTCCAATCACCGCCGAGTGCCTCGTACTGCGCCTTGGTGACCCGCCCGGTTTCGACGCCGTCCACGTGCCAGATGATGCGGTCGGGATACCAGTCGATGCCGTAGTCGTGGAAACCGGCGGACAGCACCGGGGCATCGGCCGTGGGCGGCGAGCCCACCGGGCCGGGGCCGGTCGGGTTCGGTGTCACCGGCTCGGTCGGCGGCACCACGACGGGGGTGGCGGGAACTCCGAAGATTCGCCGGCGGACATCACGCCACCAATTCTGCATCCCCTTGGGCAGGGTGAACTTCAGGCTGACGCGGGCGAGCATGCTCTTGACAAAGCCGCCGATCGTCACCGGTTTGGCCGCAGCGACGTTCGCCTGTGCCGACGGGGCAGCCAGCACCGTCGAGGCCGCCGACAGTGCTACCGCGGGCGCCGCGACGGAGCTGGAGTCGGCCGGTCCGGTGGCGGAGGTCGCTGGCGAGACCGTGGCCCGGCGCTGCTCGGCCGCCTCCCAGACGGTCGCCTGGATGCGCCGTTCCGGGCGCAGCGGTCGGGTCTCGGCGAAGGTGCGGCGCCGGTCGTAGGCCGTGTCGCCGAGGTCGTCCGGGTCCTTGCCCGCCGCGCCTGCGGCGGGATCATCGGGCGACGGAGGGTCCACCGCGACGGTGCCCACCGTGACCGTGCGGGGAGCGTGGATACCGACCTCGGCAGCCCGTCGGGTGGTGACGGACCGGCGCGCCTCCGGCGTGGGCCGCGCCGTTCGTTCGGGCCGACTGCCCCGTGCGGTCCTGGACTCGGCGGCTTCGGTACCACCCGGCGAGGTTGAGCTCTGTTCACGCTCGGCCGCGGCGGGTTTCGCACCGGAGGCCGCCGACCCGCCGGCGTCTTCGGCAGCCGCGAGCGCCACACCCTGCCCGGACGCGATCGCGGCGCCGAGACCGACGGCCATCATGCCCGCACCCAGCCAATAGCGATTCGACTGACCGCCCATATAGCCCATCGCGTCCTCCCCCATTCCGTTTACGGCATCCGACAGATGAATATGCGGACCGTTGGGGCATGCTGAATGAGCGCAGGCAAATATGACCGACCGAAGAATAACCGACTGCGCAAATTCGACTCAGTGCCAGACGTGCCGCGTACAGCAAGGGGCAGTCCCGATGAACCGGCAGTCCCACCCATGGAATTCGTTTGAACCAGTGCATATTTCACGAAATTTGCGACGGCGAACCGGCGCAGACCGAACAATAACCGAGACGCCTAAGAATGACAGCTAAATCAGAATATTGCGCGTTCAAAGAATGACAATGACTCCAGCAATGAATTCAACATTGCCATTCCGATGCCACCGATGAAGTGGCCGCCCATAGCCGGACCCACATCAGTGAACTGCCATTCACTGATTCCATGGCGGCGAAGACGCCCTTTGCCACATGCCACGTCGACTTCGCGGAACCGGTGGAATTTGCTGAAGCAGCGCAGCTGCGCACATGCACTCGGCGGCCAGTTCGATCGGCTCATGCCGATGACCGGCACGCCGGAGACCTACGCGGTCCGGCCCGCCGGGGAATTCAGGTCTTCAGACGGTGAAGCTCAGACGGTGAACCCCAGGGCGCGCAGCTGCTCGCGGCCGTCATCGGTGATCTTGTCCGGGCCCCACGGCGGGTTCCACACCCAGTTGAGCTTGATGTCTTTGACCAGCCCGGCGCCGATCAGCGCGGTACGGGTCTGATCCTCGATGACATCGGTCAGCGGACAGGCCGCCGACGTCAGCGTCATGTCGATCAGCGCAACGGTGCCGATCTCGCCCTCTTCGACGTTCATTCCGTACACCAGGCCGAGGTCGACGACGTTGATCCCCAACTCGGGGTCCACCACATCGCGCATGGCCTCCTCGAGATCGGCGAGCAGTTCCTCGTTCACGGGTTGAGTCTCGGTCATCGTTTATCCTCCACATCGTGACTGGCCTCGGCGAGAGCGGCCTTGAACGCCGTCCAACCGAGCAGGGCACATTTCACCCGGGCCGGGTACTTCGCCACACCGGCGAACGCGATTCCGTCGCCGATGACATCCTCGTCCCCTTCAACGTTCCCACGCGAGGAGATCATCTCGGTGAACGCGGCCACCGTCTTGAGCGCATCGCCGACGCTCTGCCCGATCACCTGGTCGGTGAGCACCGAGGTGGCAGCCTGACTGATGGAACAGCCCTGGCCGTCATAGGAGATGTCCTCGACCGTCTCGCCGTCGTCCGATAACGCCACCCGCAGGGTGACCTCGTCACCGCAGGTCGGGTTGACGTGGTGAACCTCGGCGCCGAACGGCTCGCGCAGACCGCGGTGATGGGGATGCTTGTAATGGTCCAGGATCACTTCCTGGTACATCTGTTCCATTCTCACGAGATCCGGTCACTCCTCACGAGAAGAACTCCACCGCTCGCCTGACCCCGGCCACCAGCCGGTCCACCTCGTCGAGGGTGTTGTACACCGCGAACGAGGCCCGGGCCGTGGCGCTGATGCCGAACCTGCGGTGCAGCGGCGCGGCGCAATGATGACCGACCCGCACCGCGACGCCGTCATCGTCGAGTACCTGCCCCACATCGTGTGCGTGCACACCGTCGAGCACGAAGCTCACCGGCGAGGCGCGCCGCTCGGTGGTCTGCGGTCCGATGATGCGTATCCCCGGCACCTCGGCCAGACCTGCCAGCGCCGCGGCGACCAGGGTCTGCTCGTGGGCCTGCACGGCGGGCATGCCGATGGCGCTCAGATACCGAGCCGCCGCGGCCAGCCCGACCACCTGCGAGGTCATCGGGGTGCCCGCCTCGAACCGCTGCGGGGCGGGCGCGAAGGTGGTCTCCTCCATGCTGACGGTCTCGATCATGGAGCCGCCGGTGATGAACGGCGGTAACGCGTTCAGCAACTCGCGCCTGCCGTAGAGCACCCCGATACCGGTCGGGCCCAGCATCTTGTGCCCCGAGAACGCGGCGAAGTCGACATCGAGTGCGTGGAAGTCGATCGGCTGATGCGGCACCGACTGGCAGGCGTCGAGCAGGGTCAGCGCACCGACCGCCTTGGCCCTGGCCACCAGCTCCTGTACCGGCGCGAGCGCACCGGTGACATTCGAATGATGGTTGAAAGCAACCACTTTCACCCGCGCGTCGAGCTGCAGCGAGTCCAGGTCGATGCGGCCGTCGTCGGTGACCCCATACCAGCGCAGCGTTGCCCCGGTGCGCCGCGCCAGCTCCTGCCACGGCACCAGATTGGCGTGGTGCTCGAGCTCGGTGGTGACGATGACGTCCCCGGGTCCGACAGCGTTCTCGAAGCGGTTGTCCCCCAACGCGTACGCGACCAGATTGATCGCCTCGGTGGCGTTCTTGGTGAACACCAGCTCGTCGACATCGGCGCCGACGAAGGCCGCGATATCGGCGCGGCCCTGCTCGTAGGCGTCGGTGGACTCCTCCATCAGCTGGTGCGCACCACGGTGCACCGCGCCGTTGGAGGTGGTCAGGAACGCGCGCTCGGCGTCCAGTACCGTGAGCGGTTTCTGCGATGTCGCACCCGAATCCAGATATGCCAACTGACACCCGCCGCGCATCACCCGGTTCAGGATGGGGAAGTCGGCCCGGATGCGGGCGATCTCCTCCAGATCCAGTGGGTGGCCGACGGATGTCGTTGTCATGTCCCAGCTCCTCCTACGCGGTGGTGTGGCTGCGGCTGGCCCGCTAGGAGCTGGCTGCAGCCTGGGTGAACCGCTCGTAGCCGTTCTCCTCCAGCTCGTCGGCGAGTTCCGGACCGCCGGACTCGATGATGCGGCCGTCGAAGAACACGTGGACGAACTGCGGCTGGATGTAGCGCAGGATCCGGGTGTAGTGCGTGATCAGCAGAACGCCTGCGTCCTCGGCGTCCTTGAAGCGGTTCACGCCCTCACTGACGACGCGCAGTGCGTCGACGTCGAGCCCGGAGTCGGTCTCGTCGAGGATGGCGATCTTCGGCTTGAGCAGGCCCAGCTGCAGGATCTCGTGACGCTTCTTCTCGCCGCCGGAGAACCCTTCGTTGACGCTGCGCTCGGAGAACGTCGGGTCGATGTCCAGCTCGCTCATCGCGGTCTTGACCTCTTTGACCCAGTGCCGCAACTTCGGGGCCTCACCGCGGACAGCAGTGGCGGCGGTACGCAGGAAGTTCGACATGGAGACGCCGGGTACCTCGATGGGGTACTGCATGGCCAGGAACAGGCCCGCGCGGGCGCGCTCGTCGATGCTCATCTCGAGGACGTCTGCACCGTCGAGGGTGATCGACCCCGAGGTGACGGTGTACTTCGGGTGGCCGGCGATGGCGTAGGACAGCGTGGACTTGCCGGATCCGTTGGGCCCCATCACCGCATGGGTCTCCCCCGACTTCACGGTGATGTTGACGCCCTTGAGGATCGGGATGTCGGTCCCGTCCTCTTTGGAGACGACGCTGACGTGGAGGTCCCTGACTTCAAGTGTGGTCATTCGTGGGCTGCTTTCGACTCTGTGATCGCTAGTTCTCGTTCAATTGCTTCGGTCAGGCGCTCGCGCACCGCGGGCACGGCGATCTTGGCGATGATCTCGCCGAAGAAGCCACGTACCACCAGGCGGCGGGCCTGGGCTTCGGGAATGCCCCGTGCCCGGAGGTAGAACAACTGCTCATCGTCGAAACGTCCGGTGGCACTGGCGTGTCCGGCGCCGACGATCTCGCCCGTCTCGATCTCCAGGTTGGGCACCGAGTCGGCGCGGGCACCGTCGGTGAGCACCAGGTTGCGGTTCGCCTCGTAGGTGTCGGTACCGGTGGCCTCGGCACGGATCAGCACATCGCCGATCCACACGGTGTGCGCATCCGGCTTGTCCGAGTTCGGATCGCCTTGCAACGCACCCTTGTACAGCACATCGGATTTGCAGTTGGGCTGCGAATGGTCGACCAGCAGCCGCGACTCGAAGTGCTGACCGTCATCGGCGAAATAGGTGCCGAGCAGCTTGGCGTCACCACCGGGTCCGGTGAACCGGACCGCCGTGGTGGTGCGCACGACATCGCCACCGAGGGTGACGTTCACGTGTCCGAGCACGGCATCCTTGCCGAGCTGGGCGTGATGGGCACTGACGTGCACCATGTCATCGGCCCAGTCGGCAATCCAGATCACGCCGACACCGGCGGCGTCGCCGACGATGATCTCGACATTGTCGGCGTAGGTTCCGCTGCCGCGCAGGTCGACGACGATGATCGCGCGGGCCAGTTCCTCGACGCGGATCTGCAGATGCCCGTAGGCCACCGCACCCTCGCCGGGCCCGTCGATCGTGATCTCGATGGGTTCGGCCAACTCGGTCCCACGCGCCACGGTCACCACGGTGGCCGTGCCGAATGACGAGAAGGCCTGGGCGGCAACACGGTCGGCGGGCACGCCGGCCTGGCCGAGTCGCTCGTCACCGCGCTGGACGGTTTCGACGCTCACGCCGGGACGTTCGGTCACCTCGATGAGCGCACTACCCGAGGCGAGAGCCGTTCCGTCGTGCAGGCCGCGCAGCCGCTTCAGCGGGGTGAACCGCCACAATTCGTCGCGGCCACCCGGGACTTCGAAGGCATCGACATCGAACGAGGAGAACAGCTCACCCTTGTTCTTGATGATCCCTTCGACCGATTCGGTCAGATTGGGCTTGGTCATGCCTTGATCCCCGTCGCTTCGCTCGCCGTCATCCGACGGCACCTTCCATCTGCAGTTCGATCAACCGGTTGAGTTCGAGTGCGTACTCCATCGGAAGTTCCTTGGCGATCGGCTCGACGAAGCCGCGCACGACCATCGCCATCGCCTCGTCCTCGGTCATGCCGCGGCTCATGAGGTAGAACAGCTGGTCCTCACTGACCTTGGACACCGTCGCCTCGTGACCCATGGTGACGTCGTCCTCGCGGATGTCGACATAGGGGTAGGTGTCCGAGCGGCTGATCGTATCGACCAGCAGCGCATCGCATTTCACGCTCGAACGGGATCCGTGCGCACCCTTGTTGATCTGGACCAGACCACGGTAGGACGCGCGGCCACCACCGCGGGCCACCGA
>JBPPMV010000239.1:0-3823 GCA_051306235.1 Mycobacterium sp. | reverse complement strand
GGACCGGGTGCGTCCGTGAAGGACGCGGGTCGGTTACCCCCGGCCGGGCGAACCCGGCAGAAGGCAACCCGAACAGTATGCCTCAGATCCCGGCGTCCTCCAAATCCCTGATCGAGCAGCTGGGAGGCTCGTCGAGACGCTGCGAAGGCACACAAACCGCCCGACCGCCTACCTCACGTCAGCCAGCCGCACGTCGGCCTCTACTTCGCTGACAACAGGTAGACAGAACGGCCCTATCTCCTACCTCATGTCAGACGGCCGCGGTCGCCTTCGGTCCTCGCTGAAATCAGGTAGCCGAGACCCCGCGCGAGACCGCAGGCCGGAGCACACCGCGTGTCAATCTTACTCGCGAGTAAGGTATGTCCGATGACCGAGAGCCCCACCTACCGCGCCTGGCAGCAGTTATCGGATAAAACGCTGGGCAGTCGACTGTTCTCGGCGGCCGCGATGGTGCGGGTGCCCTATTTCGCCTCGGTGCTCCCCCACATCGTCAGGATGGAACCCGGGTACGCCGAGGTGCGGGTACCGAAGTGGTTCTACGTCTACAACCACCTGCACACCGTGCACGCCATCGCCGCGTGCAATGCCGCCGAGGTGGCGATGGGCATGGCGATGGAGGCCACCGTACCGAGCACGCACCGCTGGATTCCCAAGGCGATGACGGTGCAGTACCTGGCCAAGGCGACGACCTCACTGCGGGCGCAGGCCGAGTTCACCCCGCCGGATTTCGACGCCATCACCGAGGGCACCGAACTCGTCGTGCCGGTATCCATCACCGATCGCGCGGGCACCGAGGTGGTGCACGCCGACATCACCACCTGGGTGACGCCCGCGGGCTGACCCCCGGCTGCGCTCAGCGTTGCAGACCCGCCCAGAAGTCACACTGGTGCTGCTGCCCGAAATCGTCGATGACACGACTGCCGTCCGGTTGCAGCGACATCCACGGGCCGCCGTCGCTGACCTTGGGCCACTCCGGCGCGTCCGCGGCCGTCGGCACGCCGTCGGCCACAAAGTTCGCCCAGAAGTCGATCATCTGGTTCGACAACCGCTGCTGGGCCGGCGTCAGCGGCGGCGCACCCCCGATATCGAACAGATAGCGCAATTCCAGCGAGTGACTGGCACCCACCGGGAAGGGCAAGGTGCGCATGGGTTCCGGCATCGGCGGATTCGGATCGTTGAACTCGTAGGCGTACACGTCATTGGCAGTCGCCAGCCGATCGGCCATCCCATCGGCAATGCAGGCGAACACCCCGTCGGTCACCGCCGCCGAGTACGCCAGCGCAGCGCTGCCTCCATAGCGGTCCAACGGGTACCGGCTTCCGACTGCCGCCGCATCGGCCCCGAACGTGTCCGCCAGCAGACCGGGATACTCCCCCGCCGCGTACTGCCGGCCGGCCCGCAGATACTGCAGCGCGACGAAGAGAGTGAACTCATCGCGGTTGGTGCCGATCAGCAGGGGCACATCGGCCACCCGCCCCGCATCGAAGGCGACCACCGGATCCTCGGGCAGGACGGTCGTTCCATGGATCGGGCCGCTGAGCGTGTCCTCGCCGATCCGGTCGTACCACACCGGCTTTCGCAGTGCGTTCTCCGGCAGCGCACGCAGACACGACGCGACGGTCGCCGGATCGCCGCAGCCCGCGTCGCGCGCGTAGTCCTCGCTGATGCGCTCGGCCTCCGGTAGCGCCAACTGCGCCTGACAGGGCCCACTCTGGATGATGGCCGCGCGGAACAGGCCGCTCGACTCGGGTGCGACCAGGTGATCGCAGACCGCCATCCCGCCCGCCGACTCGCCCGCGATGGTCACCTTGTCGGGATCGCCACCGAAGGCCGCGATGTTGTCATGCACCCAGCGCAGCGCGGCCTGCTGGTCCTGCAACCCGTAGTTGCCGACCGCACCTTTCGGGCCGAGCGCCGGATGCGCAAGGAAGCCGAGCGCACCGAGTCGGTAGTTCAGCGTGACGACGACGATATCGCCGCGGTCGACGAGCCAGCGCGAGTCGTACATGCCGCCGTTACCGTTGATGAAGGCACCACCGTGGATCCAAACCATCACCGGCCGTAGCTCTTTGGTCGGCGGTGGGGTCCACACATTGAGAGTCAGGCAGTCCTCGTCGGTTTGCCTGCCCATCTCCAGGTCGCTGCCCTCGTCCTGCAGGCAGCGCGGTCCCATCGTGGTGGCATCGCGCACACCCGTCCAGGGCGTCACGGGCTGCGGCGGCTGCCACCTGAGCGCCCCGGTCGGCGGGGCGGCGTACGGAATCCCCGCAAAGCGCCGCTTGTCGAGCGTGGCCGCGCCATGCACCAACCCCGCGGTCGTCTTCACCAGCGACGGGTCCGGAGGCAGCGACGCAGCCGGATCAGCGCCTTCACCCGCGCAGCCCAGCGAGACCGTCGCCACCGTCAGCAATGCCAGCGCGCAACGGACGAGTCGGGACGTGGAGGGCACGCGCCGAGCCTACTGACGACGATTCCGGTGTTCCGCGCATGCGGGCGGCGGCGTCGCCCTAAACTACGACTTGACACCCGTCAAGAATCACGAAGGAGTCGTTGATGAGTACCCCGACCAAAGACGACAGGGCCAGCCAGTACGCCAAGGTGTTCGTCGAACCGAAGGCCTACGCAGACGACGCGCGACTGCACGAAGCACTGAGCTACCTGCGCGCCAACGAACCGGTCGTCCGGGTCGAGTCCACCCGCTACCGCTCCTTCTGGGCCATCACCAAACACACCGACATCATGGCCGTCGAACGCGAGAACAACCTGTTCCTCAGCGAGCCTCGCCCCCTGCTGGCCACCGCCGCTGCCGACGATCTGGCCAAGGAACAACTCGAGGCCGGGATGGGTCTGCGCACGCTGATCCACATGGACGACCCGCATCACCGCAAAGTCCGTGCCATCGGCGCAGATTGGTTCCGCCCCAAGGCGATGCGCGACCTCAAGGTCCGGGTCGACGAACTCGCCAAACGGTATGTCGACAGGATGCGCGATATCGGACCGGAATGCGATTTCGTCACCGAGATCGCCGTGCACTTCCCGCTCTACGTCATCATGTCGCTGCTCGGGCTGCCCGAGGACGACTATGCACGTATGCACTCGCTGACCCAGGAGATGTTCGGCGGGGACGATGACGAGTACAAGCGTGACGGCGGCACACTGGAGGACCAGCTCGCCGTCCTGCTCGACTTCTTCGCCTACTTCTCCCAGCTCACCGCGTCCCGCCGGGAGACCCCGACCGAGGACCTGGCCTCGGCGATCGCCAACGGCCTCATCGACGGCGAGCCGCTGTCCGACGTCGATACCGCCTCGTACTACGTGATCGTCGCCAGCGCCGGGCACGACACCACCAAGGACGCCATCTCCGGTGGACTGCTGGCGCTCATCGAGAATCCCGACCAGCTCGAGCGGCTACGCAACGATCCCGAACTGATGGGCACCGCGGTCGAGGAGATGATCCGCTGGACCACACCTGTCAAGGAGTTCATGCGGACCGCCACCGCGGACACCGAGGTGCGCGGCGTCCGCATCGCCGAGGGCGAATCCGTCTACCTTGCTTACGTTTCGGGCAACCGCGACGAGGACGTCTTCGACGAACCATTCCGGTTCGATGTCGGTCGGGATCCGAACAAGCATGTGGCGTTCGGTTACGGCGTGCACTTCTGCCTGGGCGCGGCGCTGGCCCGGATGGAGATGAACAGCCTGTTCTCCGAACTGATCCCGCGCCTGGAGTCCATCGAGCTGGCGGGTGATCCCGAGCTGTCCGCGACGACATTCGTCGGCGGACTCAAGCACCTGCCGATCAGGTACTCGCTGCGGTAGTCCC
>JBPPMV010000238.1:0-35346 GCA_051306235.1 Mycobacterium sp. | reverse complement strand
TTCGTACGCTGAGGTGACGGAACCGCGCCGAAATCGCTAGTCCTCCTTGCGGATGAGCTTGCCCAGCGCCTCCCGGTCGGCGGACAGCAGCTCATCGATGCGCGGCTGGTTCACATCGGCGACGATGATCTCGCCGACCTCCTGGTAGACGTTGCTGAAGATGCCGTGCTTCTTCATCTTCTCGGTCTGATAGATGTTGTCCTCGGTGGGCGTCACGTAGTACACGATCTCCGGCTTGAACCGGTGGATCAGCCACAGGTGGATCACGTCCATCAAACGCTTCTTGCGCAGCTTCTCGGCGTAGGTGTTCTGGTCGCGCACCGTCAGGATGTTGCGGCCGTGCCGGTCCTTGATCGGGTCGACGATCACATCGGCGAGCTTCTCGTCACCGTCGCCGTAGATACCGAGCTCCAGCACATCGGAACCGGCCCGGCGCGGGCGCAGCTGCACCCGCAGATTCTCGCCCAGCTGATAGTGCTCGGACCACAACGCCAGCCATTCCTCCAGCAGCTTGCGGGGCACCTCGGTCTGCACCAGGTGCTGATGCTGGGTGGAACCTTTGCCCATCGATTTGGTGGTCGCCGTCCGCCCCGACGAGGCGGCCAGTGCCGCATCGCTGCGCGGACCTCCGACCAGTGTCTGCGGTGTGCGGTAAGGAGATTCGACCAGGCGCATCTTGCGTTGCAGCCGGGCCAGCGACAGCATGCCGTCCTGCAGCAGCGCGGTCGCGAACTCCTCGGCCGCCACGCCGTCGATCTGGTGGCCGCCGTAGGTCATGAAGTTGAAGACGAACCCCAGCTTGCCGATCTCCGCGGGGAAGGCCCGCATCTGGTCATCGGTCATACCGGTGGTGTCCCAGTTGAACGACGGCGAGAGGTTGTAGGCCAGCATCTTGTCCGGGTAGACCGCGTGGATGGCCTGCGCGAACTCGCGGGCGTCGGCCAGGTCGGCGGTCTTGGTCTCCATCCACAGGATGTCGGCGAACGGCGCAGCGGCCAGCGACTTGGCAATCGCGTAGGGGATACCGCCGCGAATCTGGTAGTAGCCCTCCGGGGTTTTCACCCGTTCCGGATCCCAGGCCACGTCGGCGCCCAGTTCCTTTGCCTTGCCCCGAGCCACGTACAGCGAGGCCTGCGCGGCGAACTCCCGCCACTCCGCCGCGCTCAGGGCGGCCTTCTCGCCTTCGCGCTCGCGGAACTCCAGTAGCTCGGCGACCGCGTCACCGTAGGTCTCCAGCCCGGCGTCGTTCTGCCAGGCCTCGACGAACTTCGATTCCACCCCGTCGAAGAGGGCGTCCACCGATTGGCCGGGGTTCTTCTTGTAGGTCTCCACGGCGGTGGCGATATCGGCGAGGATGCCCTGGCTCTCCAACCACGCCTCGGCCGCCGCGTACTCGCCGTCGGGCAGCGCGTAGAGCAGGTGACCGTTGAGCTCGTTGACACCCTGATTGTGGAAATGCCGTGTCATGGCCAGGAAACAGGACTTGTACGGCGGGATTTTCACGTTCGTGGCGCCGAGCAGGAAGGGCTGATCGCGTTCATCGGCCCGACCGTCGATGAGGTTGGCCGCCTCCGCGTCGGTGCGGGCGACGATGATGCCGGGTACCCGCATGATGTCGAGCTGGAAGCGCGCGGTGTTGAGCCGCTTGATCTGCTCATCGGAGGGCACCAGCACCTTGCCACCCTGATGGCCGCACTTCTTGGTGCCCGGACGCTGGTCCTCGATGTGATACCCGGGCACACCGGATTCGACGAAGCGGCGAATCAGGTTGCGCACGTGCGGATCTCCGCCGTGACCGGTATCGGCGTCAGCGATGATGAACGGCCGGTAGTCGACGGCCGGCTGCGCGGCGCGCTGCTCGGGGGTCATCTTCAGCCGCAGGTACTGCTGATTGCGGTCCGCGGTCAGCAGCGCGCGCACCAGACCGGCCGCCTCATCAGGCACCTGGCTCAGCGGGTAGCTGGCCAGATCGGGTCCGGGATCCTCGTTGATGGAACCCTTGGCCGAGGTGGCCCAACCACCGAGATAGATGCCTTCGATGCCCATCCGCTTCATCGTGACGGCCTGGCCGGGGGAGTACGGCCCGAAGGTGGTGATGCTCTTCTTCTGACTGAACAACTCCCGCAGACGCGGATGGAAGGCCGTCGCGGCCTCGCGTGCCACCGGATAGTCCGCCGGAATGGTGCCGCGCTGTTCAGCTACCTGCCGCGCCGAATACAACCGGGTGATGCCCTCGAAACGCGGGCTGTCGAAGTATTCCTGGGTGGCGGCCACATCCTGGTCGAAATCCTGCTCGGGGGATGTGGTGTCGGCGGCGCGTTTGGCCATCGGTCTGCTCCTCTTTGAGCTCGGGTCCCTTGATTATCGCGGTGCGGACCGCGTGCGGGACCCAGTTGGCGCAATTGTTCATTGTTCCGGGAACCAAGCTGCAGTCGGCGGATCAAAATGCGTTCTATGGCAGGGCGTTTCGATTCGACGCCTAGAATCAGTGGATGTCGAAGCTCACAACGAAGGTGAAGTCGCTGTTCAGTAGGCGTCGACCGATCGTCCGCGAGGACGCCACTGAGATCGAGGACTGGGTGAACGAGGGTGGAGCACTGCACCCGGACGGACCACCGACGGTCATCGACCCGAAGAACGAGAATCGCTGACGCAGCGATCCGTCCCGTCCTAGGCTGCCAGCCATGTCTATCGACCGGGCGGCGCTGGCCGTGGGCGGCATCCGATTGGCCTCGGGCATATCGTTTCTCGTCGACCCGATCAAGGCCAATCAACTCTGGGGTTCACCGGAGACCAAGGATCCGACGGCGCGGCTGCTGCTGCGGTCGATGGGGTATCGCGATGCGCTGATCGGTGGATTGCTGCTGGCCGCGGGGTTGCGCGGCAAGGACACCCGGGGCTGGTTCCTGGCCTCCGGCGGGGCCGACGCCGCCGATCTGCTCGGCGGTGCCGGCGTGCATCACGAGCTGCCGCGTTCGCAACAGATCATCGGGCTCGGCGGCGCGGTCGTCGGCATCGGTGTCGGGCTATGGGGTGCCACCCGTCGCCCAGGTACTGCCGAAACTCGCGTACCGGTCGCTCCGGCGAACATTTGAGCGACCGGTACGCGAGTTTCGCCGTGGTCGGGGTCAGGGCTCCTCGATGATGTCGCGGCGGTAGTGGTGCGCGGCCAGGGCGTAGCAGCCGATCGCGACGAACTGCATCGTCGGCACCAGGATCAGCAGCGCGCGGCCCAATGCCTGCGGGCCCAGTTCGGCGGTCAGCGAATCGCTGATCACGCCGGTGAGGAACGGTCCGACCGAGCCGAGCGTCGCATTGAAGAACAGGAAGATCGCCGACGCCGTCGCGCGTTGTTCGGGTAGCACCAGCCGCTGGATGGCCGCGATGGACGGCGCCAGGTAAGCGGTGCCGATGACGTAACCCAGCGCCAGCAGCCACACGCATGCCGCGCGGCTCTCGACCACGAAGGCCAGCGCCGAGGCCGGTAGCAGGATCGCGATCAGGATGACCACGATCCACAGCAGCCAGCGTGGGTCGCGGGCGGCGAGCCGGTCGGCGATCCGGCCGACGATCAGCAGGCCCAGAATCCCGAGCAGTCCGGTGGCGAGGCCGTATTCGATACCGACCTCGCCGAGCGACATCCCGCGGGTGCGCATCAGGAACGCCGGGGCGAACGTGGTCAGCGAGTAGCCGGCCGCAGAGACCAGTGCGGTGCCGCCGACCATGGCCAGGAAGCTGGGTTTGCGCAGCAGATCCCACCAGTTGACCGACGCGGCGCGCTCCCGGACCGGCGGGGTGGGCAGGGTCTGACGGGTGCCGACGACCCACAGCACCAGCGGTGCGAGCAGCACACTGATGCCACCCATCACCACGAACGCCATCCGCCACCCCATGCTCTCGGCGAGCAGGCCGCCGCCGAGCAGGCTGGCGGCACTGGCCAGCGGGATCGACATGGTGATGACCGCCAGCGGTGCCGACCGCTTCTCCGGGACGAAGTTGCGTGCGACGTAGGCGTGTGCGGCCGGGGTGCTGCCCGCCTCGCCGACGGCGACGCCGACGCGGGTGAGCGCGAGCTGGAAGCCGGACTGCACGGCGCCGCCGAGCATCGTCATGGAACCCCACAGCGTCAGGCAGCCCCCGATGACAGCTCCGAACATGCCGCGGTCGGCGACCCGGGCGATCACGATGCCCAGCACGGCGTACACGATGAGGAAGCCGAACCCGTTGATGACGCCGATCGCGGTGTCCGATAACGCCAATTCCTGCTTGATCGGTTCGGCGAGAACCCCGGGCAGGAAGCGGTCGACGTAGTTGAGGGTGCCGACAAGGGCGAGCACGGCGACGGCGGTCCACGCCCGCCGCGGTCCGTGCGTCGCGGGTGGTTCGAGCGGGGCGGTGGCCCGCGGTGTCGACATCGTGTCCTTTCCTACGTTCGGTGCCGAGCAGCTTTACAGAACCGTCTCAGGCTGTCAGGTGTTTCCCATCGAGTGCGGGCCCAGGGGTGGAATCGCTAACACCGGATTGACGAATTTTTAACACGGAGCAACATTGCCTTTGCAACGATGCTGAGCGGAAACGCCCGCGAATGAACCTATGGACGGAGCTACCGTCGTGACCGAATTCCTGAACACGCTCAACAGTTATATCTGGAGCAATGGGCTGGTGTATCTGTGCCTTGCCGCCGGCGTGTACTTCTCCATCCGCTCCCGGTTCGTCCAGGTGCGCCAGTTCAAGGAGATGATCCGGCTGATGCTGAAGGGTGAGAAATCACCCTCCGGCGTGTCCTCGTTCCAGGCGCTGACGATGTCGCTGGCGGGCCGGGTGGGCACCGGCAACATCGCCGGCGTCGCCACCGCCATCGCGTTCGGCGGACCGGGTGCGCTGTTCTGGATGTGGGCGGTGGCGTTCCTCGGTGCCTCGACGAGCTTCGTCGAGTGCACCCTCGGGCAGATCTACAAGACCCGCGATACGCTGACCGGCGAATACCGCGGCGGACCGGCCTACTACCTGAGCAGGGCGATGGCGCACACCAAGGCCGCCCCGCTGTTCAAGGTGTACGGCCTCATCTTCGCCGCGGTCACGGTGCTGGCCTGCGGTGTGCTGCTGCCGAGCGTGCAATCGAATTCGATGGCGTCGGCGATGAACCAGTCCTGGGGCGTGTCCAAGTGGGTCGTCGCGGTGTGCACCGTGATCCTGCTGGCATTCGTGATCATCGGCGGCGTGAAGCGCATCGCGGCGTTCGCCTCGATCGTGGTGCCGTTCATGGCGGTGGTCTACATCGTGCTCGCGATGATCATCGTGTTCGCCAACGCCGATGCACTGCCCGGGATGCTCAAGCTGATCTTCGAGAGCGCCTTCGGCCTCGACGCCGGATTCGGCGCCATCGTGGGCGCCGCGGTCATGTGGGGCGTCAAGCGCGGCATCTACTCCAACGAGGCCGGCCAGGGCACCGGCCCGCACGCCGCCGCGGCCGCCGAGGTGTCCCACCCCGCCAAGCAGGGCCTGGTGCAGGCCTTCGCCGTCTACGTCGACACCCTGTTCATCTGTTCGGCGACCGGCTTCCTGATCCTGTCGACCGGCGCGTACCGGGTGTACGAGGGCGAAACCGACACCGGCGCGGTCCTCGCCGAGGGCGGCGCGTTGTCCGCCGACGCCGAGGTGGGGCCGTCCTTCGTGCAGACCGGTTTCGACACCCTGTGGCAGGGCGGCGGCTCGAGTTTCGTCGCCGTGTCGCTGGCGTTCTTCTGCCTGACGACCATCATCGCCTACTACTACATGGCCGAGACCAACCTGCGCTTCCTGCTGGGCAAGGCCGCGGCGCTGAAGGTTCCGGTGATCCGCGGGACTGTCGGCGGCGACGCGACGCTGCTGCTGCAGGCGGTGATCCTCGGATCGGTGGTCTCCGGTGCCGTGTCGACGGCGACCGAGGCCTGGACCCTCGGCGATATCGGCGTCGGACTCATGGCCTGGCTCAACATCATCGGGATCCTGATCCTGCAGCAGCCCGCCTACAAGGCACTGCGCGATTACGAACGCCAGAAGAAGGACGGCCTCGACCCGATCTTCGACCCGCTCGCACTCGGCATCGTGGGCGCCACGTTCTGGGAGACCCGGGATCCGTTGACCGGCAAGGAGCGGGTGCCCGAAACGACGCATTCCTAGAATCGAGGTATGGCGAAAACGGCGGTGGCGGCAGTCCTGGTGCTGGCTGTCGCGGGTTGCACCCGGCCGGTCGACAGTCCGCAGGCGCGCCCGGCGCCGCCGGTGGGCCCGATCTCGCCGCTGCAGGTCGGTGATCTGCTCAGCCCGGACACCGTCGACAAGGACGGCAACCTGTTCGCCACCGTCGAACCGGAACGGTGTGCCGGCGTGGCCCGCGAGGTCGACCCGCCGTTCATCGTCGATCACGGTCCCGAGTCCAGAGACGGCGGGCACTGGTCGACCAGCGCCGGCAGTGCCGAGGCCGTCGTCGAGGAGATGGTGGCCGTCTTCCCCTCCGACTTCTCGGCACCGGATGCGCTCACCGCGGCGCGGGGCACCGTCGACGCCTGCAGCGACACCCCGGTCACCGTCACCACGATGTACGGCCGCACCTATACGTTCAGCGTGGAATCGGTGCAGGCGGCGCCCGAGGGTGCGGTGCTGTGGTCGCTGCGGGCCGCCGAGTGGAACTGCGACAACCTGTACGTCGCCGCCCACAATGCGGCCATCGAGATGACCAGCTGCGGAGCCGCGGGCGGTATCGACGTGGCAGCCGCGGCCGAGGATGCCCTCAGGCGCATCGAAGCGTTGGCCGACAACCGCGCGTAGGCACGGCACAGTCGGGTAGTCCTACTCATCCCGACGCGGCCCCT
Organism: Mycobacterium sp.; assembly: GCA_051306235.1. Taxonomy (GTDB): domain Bacteria; phylum Actinomycetota; class Actinomycetes; order Mycobacteriales; family Mycobacteriaceae; genus Mycobacterium. The sequence goes on along the minus strand of JBPPMV010000238.1, from coordinate 28,492 downwards.
ATCGGGCACGCTGTACCCATGCCGCTCGCCAGACTGCTTCCCGCACGCGACAGTGTCGCGAACCCCGCGCCCGGCCGTGACCGCGCCATCGATGTGGCCCGGCTGTCCGCCCTGGTCACCGTCATGTTCGGGCACTGTGCGTTGCTACTGGCCACCGTCAACGAGAACGGTCTGCGCATCGGGAACATTCTCGGCGAGCTTCCCCAGCTGACGCCGATCACCTGGGTCGTCCAGGTCATGCCGCTGTTCTTCTTCGCCGGCGGTGCCGCCGGCGCCTACGGCTGGCACCCGGACGGGTCCGCCGGGGGCAAGGCATGGGGCAGCTGGCTGGTCAGCAGGACGCAACGGTTGTGCCGGCCGGTGTTCTGGTATCTCGGGTTCTGGACGGTGGCGCTGCTGGTCGCGCGGTGGACCCTCGGCGCCGAATCCGCCGACCGACTGGGCCGCGAATGCGTGGCGCTGCTGTGGTTTCTCGGTGTGTACCTGGTGGTCATCGCGTTCGTCCCGGCGCTGACCCGGCTGCGTACCGGCGGCGGGATCGCCCTCATGGTCGGCGCGCTGGTGATCGTGGCGGCGCTCATCGACCAGGTGCGGTTCGCGGTCGGGAACGCCGAAGCCGGTGTGCTGAACTTCGTCATCGTCTGGCTCATCCCGGTCGTCATCGGTGTGGGCTATGCGCGGCGGTTGATCCGGCCACGCCTGGCGCTGCTTGCCGCCGCCGCGGCCCTGGCGACCCAGGTGCTCCTCGTCGTGTTCGGACCCTATGAGGTCTCGCTGGTCACCAATGGCAGCACCGAAGGGGTGTCGAATGTGTCGCCGCCGACGCTGCTGCTCGCGGTGCACTGCATCTGGATGTCCTGTGTGTTCGTGGCCATCGCCGGGATCGTCGAGCGGGTGGCCGAGCGCCCGCGGGTCTGGTACGTCATCGCGGTCGGCAACGGGGGAGCGATGACGCTCTATCTGTGGCACATCCCGGCCATCGCGGTCGCGGCCTTCACCCTGAACGCGTTCGGCCTGGACGCCTGGGATGTGCACGCCCCGAACTTCTGGGCTCTGCTGGCGCTGCGGGCGGTGGTGTTCGCGGTGGTGATGCTCGCGACGTTCCTGCTGCTGTCCCCGCTGGAGCACCGCAGGCTGCCATGGTGGGATGACGCCGTCGGCGCCACCGGTGCGCGCTCGACGGTCGCCGGGGTGCTGGTCTGCCTGGCCGGGGTGGCGATGCTGCTGGTTGCGAAGAACGGTCTGGCCGGCGCCGACGGCTGGACGCCGCTGGCATGCTTCCTGGTGGCGGTGCTGGCGGCGCGCGCCTGCGCCGGTACCAAAGCCGTTCGGTAGGGTCGCCGGGTGACATCGAGCGCACCCGTGGGGACCATGAAATCTGTAAATGCCCGTCTCGCTGCGGAACTGGCCGTTGCCGAGGGGCAGGTGGCCGCCGCTGTGCGACTGCTCGATGAAGGTTCGACGGTGCCGTTCATCGCCCGTTACCGCAAAGAGGTGACCGGCAGCCTCGACGACGGTCAGCTGCGCACGCTGGAGGAGCGGCTGGCCTACCTGCGGGAGATGGATCAGCGCCGGGAGGCGGTGCTGGCCTCGATCGAAGAGCAGGGCAAGCTCACCGATGAACTCCGGGCGGCCCTGCGCGCGGCCGACACCAAATCCCGGATCGAAGACATCTACCTGCCGTACAAGACGAAGCGCCGCACCAAGGCGCAGATCGCCCGCGAAGCGGGTCTGGAGCCGCTGGCCGACCGGCTGCTCGCCGATCCCACCCAGGCCCCCGATGCCGTCGCCGCCGAATTCCTCGGCGAGGAGGTCGCCGACGCGGCCGCCGCACTCGACGGTGCCCGGCACATCCTGATCGAACGCGCCGCCGAAGACGCCGAACTGGTCGGCGAGGTACGCACCAAGTTCTGGACCGACGGCATGGTGAAGACCGCACCGTGGTCCGAAGAGGCCGCCAAAAGCCCTGCGGGACAAAAGTTCCGGGACTACTTCGAGTTCACGGAGCCGTTGGAGAAGATACCGTCGCACCGCGTGCTCGCCGTCATGCGCGGTGAGAAGGAGCAGATTCTGGCCCTGCACTTCGACGGCGGTGACGAGCAGGCCTACCAGGCGCGTATCGCGCAGAGCCTCGGCATCGACATGACCGCTGATGCCGCGGCGACGACCTGGCTGGCCACCACGGTGCGGCTGGCCTGGCGGACCAAGCTGATGATCTCGGCCGCCGTCGACTCCCGGATGCGGCTGCGGCAACGCGCCGAACGCGACGCCGTCGAGGTGTTCGCCCGCAATCTCAAGGACCTGCTGCTGGCTGCGCCCGCGGGTACCCGCACCACTCTGGGCCTGGATCCCGGTTTCCGGACCGGGGTCAAGGTGGCAGTGGTGGACAGCACCGGCAAGGTGGTCGATACCTGCGCCGTCTTCCCGCATCAGCCGCAGAAACAATGGGATACCGCCAAGGCCACCCTGGCTGCGCTGGTCGCCCGGCACGGTGTCGAACTGATTGCCGTCGGCAATGGCACCGCCTCGCGGGAGACCGATGCGCTAGCCGCCGAACTCATCGCCGATATCCGGGCCGCCGGGGCGCCCGCGCCGGTGAAGGCCATGGTCAGCGAGGCCGGCGCGTCGGTGTATTCGGCGTCGGCCTACGCCGCGCACGAGTTGCCGCATCTCGACGTGACGCTGCGCGGCGCGGTGTCGATCGCGCGCCGACTGCAGGACCCGTTGGCCGAGCTGGTCAAGATCGAGCCGAAGTCGATCGGTGTCGGCCAGTATCAGCACGACGTCACCCCGGGGACGTTGGCCCGCAGCCTCAACGCGGTGGTCGAGGACGCCGTGAACGCCGTCGGCGTCGACCTCAACACGGCGTCCGTCCCGCTGCTGGCCCGGGTGTCCGGGGTGACCGACTCGCTGGCCGAGGCCATCGTCGCGCACCGCGAGAGCACCGGACCGTTCCGCAATCGCAGTGCACTGTTGAAGGTTGCCCGGTTGGGGCCCAAGGCTTTCGAACAGTGTGCGGGTTTCCTGCGGATCACCGACGGTGATGACCCCCTGGATGCCTCCGGTGTACATCCCGAGGCCTATCCGGTGGTCCGGCGCATCCTGGACCGCTCGAATGTGACGCTGGCCGAACTGATCGGCAATGAGCGTTCATTGCGGGCCATCAAGCCCGCCGACGTCGCCGATGAGCGGTTCGGTATCCCCACCGTCACCGATATCCTCGCCGAGCTGGAGAAGCCCGGCCGCGATCCGCGCCCCGCCTTCTCCACCGCCACCTTCGCCGCCGGTGTGGAGAAGGTCGCCGACCTGAAGCCGGGGATGGTGCTCGAAGGTGTGGTGACCAACGTCGCCGCGTTCGGTGCGTTCGTCGATGTGGGCGTGCATCAGGACGGACTGGTGCACGTGTCGGCGATGGCGGACCGTTTTGTCTCCGACCCGCACGAAGTGGTGAAATCCGGTCAGGTCGTGCGGGTGAAGGTGCTCGAGGTCGACGTCGACCGGCAGCGGATCGGATTGTCGTTGCGGCTCAACGATACTGCGCAGGCCGGCGCAGACAAGCGTGCCGACCGGCCCGGCACGTCCTCAGGCAAACCCAACCGGGGGCAGCAACCCAACCGGGGCGGGCAGCCGAACCCGAACCGTGCGAACCCGAACCGTGCGAAGGAGTCCGCACCGCCGAGCGGGTCGATGGCAGACGCGCTGCGCAATGCCGGTTTCGGGCGCTGAGGCCGGGGTTATCCTCTGCCCATGAGCGAGCGAATTCCCGGTGGGGTGGTGCACAAGATGCCCGCCGATCTGCGCACCGCCCTGCTCGCCAACGACACCGCGCTGACGGCGTGGAAGGACATCACCTCGTTGGCGCGCAACGAGTTCATCTGCTGGGTCGAGGACGCCAAACAGGACGCGACGCGTGAGCGCCGCATCCGCCGCACCCAGGAAGAGCTCGAGGAGGGGCAGCGCCGACCCTGCTGCTGGCCGGGATGCACGCATCGGGAGCGCACCGGTAAGGCGTAAGCGCGCTACGGATTGATGGTGTCCTCGCCGGCCTGGCGTCCCCACACGTACTCTGCCGTCAGCGGCTGTCCGATTTCGAAGTGGTTGTACGGTGCGATGCTGGCGCCGGTGTCCATCACCAGATAGGGCATCGGGAACAGGTCCCGGGTGATCGGATGCCAGCAGCCGGGGCGCCCGCCGGGTCCGCCGCGGGCATTGACCCGCGGAAGATTGTCCGGGAACACATAGCGATTGCCCGCCCCCACCAACTCATTCCGCAGCCTGAGTGAGTAGCCGTTACCGCCGACCATATCGGCGAATCGGGGTGCGACATCGTGAAAGTTGCGCAGCGTGCACAGCAGCTGGGGGCTGTAGTAGTCCAGCAATCTGCTTGTCGGCAGCAGATCCTGGGCGCCACGCACCAGATACGGGCCCCCGCGCTCGAACACGTTGGAGGCAGTGTCGGCGAAACCCACCGCCGACATCAGCGCCTGATCGACGGTGCGCCGTTCAGCGTTGATCGTGCGCGCGGTGACCGCGGCCCGATCGAGCCCGTCGAACAGCTCGGCGGCGGAGTCGGCATAGGTCGTCGCAAGATCGGCCAAACCCACCGTGTCCAGGCGGATCTGAGGCATCCGGGGGTTGAGCTCGCCCATGATGTCGTGCCCGTCGACCACGGCCCGGCCGAACATGTCTCCCAGCCCGTTCAGCGCCTGGGCAGTCGCTGTCAGCGTCTGATTCAGCTTCACCGGGTCCACCTGCTCGGCGATCCCCATGATGGTCTCGAACACGGTGTTGAACTCCGTGGTCGTCGCCGAGGCTTCGATCACCGCGTCGGGCCGGAGCCTGTCCTCGGACGGATTCTGCGGGGACAAAAACGATATGTACTTGTTGCCGAACACCGTCGTAGCCCGCAACTGCGCGTCCACGTTAGCCGGGATGAGCGCCAGATACTGCGGTTTGACGTCGAGAATCAACCTGGTCCGGGGCGCAGGGCCATCGGTGACCACGCCGGCGGAGGCCAGGCGCCCAATCGGGACACCGTTGAACGTCACCTTCGAACCCGGGTCCATGGACAGCCCGGCGCGCTCGGCCATCACCACCACCGTGACGCCGGTGTCGAAGTATCCGCGGAACAGCGCCCACGTCATACCGAACACCAAGGCGACGATCAGCAGCAGAACCGCTCCCGCGGCACGGTACGGCGGCTCTTTGGGGTCGTTGAGCGGGCCCTCGTCCACAACAGCGACCTGGTCGGTCCCTGGCACCGTGATCATCGGCCAAGTGCAGCACACGACAATGCTTTTGGGGATATTGCCCGACTGTGACGCTGGAGGGGCGAACGGGTGAATGTGACTCCGGCAACAGTGCCGTCGCCACCCGCGGCCGGTCTAGAGCCCCATGTCCTTGGCGATGATCATCTTCATGACTTCGCTGGTGCCACCGTAGATCCGGCTGACCCGGTTGTCGGCGTACAGCCGCGCGATCGGGTACTCGTTGATGTAGCCGTAGCCGCCGTGCAGCTGCAGGCAGCGGTCGATGACCTTGGCGGCGATATCGGTGCAGAACAGCTTGGCCGCGGCGGCATCGGCGGCCGTCAGCTCGTCGCGGTCGTGGGCCTCCATGGCGCGATCGACGACGGCCTCGGCCGCATCGACATCGGCCTTACAGGCCGCCAGCTCGAATTTGGTGTTCTGGAAGGCCGCGACCGGCTTGCCGAATACGGTGCGGTCCTTGGTGTACTGCGCGGCGAAGGCCACGGCGGCCTTGGCCTGTGCGTAGGAGCCCACCGCGATGGCCAGCCGTTCGCGCGGCAGGTTCTGGCCCAGATAGGAGAAGCCCATGTGCAATTCGCCGAGCACGTCCTCGACGGGCACCTTGACATCGGCGAAGTTCAGCTCGGCAGTGTCGGAGGTCCGCAGGCCCAGTTTGTCGAGCTTGCGGCCCACCTCGTAGCCTGCGGACTTGGTGTCGACCACCAGCAGCGAGATGCCGTAGCGGCGATCGTCGTCGCGCGGAGCGGCGGTGCGGGCGCAGACGATCACGCGGTCGGCGTGCACGCCGCCGGTGATGAAGGTCTTCGAGCCGTTGAGGATGTAGTGCGTACCGTCACCGGAAGGCTTTGCGGTGGTGCGCATCCCGGCCAGATCGGACCCGGTGCCGGGTTCGGTCATGGCGATCGCGAACATGATTTCGCCGGACATCATGCCGGGATACCAGCGCTGCTTCTGCTCCTCGGTGGCTAGGGCCTTCAGGTAGGGCAGGCACAGCCCGATGTGCACGCTGGAGCCGCCGAAGGACACCGCGGCCCGGGACAGTTCCTCGGTGACGACGGCCTGGAACTTGTAGGAGTCGATACCGGATCCGCCGTACTCGGTGGGGATCTCGATGCCGAAGATGCCCAATTCGCCCAGCTTGTAATAGAACTCGCGGGGCGCGATACCGGCCTCGAACCACTCGTCGTACACCGGGACGACCTCGGAGGCGATGAAGTCGCGGATCATCGAGCGGAAGTCCTCGTGCTCCTCGGTGTAGACGTTCCTCTGCATCAGTGGCCTCCTTAAGCGAACGGTGTTAGCTATTGACAGCACTATAAGCTAACGTCGTTTACTTATGCAATGTCGGTGGCGGCGAGAGGCGGAATCCGATGGGTAGGCCACGCGTACTCAGTCGTGAGCGCATTCGCGACTCCGCCCTGCTGCTCATCGACCGGGCCGGCCTCGGTGAGCTGTCCATGCGCAAACTGGCCGCCGAACTCGGGGTGCAGGCCGCCTCGCTGTACAAGCACTACCCGACCAAGGACGATGTGCTCGACGATGTCGCCAGCCAGATCGTCACCGCCGTGGACACCTCGGCCTTCGACGCCGACGAGGATTGGCACGTCGCACTGGCCGCGTGGGCGCACTCCTACCGCTCGGCGTTGGTGTCCCATCCGAACATGGTGCCGTTCCTGGCCGGCGGGCCCGGTCAGCGCGACGAGAGTCTGCGCATCGCCGACGCCGTGCACGGTGGTCTGGTGCGCGCCGGCTGGCCGCCGCGGGAGGCCACGCTGATCGGTGCGGCCACCAGATCGCTGGTCCTGGGCTCTACCGTCGGCTCCTTCTCGCGCGGTTTCGTCGACGATGTCCAGGTGTACCGCGACCGCTACCCGCATATGGACCAGGCACATCTGCTGCGCGGCAAAGCCAGTGAAATCGACTTGGCGAGTTTCGAACTCGCGCTGACCGCATTCATCGACGGGTTGCACGTCCGGTTCGCATCGATCGGTGAACGGCGCCGGCCGACGACAGTGTGACTCCATTGGCCGAGGGCGAGACGAGCGCTCTTGCACCTTTTGCCGTGATTTGTTGATCTCACCGGGAAAAGCGGGCAATCCGGCTTATGATTGCTTCTCGCCTGTCGCATGCGTCAATTACTCGGATCCCAGGCGCTGATAGGGGAATTGGTGGGTGAGTGCGTCGGACAGACGCCGTGGAACGGGCAGGCAGAGCCCTTTATGAAGCGAAGAGTCGAGGACGCGATCAGCTCGCGAAACTGTGAGTATCGGTTGGCAGGCCCGCTGTTTCACGACGTAGGATCGGTGACGATGAGCGCACGAGAGCGTGGTGCCCGATGAGCGCCTCCGACAAAGATCGTTCGTCCGCGTCCTCAGGCGAGGAGGAGCCCGACTACCGCTTCACACTGGCGAACGAGCGGACCTTCCTGGCGTGGATCCGTACTGCGCTCGCCCTGATTGCCGGGGGCATCGCCGTCGTACAGTTCGTACCCTCATTCGGCGTTCCCGGGGTGCGGCATGGACTCAGTGTGGTGCTGACCGCCGGTGGTGGGCTGCTGGCGGCGCTCGCGGTCCGGCGTTGGCAGCGCGTGCAGACCGCGATGCGCCGTGACGAGGATCTACCTCCCACCCGGGTGCCGCTGCTGCTGGGTGGCGCCATCTTCGCCGTCACCGTCGGAGTGCTCGTGATTCTGGTGGTCTGGCCTGTGGGAGGGCGATGAGATGCCCCGCAGCGAACCCCGTAAGCCGGGTCTCCCTGCTGAACGCACGCTGTTGTCCTGGGAGAGAAGCGCATTCGGTTTCTTGGTGGGGGGTGCGCTGGTACTGTTCCGGCAGCACGGCCCCCTCGGTCCTGGGCGTACAGCGCTGGCGCTGAGTGCGACATTGCTCGCGCTGCTGGTCCTTGCGCTCGGTTACCGCCGATCTCGACAGATCGCGGTGAGCCCGGTCGTGGCAGGACGAGTCATTCTCTGCGCACCACGTACGGAAGTGCGCCTGATCGGCGGCGCCACCATCGCCTTCGCCGCAGCGATAGTCGTGGCGCTGCTGTACTCGGCGGCTCTCGGTTAGCGGGATGCGCGATCAGGCCAACGCCATGAACAGCTTCTCCAGTTCGGCTTCGGTCATCGGCTGCTTGCCGTCCTGCGTTTCGCCGGTCAGGCATTCCCGCATGCCGGTTGCCACGATCTTGAAGCCGGCCCTGTCCAGGGCCCGGGACACCGCCGCAAGTTGTGTCACGACATCCTTGCATTCGCGGCCTTGTTCGATCATCGAGATCACTCCGGCAAGTTGACCCTGTGCTCTGCGAAGCCTGTTGAGCACTGCGGCGATTGCGTCATCGTCACCAACCATGGGTGTTGTTCCTCTCTACGGACAGTAAAGCCATGGTACCCGCGGGGGTATTCCCCCGGGTCATCCCGCGGCGGCCTGTCGCACGGCCAGAGCTGCGGTGAGGCGGCGCAGCGGGCAGTGCGCGTAGCGGGTACAGGCGAATGTCATCGACGCCGCGATCGCGGTGACTGTCGCGGCGGCGAGTCCGACGGCAGGATGAATTTCCTGGGCGAGGATCACCGAGGACATGGCCAGGACGAACCAGCCGAAGGTCTTGCGCAGTGCATCCGGGTCCACCTTCGCTGTCAGGCGGGCCCCCAGCAGTGCGCCCACCACGGCCGCGGCGGTCACTGCGCCTGCCACTGTCCAGTTGATCTGCACACTGGACAGGTAGCCGCCAAGGCCGGCAAAGGATTTCATCGCGATGACGATCAGCGAGGTACCGACCGCGATGGGCATCGGCAGGCCGCCGAGCAGCGCAAGAGCGGGTACGACCAGGAATCCGCCGCCCGCACCGACAAGTCCGGTCACCAGGCCGACGACGAGCCCTTCTCCGACGATCTTGGGCACCGGCATGCGGTGCGTTTCACCTGTGACCGCGATGTTCTTGCGTCCGCGCAGCATGGCGATGGCCGTGGCGATCATCATGACGGCGAAGCCGATCAACAGGATGCTGCCGGGGATGAACCTGGCCAGCAGGCCGCCGCCGTACGCACCGGCCATGCCCGCGGCCCCGAAGATCAAGCCGGTGCGCCACTGCACTCGGCCGGCGCGGGCGTGTGAGATGGCGCCGATGGCACTGGTGACGCCGACGACCAGCAGCGAGGTGGCGATGGCTTGTTTGGCATCCATCCCCGCGACGTATGCCAGCAGGGGGACGGTCAGGATGGATCCTCCGCCGCCGAGCAATCCCAGTGCGACGCCTACGAATACGGCCAGGCCGATGGTGAGCACGATCATGTGGGTCATCTCGCACTACCCGCGCACGAGTTGGGACACGATGGTGTCGGCGTCGCAGGCGGCGCCGCGGTTGTAGGGCAGCTTGGACAGCAGCATGCCCATCGTGCAGGTATCGGACAGCGCCGCGTAGGTCAGTCCGCCGACGATGGCGCCGGCCACCCACTTGAGCTTGGGGGCGGCGATGCTGCCCAGCACGCTGCCGAGCACGATCGACCCGGCGACGAGGCGCACCTGCCGTTCGAGGTCCCAGCGCTGCGCGCCACGCTTCACCGCGAAGCCCTTGGCCTCCCAGGCGGTGATACCGCCATCGAGGATGTGCACATTCGTGAACCCGGCGGTACGCAGCGTTTCGTCTGCCTGGGTGGCGCGCTGCCCGGAGCGGCAGACCAGGACGACGTCCTCGTCGAGGTGCTTGATGATCTCATCGCGATGTTCGCGCAGCAGATCCAGCGGCACGTTATAGGCGCCGGAGATGTGCGCCGAATCGAATTCGCCCGGGGTCCGCACGTCCAATACCCGTGGTGGGGTCGCCGAGCCGAGTAGCTCGCTGAGGTTCTGGGAATCGATGGTGGCGGGTGCGGTCATGGTGACGACGTCCTTTCAGCTGGCCGGTGGTGACCGAAGCCTCTAGGCCTTGGATACCGCCGGGGGTATGTTGTGACTATGAGTGTATGGATACCCCCACCGGTATTGTCAAGTAGGGAATTGGATACCCCCGGGGGTAGTTGACATACCCATACGGGTATAGCCATGATGGTCATAGCCGCCATCGAACGAAAGGACTTGTGCCATGAAATTCATCCAGTACTACCTGGACTGCCTCTCCCATGCGTCGTATCTGATCGGTGACGAAACCACCGGTCGCGCAGTGGTTGTCGATCCGCAGCGAGATGTCGCGGAGTACCTGTCCGATGCGCAGGACATGGGCATGACGATCGAACTCGTCATCGAGACCCACTTCCACGCCGACTTCCTGTCCGGCCACCTGGAGCTGGCCGAAGCCACCGGCGCGAAGATCGTCTACTCATCGGTCGCCGAGACCGAGTTCGAGTCGATGGGCGTGGCCGACGGTGAACGCTATTCGTTGGGAGAGGTGACGCTGGAATTCCGGCACACCCCCGGTCACACCCCGGAGTCGATGAGCATCGTGGTCTTCGAGCACGCACACGATGAGGTGCCCTACGGCGTGCTCACCGGCGACGCGCTCTTCATCGGTGACGTCGGCAGGCCGGACCTGCTGGCCTCGATCGGCTTCACCCGTGAGGAGCTGGCCGACAAGCTCTACGACTCTCTGCACAACAAGCTGATGACCTTGCCCGATGTCACCCGGGTGTATCCGGCGCACGGCGCCGGTTCGGCGTGCGGCAAGAACCTGTCCACCGACCTGTGGTCGACGATGGGGGAGCAGAAGGCCACCAACTACGCCCTGCGGGCACCCGACAAGGCGACCTTCATGGATCTCGTCACCGCGGGGCAGCCACCCGCGCCGAGCTATTTCGTCTACGACGCCATCCTCAACCGCAAGGACCGCGAGCTGCTGGACGAGACCAAGATGCCTACGCCGATGACCTATGAGCAGGTCCTGGCAGCGCTGGCCGGCGGCGCGGTGCTGGTCGACGGACGCGGTCCGGAGGACTTTGCGCTGGGCCACCTGCGCCAGGCGATCAATATCGGACTGGAGGGCCGCTACGCCGAGTTCGCCGGCTCGGTGCTGGCTTCCGATGTCGACATCGTGCTGTTCACCGAGCCGGGCCAGGAACTCGAAGGCAAGAACCGCCTCGCCCGGATCGGATTCGACCGGGTGATGGGATATGTCGACGCACCCTTCGAGGTGATGTTCTCCCATCGAGATGACGTCCAGGTGGCCTCTCGGCTGACGGCGAAGGCATTCGACCAGCGCGCCGCCGAGCTGAGCGACCTGCAGGTCGTCGACGTGCGCAATCCGGGTGAGGTCGAAGCGGGCACCATCGCGAACGCGATCGCCATCCCGGTCGGGCAGCTGCCCAACCGGTTGAACGAGCTCGATCCCGCCAAGCCGACCGTCGTCTACTGCGCCGGCGGCTACCGGTCCTCGGTGGCCGCAAGCCTGCTGCGCCGGAACGGCTTTGCCGATGTCAGCGACATCCTGGGCGGGTACGGCGCCTGGGCCGAATCACACCAGAACGCCTGAGCGAAAGGGCATCATGATCACCGCCAAGCACCAGATCCTTGTCGTCGGCGGCGGGACGGCCGGTATCTCGGTCGCCGCCCGGCTGCTTCGCAACGGCCATTCCGACGTCGCCGTCATGGAGCCGTCCAGCAAGCACTACTACCAGCCACTGTGGACCCTCGTCGGCGGTGGCCAGGCGAAGGCGTCGACGACCGAACGATCCGAGGCCTCGGTGATGCCCAAGCAGGCGACCTGGATCAAGAACGCGGCCGCGACCGTCGACCCCGACAACAACACCGTCACCGGTGCGGACGGTGCGGTCTATGAGTACGACGTACTCGTGGTGTGCCCGGGTATTCAGCTGGACTGGGACCGCACCGAGGGACTGCAGGACGCGCTCGGCAAGGACGGGGTGTCGTCGAACTACCGGTTCGATCTCGCGCCGCGCACGTGGAACTACATCCGCGATATGCGTTCGGGCAGTGCGGTGTTCATGATGCCGTCGGGTCCGATCAAGTGCGCCGGAGCGCCGCAGAAGATCGCCTACCTGGCCAGCGACTACTGGCGCAAACAGGGCGTGCTCAAGGACATCGACGTCCACCTGGTGGTGCCGACACCCCGGCTGTTCGGTATCCCGGCGATCGCCGACACCCTTGATGCGGTCGCCGCCGACTACGGGATCACGGTGCACGCCAATGCCGAGGTGACCGCTGTCGACGCGGCTTCACGCAAGGTCGCGGTGTCCGGTGTCGGGGAAAGCGGATCCGAGACCATGCTGTCCTACGACGTCCTGCATGCCGTGCCGCGCCAATCCGCTCCGGACTGGATCAAGGTCGGCCCACTGTCGACGGGGGGAGCGGGGGGATACGTCGAGATCGACAAACACACCATGCAGCATGTGCGCCATCCGAACGTGTTCAGCCTCGGCGATGCCGGGTCGTCACCGAACTCAAAGACCGGTGCCGCGATCCGCAAGCAGGCCCCGGTGGTCGTCGACAACATCGAGGCATTTCTGCAGGGCCGGCCACTGGGTGCCCGCTACAACGGGTACGGGTCCTGCCCGATTGTCACCTCATCGCACTCGATGCTGCTGGCGGAGTTCGACTACGACCTGAGCCTGACCCCGTCGTTCCCGGTGCTCGACCCGACCACGTCCCATCGCAGCTACTGGTATCTCAAGAAGTACGGCCTGCCGTTCATGTACTGGAACCTGATGCTCAAGGGACTGGCCTGAGTTCGAGACAGCAGCGGGGTGCGGGCCGGACATGAACTCTCCGTGAATTTGTAGCGCTACATCGAGCGGTGCCGCCGCACCCCTGGCGAGCCCTCTGCGCAGGTAACGCTCGCGGTGGCACAGCCGATAAGGGGATACATCGCCGTGAAAACAGCGGTTTCACCGAGATGCCGAGCGTGAGGGACCAAACTAGGCTCGTCGCGACCAGCATGCCGGGGGACAGTGCTCGAACGGAATGCGGAGCTTCAACGCGATGCAGATACGGGACAGGAGTCGGTACGAGGGTGAAGACCGTACTTGGACTGTCGGTGACAGCAGCGGGGGTCGGCTGGGTGCTCGTCGACGGCACCGCTCCCGTGGACGATGACAAGTTCGCCGTCCGCGACCCGGATCAACTCGTGCCCCGCTGCCTCGCCGCTGTCCGCGGCGCCCAGTCCATCGCCGCCAGTAGTGGCAGACGAATCGATGCCATCGGTGTCTGCTGGAGCGCGGACGTCGAGGACCGGATCACCGCGCTGCTCGCCGAACTTCATGCCGTCGGCTGTTCCGATGTGCGCTCGGTCCGTCAGGTGACGCCGGCGTCGGCCGCCGAGCGCGAGAGCCCGGCCGCCGACCGCGCCGAACGGGTGGACCCGTGCGCGCTGCTGGCCGAGATGCTCGCCGACTTCCCCGACGCCGACGACACCGAATCCGATGCCGAGGATGTGGCGGCGTTCGTCGGGCACGACGCGACCTGTGGTCCCGAGGCCGGACAGACGTCGGCCTATGACGCCGCGCAGGCCGTGGTCACCAACGCCGCGCCCCCGGAACCGGTCGAGATCGTGCGGGCGCGCCGCCACTGGACTCCGGAGAACTGGACGCCGTCGGTGTCCGGTGCGCGGGTGCTGTCGGCCGCCGCGGTGACCGCGGTGATCGCCCTCTTCGCGGTGGGTTCGCAATTCGTCGGGTCGCAGGACCAGCCCGGCGAGGCGGCCCTGGCCGGGCGGATCTCGGAGTCGACGGCACAGACGTCACCGCTCGTCGCGCCGGCGCCGCCCGCCGCCCAGCCGATGGCGGCCGCTCCGGAGCCGCCGGCCGAGGCCACCGAACCTCCCATCCAGCTGGCACTACCGCAGCAGGAGCCGGTGGCCCCGCCGCCGGCAGCCGTCGAACCTCCGGTCAGCGCTGTCCCGCTTGCCGTGCCACAGGTGCCCGAGACCGCGCCTGTGGTCCCGGTGGCCATTCCGGACCCGGCTCCGCCCGCCGCGGTGCCACTGCCGGTGGATGAAGCGGTTCCCGCCGCCCCGCCGGAGGTGCTGCCACCCGCGCCCGTCGAGCCACCTCCGCCGTTCTGGTTGGCACCGCCGTTCGTGCCCGCGCCGCCACCGGCCGCCGTCGCACCGGAGGCTGTCGCACCCGAGGCCGTCGCGGCTCCGGTCGAGCATCTGCCCGCACCGGCCCCGCTGCCCGGTCCTCCGGTAGACCCGGTGCTCGGCGCCCTGCCCTGACCTCGGGTCAGACCCGCGCCGGCATGCTGTCCCAGCCGCGCACCACCGATGAGGACGAGAACACCGCGCTCTCCAGATCGACGTCCCAGTCGGGGAACCGATTCATGATCTCGTCCAACGCAATACGACCCTCGATACGGGCCAGCGCGTTACCCAGACAGTAGTGCGCCCCCACGCCGAAGGTCAGATGCTGGCGCGGTGACCGGCTGACGTCGAACTCTTCGGCGCTCTCCCCGAAGCGGCGTTCGTCACGGTTGGCGGCCCCGATCAACAGCAGGATCGCGCTGCCCTGCGGCACGGTCGCCCCCTGGAAATCGACATCGCGGGTGACGTAGCGCGCGGCCTGTAGTGCCGGCGGCTCGAAACGCAGGATCTCCTCGATCGCACCCGGGACGAGCGATCGGTCGGCCACCAATCGTCGCCGCTGCTCGGGATGCTCCGAGAGCAGCTTGCCCGCCCATCCGATCAGGCGGGTCGTGGTCTCCGAGCCGGCGACGGCGACGACGTTCATGAACATCAGCAGTTCCTCGCGCCGCAACTTGCGGGTGACGCCCGCCTCGTCGGTGAACTCGGCGTTGAGCAGCTCGGTGGTCAGATCGTCGGCGGGATGGTCGATCCGCCAGTCGATGAACTCGGCGAACAAGGTGCCGTCGGTGATGGGACCGTCCGGGTTGTCGGTCATCTGCGCGCCTCGCTCGGTGCGCACGTACTTGTCACCGTCGGCCAGGACCCGGTTCTGGTAGTCCTCGGGAATGCCGAACAGTGCGCTGACCACCCGTAGCGGCATCACCGCCCCGAGATCCTTCACGAAATCGAACCGGTCACCTCCGATAAGCGGGTCCAGGCACCGGGCGGTGAACTCGCGGACCTTGGGTTCCAGCGCGTTGATCTTGCGCGGCGTGAACGCCCGGGAGAGCAGGTTGCGGTGAATATCGTGGATGGGGGGATCCTCGAAGATCAATGTCCCCGAGGGGATCTCGATACCCGCCTTGATGATCTCCAGCACCGCGCCGCGCGCCGAGCTGAACGCGCCGTGGTCCACCAGCGCACGGTTGACGTCCTCGAACCGGCTGACCGCGTAGAAATCGTGTTCGTCGTTGTAGTACAGCGGCGCCTCATCGCGGAAACGCCTGAACATCGGGTACGGGTTCTCGTTGAGATCGGTGTCCCAGGGGTCGTAGTACACCTTGTCGGTGGCACTGGCGGTCATCGTGGGCTCCCTTTAGAAACTCAGTCCGTGCTTCTCGAAATGCTTTGCCAGTGCCTGCATGTACGAATCGCCGTGGAACGGCCCGCGTGCACCGATGGCCGCCTCCAGGAACGGGCCGTACTCCTCGTCGTTGACGTAGGTGGACCAGTGGGTGATCTGGGCGTCATCGTTGGTGTCGACGAAACTGATCGAGTAGAAGCCCATGACCTTGCCGTCGTTGACGTTGGTGCCCTGCCAGCGATAGCGCATCACGAAGCCGTTCTCGGCAGGCCAGACCTAGTAGTCGACCGGCTTCCAGTCCGGGAAGGTGATGCCGTAGGCCTTGGCCTCCACCGTTGCCGCGGTATCCCAGTGTGTCGCGACGTCTTTGAGCACGAGCTCCTGGTCGGCGACGAAATAGGGGGAGGTGTATACCGCGTCCTCGGTGAACTCCCACTCGTCGTAGCTCTCGCCCTCGGCGACCTTCTGCAGCACGTATTTGTCGCGGTAGCTCTCGGCCATCCGGCGGTGCTTGGCGATGCGTTCTTCCAGGTTCACTGCGAGTGCTCCTCTGTCGTGGACGAGTCCGGTGGCAGCGGTGTACTGCCCGGTTTGGCTTGTAAACCCCAGGTGCCGAAGGCCATCGAGGTCAGGGTGTAGGTGCCGACGAGGAAGACCACCTCGATGGCGGCGTGCTCACCGAGCTCGTCGACGAGGCGCTGCCAGGTGGCCCACTGGGCCTTGCCGTCGGCGATGAGTTCGTCGACAGTGTCGAGTACCAGCCGGTCGGCGCCGCTGAATCCGTCATTGCCTGCGGTGAGCGCTGAGACATCGGCCTCGGTGACGCCGACCGCTTCGCCGAGCCGGACGTGTTGTCCCCATTCGAAGGCCGACCGGTGCCGGTGGGCCACCCGCAGGATGGTCAGTTCGCGCAGCCGGCCGGCGAGCTCGCCGCGCTGCAGCAGAAAACCGTTGAACTGCAGGAATAATCGCGACATCTGGGGATGGTGGGCCAGCATCCCGATGATGTCGAAGTTCAGCGGATCGTAGGGCTCGCCCGATCCGGCCCTGGGCACCTTGTCGGCGGGCAGGCCGAGCAGTGCGCCGAACGCGGCGTACTCCGGCTCGCCCCACTGATCCGGGGTGAGCGGTCGCATCGCCTCGGTCTGCGATGAATCTTTGTCCGTCATATGCTGCTTCCTTCGAACCGGATGTGCAGTCGGGTCAACCCGCGCAGGATGAACGTGGGCAGGTAGCGGTCATGCCGGATAGGCCATCTGCAGGTACAGGTCGAGGCGGCGGATCCGGCCGTCATCGCTGAAGGCGTAGACCGACAGTGAGTTGACCACACTGCGGAAATCGCCGACGGCACTGCGTTCTTCGAGTTCCAGGAATACCAGATCGCCGTGTTCGGTGATGCGCTTGAACGTGCACTCCCATTCGGAGGTGGTGGCCCAGCCGGTGAGGAAGGCCACGTAGCCGGCCCAGTCCATCTCCTCCTTGAACGCACCGACCCGGTGGAAGTTCTCGGTGTCGACGAGGTCGGCCAGCGGCGCCCAACCGGCGTCGGTGAATCCGGGTGTCTTGGCCTCACCCACCAGTCGGCCGGTGGTGGCGGCGTACTGCAGGACCGTGCGGCTGCGGCCGGTGTGTCGGGCGACGATCTCGGCGAGTTCGGGCATCAGAGGGCAGCAGCCAGGTAGCGGTCGATGACGGAGTGGTAGTGGGCGATGACCACTTCCTCGTTGACCAGCGCCATATGGTCCAGGCGCGCGTTGCGCAGGCCGATCTGTTGGCGCGGCATCTGCTCGTAATCCTGTTGCAGCGCTTCGAAATACTTGTAGCTGCCCGGTTCCTGTACATCGATGAGATCCGCTGCAAAAGCCTTGCGGTGTTCTTCGGGCAGCCACATGAAGCTGGTGATGTGCCAGATGCAGCGGTTCGGATCCCCGTCGGGGTGCGGGGTGGACATGATCACGGTCGCCTCGCCGGCGCGGATGGTCATGAAGAAGTTGGGAAACAGTACCCAGCCGTGGTTGTCGCTCATCTGCGCGTCGGTGAGACCGTCCACGTCGAGACCGTCGCGGGACAGGGTGTCGCGGGTGGCCTGCTGCAGCAGGGTGCGCCCGGTGACACCGTCGGGGAACATTAGAGTGCCGTCGGGACTGCGGTTCTGGTCGACGAGTTCGGTGAAGCGGGGCAGTACCCGCACCACACCGGGGAAGGTCTCGGGCAGTTCCATGATGCCCTCGACCTGCTTGTCCGGTCCCATGCCTTCGACGTGGGCCACCTCGAACGGGGCGACGGCGATGCTGTGTTTGTCCAGGAAGCGGTATTTCACCTTGGTGGGGTCGATCACCAGCACGCGTAGCAGCTGCGGATGGATGCCGGACACGTGGTAGCCCTCCTCGAAGGCGTCCATCACCACCTTCCAGTTGCAGTCCACAGCTTCCCGGACATTCATCACGGTGGTCATCTGGTCCAGGTGATAGGGCTCCAGGATGCGGATGACGTCCTCGCCCAGGAAGTCTCGCAGCGGTGCGGCATTCGGATCGGGGTTGAGGAAGACGAAGCCGGCGAAGGTTTCCACCGGGACCTCGAGCAGGCCGTAGTCGTCCTTGTCGATCTCGGGTTTGGAACAACCGCGCAGTTTGCCCTGCTGGTCATAGGACCACAGGTGGTACTGGCAGACGATGCGGGGTTTGGCGTGCCCCTGGCCGGAGAACAGTGGATTGCCGCGGTGCCGGCAGGCATTGACGAAACCCCGCAGCCGGCCGTCGCTACCGCGCATCACGACGAAGGACTGATCGAAGATCTGGTACTCCTTGAAGTCACCGGCCTTCTCCAGTTCGTCTTCGCGACCGGTGATCTGCCAAACCCGCATCCAGATCGCCTCGCGTTCGCGGTTGACGAAATCCGTCGACGTGTAGCGATCGGTGGGGATCTGCATCCGGAAGAGCGCGCTGGCGGCGTCGGGGCTCATGCCCTCGGCGTCGACCCATTCACCGGGGCGTGCGGATCGTGCGGAGTCAATGGACATCAGGTGTTCCCTTCGTCGAGCGGTGTTCGTGAAGGCACGGAGAGGGGCGTCAGGGCTGTGACGACAGTCACGACAATACAGAAATGGATTTCAGATACAAGGATGTATCTGGAAGCAAAGTTTGGGAAGATGGTCCGATGACCGAGCGGTGGACCAGGGAACGGCGCATGGAGCAGACCCGCACGGTGCTGCTCGATGCGGCAGAGCAGGTCTTCGCCGACCGCGGGTATGCCGGGTCGCTGGAGGACATCGCCGAAGCGGCCGGATACACCCGTGGCGCGATCTACGCGCAGTTCGGCGGCAAGGACGAACTGTTCCTCGCGGTCATCGAACGGCACCGGCAGCGCTTCCTGGACGGCTTTGCCGACGTGATGGATTCCTTCGACCGCTTCGGCGATATCGATGTGGAAGGGTTCGCCGAACGTTGGCGGGTGCTCAGTGGTGCGACGGATGCGCGGCAAGCAGCGGCACTGAACTGCGAGTTCACCCTGTTCCTGATGCGCAATCCCGCGGCCCGGGAACGCGTCGCGGCCCAACGCCTGGAGACGGTGCGATCACTCGCCGAGTACATCACCAAAGGCGTTGCCCGACTGGGTGGTTCGCTCAGGATCCCGGCCGAGCCGCTGGCGCGCGTGTTGTTGGCCACCAATGACGGGGTCACCCTGGCCAGCCATCTCGACGGCGAGGATCTGTACCGGACCTTCCTGCAGTTGGTGATGTCCAGCGTCGGCCCGCCGGAGAGCTGACCGTGAAGCGTAGACTATCTAACTATGGGACGAGCCGATAACGACACCTGGGATCTGGCCTCGAGTGTGGGGGTGACGGCCACCGTGGTGGCCATGCAGCGCGCCATTGCCACCCGGTCCGGCACCGCGGGGGTGCGCGACCCCTATGCCGAGGCCCTGGTGTCGGCGGTCGGCGTGCCGACCTACACCCGGCACGCCCGCGGCGAATCCGGTGACGAGGCTCCCGTCGACGCGGTGCGCATGGCCGATGGCATCGCCGCGCGCACCCGCTGGTTCGATGAATTCGTCACCGACGCACTGGCGGCAGGTATCCGCCAGTTCGTCATCCTGGCCTCCGGGCTGGACGCTCGCGCCTACCGGCTGCCCTGGCCCGCCGATGCGACGGTGTACGAACTGGATCAGGCCGAGGTGATCGCCTTCAAGACGCGCACCCTCGCAGATCTCGGTGCGGTGCCCGGCGCCGAGCACCGCCCGATCGCTGTCGACCAGCGCGACGACTGGCCCGCCGCGCTGCGTGCCGCCGGCTTCGTGACCGACCGGCCGACGGCATGGCTGGCCGAGGGTCTGCTCATCTACCTTCCGCCCGAGGCGCAGGATCGCCTGCTGGGCAACATCACCGAGCTGAGTGCCCCCGGTAGCCGGATCGCCACCGAGAACACCCCGACGGTCAGCGTCGAGGACCTGCGGGAGATGAGCGAACGCATGCGCGCCATGCAGCGGGAATGGCAGGCCAACGGCATGGACCTCGGCGACGAGGTGGACGTGGCCGAATTGTTCTATGCCGGCGACCGGACCGAGGCGGCCACCTATCTGGCCGGCCGGGGCTGGGAGACGGCGCTGCAGAAGGGTTCTGAGCTGTTCGCCGCCTACGGACTGCCACCCTCGACCGAGGGGCTGTCGTCGTTCGGCGACGTCGTCTACGTCAGCGCCACCCTCGGGTGAGCACGCAGCACACGATCAGCGAGGTAATTCCCGCCCCGCCGCACGTCGTTCGCGCGTTCTACGTCGATCTGGACAATATCCGGACATTGCATCCGCTGGTCGTCGCGGTGCAGCGGATGGCGCGCACGGTGGGCCCGGACGGCTATGTGGTGAGATACCGCGTGCAGGATCGGATTCCATTGCACCCCAAGGCATTGCCGATCACCTATCACGCGACACTGCACGTGCCCGTCGAGGGTGAGGTGTGGACCGAAGCGCGCCAATTCCCGCGGGTCCGCCTGCGCGGCAGGGTGTCCTTCGACGCCGCCGACTGCGGCACCCGGTTGACCGAGCGGCTGAGCATCAGTGCGCCATGGCCGCTGGCCGGGCTCACCGCCCGGCAGGCGGTCGCCGCGCATACCGACATGCTGGCCGGGATCCGCAGGCATTTCGGATAAGTCGGCGCCGGAGCGGGCGGTCGAACTTCTCAGCCGGTGCGAGCGAGCGCCTCGCGCGCCGAGGCAAGTGACTGCAGCGTGCCGGCCCGTGTGTCGCCCATTCCGACGATGCAATCGACTGTCAACGGTGCAAGGACATGCGTGAGGCCGTGGCCCTCGTGGCCGAAGAAGCCGGCCAGTTCCAGCATCACGGCTCCGTGGACGAGGCTCCAGAGCCGGCCGGCGACGCTCAGTTCGCCGTCGTCGCGGATGCGGCCCGCAGCGATCATCCGGCGAACGGCATTTCGCAGTGCCTCAAAGGATTCACCCCACTCCGCGCGGTCCAGGGCACTCCCGGTGCTGGTGACGTCGGTGCGCTGACCGACCACCGACGCCGGGGATGTGGTGCCGAAGATCAGTTGATAGCGCTGAGGGTCCGCCAGCGCGAACGCTCGATAAGCCGCACCCATGACGAAGAAGTCGCAGACCGGATCGTCGGTCTGATCGGCGTCGGTCAAGACCCGGGTGAACCGCGCGAACGCCTCGTTGGAAAGCGCGTCGATCACGCCGGTCATGCCGCCGAAGTGGGTGTAGACGGCCATCGTTGAGGTTCCCACCTCCGCGGCGAGGCTGCGGACGCTCAGTGACTGCAGCCCGTCGCGCTCGAGTACGCGCATACCTCCCTCGACCAAACGCTTCCTGACGTCGCTCACCATTGCGATCTTGCCATAACGCTGTTATAACTGAGGCATCAATAACGCTGTTATGGAGGGTTCGTCATGACCAACCGCTATCTGGAGGGACCGTTCGCGCCGATCGACGAGGAGGTCACGCTGACCGACCTCGAGGTGTCCGGCTCGATCCCGGACTACTTGGACGGTAGGTACCTGCGCAACGGCCCGAACCCGATCGGTGAGATCGATCCCGAGCTGTACCACTGGTTCATCGGCGACGGCATGGTGCACGGTCTGCGGATCCGCGACGGCAAGGCCGAGTGGTACCGGAACCGGTGGGTGCGCAGCCCGCATGCCGCCCGCATGCTCGGTGAGCAGCGGCGAACCGGGCATACCGGGATCTCCGCGCTCGGCGCCAACACCAATGTGATCGGACACGCAGGCAAGACGGTCGCGCTGGTCGAGGGCGGCGTCGCCAACTACGAACTGACCGACGAACTCGACACGGTCGGACCCTGCGACTTCGACGGCACGATCACCGGCGGGTACACCGCACACCCGAAGCGCGACCCGGACACCGGCGAACTGCATGCGGTGTCCTACAACATGTATCGCGGCAACACCGTGCAGTACTCCGTGATCGGCGTCGACGGCCGAGCGCGGCGCACCGTCGACATCGAGGTCACGGGCAGCCCGATGATGCACGACTTCTCGCTGACCGAGCGCCACGTCGTCTTCTACGACCTACCGGTCACCTTCGACAACCGCCAGGCCGCGGAGATGACGGTACCCCGCGGACTTCGGCTACCGGCCCGGCTCCTGTTGTCCGCGTTGATCGGTCGCGTCCGGATCCCCGACCCGATCAGCGCGAGGACGCCGTCCGGGATGAGCGCCGACCGACGGTTCCCCTACTCGTGGAACCGGCGCTACCCGGCCAGGGTCGGGGTGATGCCGCGTGAGGGCGGCAGCGCCGACGTGCGCTGGTTCGACGTGGAACCCTGCTACGTCTTCCACCCGATGAACGCCTACGACGACGGCGATACGGTCGTTCTCGACGTGATCCGCCACCCGAAGATGTTCGACACCGATCACCTCGGGCCGAACGAAGGTCCGCCGACGCTGGACCGCTGGACGGTCGACCTCGCCGACGGCAAGGTGCGTGAATCGCGGATCGACGATCGGGGACAGGAGTTCCCGCGCGTCGACGAGCGGCTCGTCGGCAAGCGGCACCGCTACGGCTACGCGCCCGCGGTCGGCGAGGGCACCGGAGGGACCGGCACGCTGCTCAAGCACGACTTCGTCGGCGGGAGCAGCCAGGCACGGTCCTTCGGTGTGGACAAGTCGCTGGGCGAGTTCGTCTTTCACCCGTCCGCGCCGGACGCCGACGAGGACGATGGCGTGCTGATGGGCTACGTCTACGACCGGCCGACCGACCGCAGTGAGTTGGCGATCCTGGATGCCCGGACGCTGGAACCGGTGGCCGCGGTCAAGCTGCCGCTCCGGGTACCCGCCGGCTTCCACGGCAACTGGGTGCCCACCGGCTAGGTGGATTCAGTGCTGCGGCCCGGGCGTTCGCGGCGCAGGCGCCGGCCGTCAACTCGCGGAGACGCTCTCACCGCAGGCGACCGCCTTGGCCCACCGGTAATCAGCCTTACCGGCCGGGGAACGCACGATCTTCGGTTGGCGGATGAAGGCTTTCGGGATCTTGTAGCGCGCCACGGTCTGCCCGCACACCGCGGCCAGGTCCTCATCGTCGGCACTGGCACCGTCGGCCAGTTGCACGACGGCCACCACCTCCGAACCCCAGCGTTCCGACGGCCGGCCCACCACGACGACGTCGTAGACGGCCGGGTGCGCGGCGATGGCGCGTTCCACCTCTTCGACGAAGATCTTCTCCCCGCCGGAATTGATGGTCACCGAATCACGGCCGAGCAGTTCAATCCTGCCGTCCTCCAGGACATTGGCCCGGTCACCCGGGACCGACCAGCGCACCCCGTCGATTGTGGGGAAGGTGCGGGCCGTCTTGTCCGGATCGCCGAGGTAGCCCAGCGGGATCAGGTCACGCCGGGCGAGCCAGCCGCCGCCCTCGCCGGGGGTCAGGACCCGGCTGAAATCCTCGGCCACCACCGCGGTATCGGACTGCGCGTCGAACACCGCGGCGGTCGTCTCACCACCCGCGGTGGAGAAGGTGCTCAGTTGCGCACCGGATTCCGAGGCGCCGACGGCGTCGAGCAACAGCAGGTGGGGGAGTGCGGCCAGGATGCGCTCGCGGACCGTCGGCGACAACGCCGCACCGCCATTGGTGATGGTCACCAGGCCGGACAGGTCGTAGTCGCCCTGTTCGATCTCCTCGACCAACGGGCGCGCCACAGCATCGCCAACCACCGGAATCGTCAGTACGCGTTCACGTTCGGCGAGTCGCAGGACGTCGGCCGCGCGCAACCGCTCGACATCGTCGGGAATGACCAGGCGCCCGCCCATCGTGATCGCGTTGTAGGCCGCCCACTGGGCGGCGCCGTGCATGAACGGCGGGATCATCAGCATCGACATCGCACCGCCCCCGGCGCGCGCCTTCTCGGCGAGTTCCTCGTGGGAGGCCAGCGCCTGATCGCTGCCGAACGGCCGCCCGCCCATCGAGGACAGGAAGATGTCGTGCTGACGCCACAGCACGCCCTTGGGCATGCCGGTGGTGCCGCCGGTGTAGAGGATGTAGAGGTCATCGCCGGAGGCGACGGGTAGCCCACCGGCGGGGGCGGGGGTGTTCAGGGTCTCCTCGTAGTCCACGGCACCGGGCAGCAGGTCGTTTCCGGATTCGTCGGCGACCTGGATCAGCACCTGCAGATGCGGAACGCGGTCCCGGATGGCGGCCACCCGCGGGGCGAACTCCGCGTTGTAGATCAGCGCGCGCGCCTTCGAGTCGTTGAGCAGGTAGACGAGTTCTTCCTCGACGTAGCGGTAGCTCACGTTGAACGGGGCGACCCGGGCGCGGTAGGCGCCGATCATCGACTCGAGATACTCGTTGCCGTTGCGCAGATAGATGCCCAGATGGTCTTGTCCGGACTCGTGGCCGAGCAGGGTGTCACGCTCGGTGTGGCAGCCCAGCCCGGCCGCGGCCAGGAAGTGCGCGAAACCGTCCACCCGCGCGTCGAACTCCGCATAGCTGAATCTGCGATCCCGCCAGACCAGAAAGGTCTGATCGCCGATGGCCGTGGCCACCGTGCTGAATACCGACGACAGGTTGAAGGTCACGCCGCTCATGACACCAGACCATACAGTGAATGATCAAGCGTATGGTCAAGTTCGCGCCGAAATAGAATTCCACGTCGCAGATGTCCTGAAAAGCGACGTGGAATTCTATTTCGGCGAACCTCAGGCCGGGAAGAAGCCGTCCCCGGTCAGCACGCCGGGCTGCCAGCCCTGCGCACCCAGGCACAGCATGGGGCGACCATCGGGTGCCTGTGCGGCGCCTTTGGGCACCGAGCACGGTGCGCCGGTCTCCTGGACGCCGTGCAGCGGGTAGGAGATCGTCCAGAACCCGGTGTACACCGGCGGCCACTGGTTGGGGATCCAGCTGCACTTCATCGGCTGACCGCCGCGACCGCGGCCGAAGGTGAACAGCTGGGTGTTATCGCACGGTGCGCCGAGGGCGGCGTGGTAGTTCATCCCGGGCACATCGGTCGGGTACCGGCCCGACTCGTCGTCGGCGATCGCAGGTGCGGCAAAGCTCAGCGCAGCTGCCGCGATCGCTGCCGCCACCGTCAATTCACGAATCATGTCCCACCCTTTGCCGGTTCATCCCGTACCGCGGCAAATCTTAATGCGGCGGACGCCCGGTGCGGGGGCTATTCGGGCGCGTCGAGCACACTCACCGCGATGCCGTACGGCAGGAAGCGGACCCGGCGTGCCGGATCGGTGTTGTTCTTGTTGGCCCGCAAGGCGTCCAGCTCGCTGGGGTAGACCTCCTCGATGCGGGCGCCGCCGGCCGCGTCGACGCCGTAGATCGCCCACACGCCATCACCGGTATCGCCGGTGGTCTCGGGCCTGGCCGGTTGGGCCTGGCTGGTGAACTGGTCGATCAGGGTGGACCAGCCGGCGCGTTTGCCGAAGCGGTCCAGCGCGTCGCGCAGCCCCTCGCCGGCCTCGCGGGCGAGCCTGTCAAACTCTTCTGGGTCGATACCGAAGGGCCCGTTCTGGCTCATCGCCGTCCTCCTTCTTTCAGGGGTGGTAACCAAGGATATGTCCACAACACGAAGTGCGGTTCTGGCGACGGTGGAGCGGTCGCCGGCCGCAGCCGGCGCACATGACCGGGACGGCTGGGTCGGGCTGTTCACCGGCGCCGCGACGATCGAGGATCCGGTGGGGTCGCGGCCACATGTCGGCACGGCCGAGATCGAACGGTTCTACGACACCTTCATCGGTCCGCGGGACATCACCTTCCACCGCGGTGTCGATATCGTCCGCGGCCACACGGTGCTGCGTGACCTGGTGCTGCAAGTGGCGATGGGGTCCGCGGTGACCATGCGTATACCGGCGGTGCTGCGATACGACGTCCAACCGGTCACGGGCGAGCCCACCGGGGAACTCCGGCTCGCCCGGCTGCAGGCGTACTGGGAGCTGCCGGCGATGGCCTGGCAGTTCGCCCGCAACGGGCCCGCCGCGCTGCCCGCCTCGCTACAACTGACGCGCAGCCTGCTGAGCAACCAGGGGGCCGCGGGTGCGGTCGGGTTCATGTCCGGGATGGCCGGTGTCGGGGCCCGCGGTAAGCGCCATATCGCGCAGCTGATCGACGAGGCCTGCGCGGGCAACGAGGTATCGGTCAAACGACAGCTGGGCGCTGACGCGGATGTCACCGCCGGCGACACCGACCGGCTGCGTCCCACCGAGCTCGTCGCGGCCCTGGCCGGAGCGCAGCGCCGCACGCTGATCGTGGCCGGACGGCACGTGGCCGCAAGCGTCGCCGGGCCGCAGGGCGAGGCGATCCTGATCGCCGAGGTGGCCTCCCGTCCGACCCGCGTCCGGCGACTTCGGTTGTTCGTCGACGGGTGAGAAACCGGGTGGTCCCGCATGATGCCGGATCCCGGACATGAGACGGTGGTATCCACCATGGACAGTTCTTCCCCCGGGTCTCCCGCCGAACGGCCGGCCGCCGGCGCGGTGATGCAGTATCTGAGCTACGAGGAATTCGGCCGCCGGTTCTTCGAGGTCGCGGTCTCGGAGAAACGCGTCGCCGACGCGATCGGGGCGATCGCAGGTGACGAGTTCGAGATGGGGCCGATGGGCCAGGGCCCCGGCGGTATCGCCAAGGTCACCGCCCGGGTGCGGATCCAGGCACCGCGAGTCACCCGGCAGCTCGGCGAGACCATCACCTTCGACATCCGGATCCCGCTCGAGATCAATATGGTGATCGACCTGCGCATCGACAAGCCACGGTTCATGGTGTTCGGGGAGATCGCGCTCAAAGCGTCGGCCCGGGCGGCCGATCCGCTGCTGCTGATCATCGATGTGGCCAAACCCGGATCCCGCGACATCACCATCCACGTGACATCGGGCACGCTGCGCGCCGAGGCGCTGCGGGTGCTGGGCGGTATCGACGCGGAGATCAAACGGTTCATCTCCGCGCATGTAGCTGGCGAAATTGAGAGTCCCGGAGCCCGGCAGGCCCGGATCATCGATATCGCCACCCAGATCGACGCGGGATGGGCGGGCATCTGAGCACCGTAGAATCGCCCACCATGCGCCGAATCTCGAAATGCCTGCTGTCCACCGTGACCGCGGCGACCGCTGCTGTGGCCGTCGCCGCGCCGGCCGGCGCCGACTCCGTCACCGACAGCTTCCTCAATGCAGTCGATCAGGCCGGTGTGACCGCGCCGAACGGGATGGACACCGCAGCCCTCGGTCAGTCGGTCTGCCCGATGCTGAGCGAGCCCGGTCAGGATGCAGCGAACGTCGCCGCGAAGGTCGCCGACACCGCGGGTATGCCGCTCGGCCCGGCGACCATGTTCACCGGTATCGCGATCTCGATGTTCTGCCCGGCCGCGGTGGCCGGTATCGGCGACGGCAAGGTCTTCGGGTTCGACCTATTGGGCTTCTGAGCGCGCCGCGCGAACATCGGCTTCTGAGCGCGCCGCGCGAACATCGGCATCTGAGCGCCCCGAGATCGGCGTGAGCTGCGGGTAGCGGGCCGAGCGTCCGTGGCCGGCGCCCCGGCCGCGCAGATGCCGCCAGATCCACGGCATGAACATGTTCTGGGTCCACAGCACCTGCGAGTACATGCGTGACCGCAACGACTGGTGCGTCGAGCCGGCGCCGGCGAGAGCCCAATCATGGTTGCTGCCAGGCAGACCCAGCGCCTCGGCGGCTGCCGCGGCGAACAGCAGATGGCCGCTGCGGGAACCGTGCACGCGGTCGGGGCTCCACACGTCGGGGTCGGTCATCGAGTCGGCGTAGTACAGATCCACCAGCCGGAAATCGTGCTCGGCAGCCGCGGTGCGGATGACATCGTTGATCTCCAGAACCCGGGACACCAGCAGCCGGCCTGCGGGCAGGATGCGGGTGATATCCGGAAATGTCGTCGTCACGACGGTGGCGCCGGTCTGCGCGAGCTGCCGGTGCAGTTCGTCGAGATCCTGCAGGGCCGCCCGGAATTTGCGACCGGGGCGGGTCACGTCGTTCATCCCGACGCACACCGTGATCAGATCGGGTTGCATCGACAATGCTTGCGGCAACTGCTCATCGAGCACATCACGCACCCGTTTGCCACGGATCGCGAGGTTCGCGTAGCGCACCCCGGGTGAATGGGCGTCGATCATCCTGGCCAGCCGATCCGCGAACCCGATCAGGGCACCGGAATCGTCGATATCCCAGAGTCCTTCGGTCTGGCTGTCGCCCACAGCGACGTACTTGCTGTACCGGTGATCGGCCACGCTGGTGACTGTAATGCGCAGAACAGGTTTGGCGCCGTGGGGTGTGGCCACGGCCACACCGTGTCGTCAGCCCACGTCGAGGTAGATGCTGCCACCGGCCAGCCGCTGATAGTCCAGCCCCGGCTGGACGCCG
>JBPPMV010000237.1:0-2215 GCA_051306235.1 Mycobacterium sp. | reverse complement strand
GGGCAGGTAAAGAACTGCTGGTTGCCCTTGCGGGTACGGCACAGGGTGGCGCCGCGGTGCGCGCAGGCGTTCACGAAGCCGCGCACCTGGCCGTCCTTGCCACGCACGATGATCACCGGCTGACGGCCCATCTCGGTGGCGAAGAAATCGCCCGGATTGGGGATTTGCCCCTCATGGCAGACAAAGATCCAGCTGCCCTCGAAGATGTGTTTCATCTCCTGCTCGAACAACTCGGCATCCGTGAATAACCGCCGGCTGACGAGGAAGGTGCCGTCGTGCGGCTGGTCGACCACCAGCTCGCGCGGGTCAAGGAAGGAATGGGCTTCGACGGGCTTGTTCATGGGGAACCTCCGGTGGGGACGGGCGGCGGGAAGGAGCGCCTTAGCGCTGACCGGTCAGCAACTGCTGCCAGCGCCGGTAAAAGCTGTGGAAGATGTTCTCGTCGGCCCAGTTCGGGCCAGCCGTGTGGGGTTCCGAACCGATGCTGCGGGCAGCGTCATCGGCACCCTGGATGACCCGCTCCAGACCCCGATCCAGGTGCTGCACGGTGCCGGCCAGGCCCTGGTTGCCAGCCTGGCAGGCTTCGAACTCGCTCAGGTCGTCGGGCGTGGCCATGCCAGTGGCATTGAAGAAATCCTCGTACTGGCGCACGCGGCGTGTGCGCGCCGAGGCACTCTCACCCTTGGGCGCGATACAGAAGATGGTGACCTCGGTCTTGTCGATCGCCAGCGGCCGGAACACACGAATCTGGGTCGAGGTCTGGTCCATCAGGAACACGTTCGGAAACAGGCCCAGATTGCGGCTGCAGTTGATCATCCAGTGGGCGGTGACCGGCCCCAGGCGCTGTTCGATCTCGGCCCGGCGCTGCGCCAGCGGGCGGTCGTTGGCGCCCGGCACTTCGCCCCACAGGAGCGAATGGCCCATGCCAAGGTCGTACACACCGCTGATCATCTTGGTGATGTCGCCGCCGCCGACGATGGCCTTGACCTTGTCTTCCTTGCCCATCGCCATGCGCCGCTGGACCATGGCCACGTAATTGGCATGCACGCTGGTGACGTGATAGCCGTCGACGCCGTTCTCGGCTTGCAGCTTCCAGTTGGAGTTGTAGGTGTACGTGGATGAGCCGCGCAGCACTTCCAACCCCTGCGGCGACTGGTCGGCCATCAGATCAATGAACGGCATCGCCGCCCCAAGGTGCTCGGCGAGCGTCGGCACCTCGGCGCTCAGCGAGCCGAACACGAAGCCGCGGTAGGACTCCAGCTTCGGGATGGCAGTCAGATCGTGCGATTGCGCCTCGAAGGCGGCCGGATAGGCGCCGCTGGCGTGGTCCTTGATGTCGACGTTCTTGCCGGCGGTGTCGTAGACCCAGCCGTGATAGGGGCAGGTAAAGAACTGCTGGTTGCCTTTGCGGGTGCGGCACAGGGTGGCGCCGCGGTGCGCGCAGGCATTCACGAAGCCGCGCACCTGGCCATCCTTGCCGCGCACGATGATGACCGGCTGGCGGCCCATGTGCGTGGCGAAGAAATCCCCGGCGTTCGGGATCTGGCTCTCGTGACACAGATACAGCCAGCTCGCCTCGAAGATATGCTTCATCTCCAGTTCGAACAGCTCGGGGTTCAGGTACACATCCCGATTGACGTCGAACACGCCCTCGCCGATACGGTCGTCGATCCAGGTGTTGATGGTCTCGATTTTCACGGACGTCCTCCTCGGGTCGGGTTTGTACTTTTAGTGTTCAGGCCGGCACGGCGGCTGCGCCGTTGCCGAGCCACTGCGGCCAGCCGGCGGCGCGGTTGGCGGCAATGGCCAGTTCACGTTCGCGGGCGCTGGCATGGTGGGTGTCCCAGTGTTCCAGCAGGGGGCGGCCGATCAGCCGTTCCCACAGCGGGGGAATGAGCGCCAGCACGAAGCAGGTCACGGCGCTGGGCATTTGCGGGGCATTGGGGCGGGGCGTCAGGCGCCAGTAGGGACGGTCCGGGTCGACGTGATGCTGCGAGTGGGTCACGATCTCGAAGGTCAGCGCCCGGCCCAGCGGCGTGAGGTGGTTCCAGGCGTGGCGATCCTCGATTGGCGTGCCTGGCTCACGCAGCAGGCCGTAGTGCTGGATGTAGCTGAAGATTTCCAGGATGAACAGGCCCATGGCCGACACCAGCATCAGCAGCAGCATGCCGGTCAGGCCGGTGGCCAGATAAAAGCCGCCCAGCAGCAGCAGGTA
>JBPPMV010000236.1:0-6380 GCA_051306235.1 Mycobacterium sp. | reverse complement strand
CACCACATCACCCGGCCCGAGGACTGGCCGGTGATGCCGGTGGACGTGGTGTCGTTCTGGCTGAAACCGTTCGGCTTCTTCGACCGCAACCCGGCCCTCGATGTGGCGGCGAGTCCCGCCGAATGCCATAAGAGTTGACACCTGTCATATGTGATCGGTGCCACTGCTAGGTTCACATCCGTGACCCTTGAACTCATCGAGCGCCCCACCGATCTGACCGACGAATGGCTGACCGCCGTGCTGGGCGCCGGCACCGTCACCAGACACGAGTTCGAGCGCATCGGCACCGGGCCGATGAGCGAGTGCTACCGCGTCACCCTGACCTACGCCGACGGGGACACCGGCCCGGCCACCGTGGTGCTCAAGGTCGCCGCCGCCGACCCGAACAGCCGCCAGACCGGCCTCGCGCTGGGTCTCTACGAGCGCGAGGTGCGGTTCTACGCCGAGATCGCACCCACCGTCGACGGGCCCTTTGCGCCGTGTCATCACCACGCCTATGACGCCGAGACCGGGGCGTTCGACCTGCTGCTCGGTGACGCGGCGCCGGCCGTCGTCGGTGACGAGATCCGCGGGGCAACAACGGAACAGGCGAATCTGGCGATGGCGCAGCTGGGCCGGGTGCACGGTCCGTTGCTCGGCGACGATGCGTTGGCGCAGGCGGACTGGCTGAACCGGGAAGCGCCGGTCAGCCAGGCGCTGCTGGCCGGACTGTGGGCCGGGTTCGCCGAACGGTTCGGTGATCGGATCGCCCCGGAGCACCGGCTGGTGTGCGAGCGGCTCGTCGAGGCCTTCGACGGGTACCTGGCGGGGGAGGCCGCCGCGCCGCAGGGACTGGTGCACGGCGATTACCGCCTGGACAACATGCTGTTCGGCGAGGCCGGTGCAGACCGTGCGCTGACGGTGGTGGATTGGCAGACCGTCACCCGGGGACCCGCGTTCACCGATGTCGCGTACTTCATCGGTTGCGCGCTGCCCGACGAGGTGCGCCGCGCACACTACGACGCGCTGCTGGCCACCTATCACCAGGCGCTCGGCGCGGGCTCACCCCTGTCGCTCGACGATGTCCGGGCCGGGGTGCGCCGGCAGAGCTTCTTCGGGGTGATGATGGCGATCGTGTCCTCCATGCTCGTCGCCCAGACCGAACGCGGCGACGAGATGTTCATGACGATGCTCGCGCGGCACTGCGCGCACGTCCTGGATACCGATGCGCTCGCGGTGTTGCCGCCGAGCGCGGTGCCCGAACCGTTGACGCCGAGCGGCGCCGATGAGGGACCGCACGCACACACCGACGAGGCGCTCTGGAGTGAGAGCTGGTACTTCGATTTCGTCGACGCCGCACAGGGTCTCGGCGGGTGGGTGCGGTTGGGATTGATCCCGAACCAGAATCGGTCCTGGATCAACGCGTTCCTGTGCGGCCCCGGTATGCCCACGGTGGCGGTCAACGACCTGAACGCCGCGCTGCCTGCCGACCCGGCCAGGGTTTGTACCGACGATATCGACCTGGGCCTGTCCGCGACCGTGCCGCTGCAGCGGTACCGGGTGACGCTGCAGGCCCGCGGTGAGGCCTATGACGATCCGTCCGGCCTGCTGCGCGGCGAGGCGGGTCGGCCCGTCGAGGTCGGCCTGGATCTGGAGTTCACCTCGGTCAGCACGCCCTACCTGTACCGGATCACGCCGCGCTATGAGATCGCCTGCACCGTATCGGGGACCGCGACCGTCGACGGGCACCAGTATCCACTCAGCAGTGTCCCCGGCCAGCGCGACCATTCCTGGGGTGTGCGGGACTGGTGGGGGATGGACTGGGTGTGGAGTGCAGTGCACCTCGATGACGGCACCCACCTGCACGGGGTGGACCTGCGCGTTCCTGGTATGTCGCCGATCGGTATCGGATACCTCCAGCAGGAGGGCAAACCGCTGGTGGAACTCACCGCGGTCACCGCCGACAAAGCTTTCGGCGACAACGGTTTACCGGTGTCGACATCGCTGTCGCTGGCACCGGTCAATGTCGAGGTGGCCACCGAGATCCGCGGGCACGCACCGGTGCTGCTCACCTCCGATGACGGGCGGGTCAGCCAGTTCCCGCGCGCCTGGGCGACGGTCACCACCGCCGACGGCCGCACCGGGGTCGGCTGGCTGGAATGGAACCGTAGCCCGCTCACCTAGCAACCCCACCCCCAGAGCCGCGAGCGTGCGTGTCTGCGGGGGACACGCCGCCCACCTACCCGATTTCACGCACGTTCACCACCAAGCTTGTGGGCGTGATGGTGCTCAAATCGATGGTGCTGTTCGTGCTCGCCGCAGTCCTGGAGATCGGCGGGGCCTGGCTGGTGTGGCAGGGCATTCGCGAACACCGGGGCTGGCTCTGGGTGGGCGCGGGCGTCATCGCACTCGGCGCGTACGGTTTCGTGGCCGCGTTCCAACCGGACGCGAACTTCGGCAGGGTGCTTGCCGCCTACGGCGGGGTATTCGTGGCCGGATCACTGATCTGGGGCATGGTCGCCGACGGGTTCCGGCCCGACCGCTGGGACATATCGGGCGCGCTGGTCTGCCTGATCGGCGTGGGCCTGATCATGTACGCACCCCGCTGAATTTGATTGGTGCCGAAACTGAGTCGTGTTGTCAGAGAACATCGTTGGCGAGGTCGCTGCGATCCAGTCCCATTGGGGTGGCCGCGGGCACGTCGCCCGCCGCGACCACCAGCCGGGTCAGCGGCGTCAGCGCGCCGAACAGGGCGGCCAGCTCCGCGTCATCGAGCACATCGAACACCGAGAGCGCCAGCCGATCGGTGGTCTCCTCGATCTGAGCCTTGAGATCGGATCCGGCCGGGGTGAGCACGCCGGCGCTGTCGAGCAGGCCACGTCCGGCGAGCTCATCGACATGGCGTTGCCACTCATCCTCGTCGTAGTCGCGGCTGCGCATGATCATCTCCCGGGGTACCCGGTCGGCGGCTGCGTGCAGGACATTGGACTGGCGCCCGCTGATACCGAAGACGTTGAGTGCGGCGACATGTCCGTCGCCGCGCTGTTCCCGCAGCAGCGTGGTGGCGTGCCACAGCTGGGCCAGTGGTTCGTCGGGCCAAGGCAGCGCCAGGTTGGCCGCGAACAGCGCCCGGCCGTCGAACGGTGCCGCGCGCGCAGCCTTGGCCAGCAACGCCGCGGCCGTACCCAGGGCATCGGTGTCGGTACACCCGTAGCGACGCAAAGCGGCTACCGCGGTGTCCTGGCGAACCTGTAAGGCCGCTGCCGGGGAGGCGATCTCCCACGCCGCGGGCAATGCCTTGGCGATCCGCCACGGGGCGAAGTTGAAGAACAGCGATGCCACCACCTCCGGCGCCACCGGACCCAGCGGGGCCGAACGCGCGGCGAAATACCCATCCAGAATCCGCGGTACCCGAGCTCGTCGAGGGCCGCCCGCGCCTCCGGCGCGAAGTAGGTGACCGCATGTACCGGCTCGAGTCGATCGAACAGGCGACGGGCGAGGGTCGTTGGTCTGCTCATACCGACAGTCAATCATCCGGCGTCGTCGGCAACAGCCTCCGCTGCCTCGTCGATGATGGCGCGCATGGCCCGCTCGGCACCGGGCGCATCTCGCAGCCGGATGGCGCGCGCCACCTCATCGTGCAACGCGATGGCCGTCGGATTCGGCGCGGCGGGCATCATGCCGTGATGGGTACGGCCGGTCAGCACCTCGGCCACCACCGCGTTGAGCGCGCGGAACATCTCGTTACCGCTGGCCTCCAGCAGAGCCCGGTGAAAGACCTTGTCCGCCTGCAGGTACGACTCCAGATCACCGACACGCCCGTGCATCACCATGTCCGAGACCGCAGCGGCCATGATGCGGCACTGATGCGGATCGGCGCGCTTGGCGGCCAACGCGGCGGCGGCGGGTTCGAACCCACGACGCAATTCGGACAGCGAGAGCAGCTGTGCGGCCCGATCCCCGGATTCCAAACGCCAGCGAATCAGCCTGGGATCGAACACATTCCAGTGCTCCGAGGGCTGAATGGTGATACCCACCCGGCGCCGGGATGCCACCATGCCCATCGATTCGAGGACACGGACCGCTTCCCGGGCGACACTGCGGGACACCCCGTGATCGACGCTGACGCGTTCGAGGTTTATCACCTGGCCGGGAGGATATTCACCCGAGACCACAGCGGTGCCGAGCGCGGTCAGCACGTTCTCGTGCAATGCGCTGAGATTAGGCGTGAACCCCACCGATACATCCTGCCATAGCTGCACCGAGCAGCGTAAGAACAGACCTTTCTGTGATTCGCTTGCAATCATCAGACCATTGATGCCGTTGTGAGGTCAGATACAGGGAGGCGGTAGCCGAGATGACCGCACAAATCGTGGTGCTCGGCGTTTCAGCCGGCGCTCGATCTGTTCATCTGGGCGCACAACCGCGAAAGTCCCCGAATCCATCACGGATTCGGGGACTTTCGGGTCGGAGGGCTCAGGCCTTGAGGACCTGGGTGCCGCCGGCCAGTTCGTCGTGCTTGCCTTGCTTGGTGGGGCTGCCGTTGATGGTCACCGCGATGACGAGGATGGCGATGACGCCGAGCAGGCCGCCGACGAACGGGATGATGGGCAACAACGTGAAGGCGTTCCGGACGGCCGACTGCGCAAGCGTCGGCTTCGGTGCGCCGCCGGGGCCGTGGACGCTCAGGCCCAGCATCTTCTTACCCGGCGTCCATCCCTGGGTGACCTCGAAGGCGACGTAGTAGATGAAGCTCAGCAGGCCGGTGAACAGGCCGGTCACCAGGATGTTGGACACCGTGTCGGTGACGAACACCAACACGAACGAGACGATCCCGACGAGGACGCCGTCGATGATGCGGGCGATGAAACGGGGCACGAGCGCGCCGGGTTGTCCGCCGGATGCTGTGTAGATGCCTGGTTGCTGGTCGTATCCACCTGTGGTCATACCTGCAGAACCTACCTGTCCGGAACCGGTCGCCGAGTATGAAACCCGGCAGGATCTGAAGCCGTGCTCACTCGGTGCGGGCTTGCAGGGCTGACGAGACCGCCCAGCGAAGCGGCACCCGCGGTATCAACAGATCACCGAAGGAGCGAATATCGTTGCGGTTGACCAAAACGGTGATCAGACGCGTATCGCGATACCGCGAATCACGGTATCGCGCGAGTGTGCCAGCGCACGGTCGGTGCCCAGCTCGCGCAGAATGTTCTCCGGAATCCATTGGACGCCAATAACACCGCGCGCCAGTAACTCAGCATTCGAGCTGTCCACCCGGATCTCTCCGGACCGGATACCTTCGGAGAGCATCGTCTTCATCTGCCGGACGCGTGTCGAGAACGACCACCCGGGGTCGGCGACATCGGGTGGAGACTGCCGCATCCACGCAAGTTGGATGCGGAACTCGTCCGGAAACTGGTCCAGAGCGTTGATATTTAGCCAGCTCAACGCATCCAGCTTCTCCAGCGGGGTGGAAGCCGACCGCAGCACTTCACTCCAACCGCCGCCCACCTTGTGGCCGAATGCCATCATGATCGACATCAGCAACTCGTCTTTCGACCCGATGATCCGGTAGACGGTGCCGGTCCCCATGCCGGCGGCGGAGGCGATATCGCGAATGGTCGTCATCTCGTAGCCGCGCCTACCGAACTCTCCGCGCGCGACGGCACGCACATGCGCCGCCTTGTCACTGCCGGCGGGCTCGGTGTTCTCCGACCAGCTCTTCACCACCCCGTCGGCAGCGGCGAACGCCGCCGATCGGTCCAGCTGCACGTCAGTGAGCTCATGACTTGCCAACCCGTGTAGATGAATGCGGCACAGCAAGGTAGCCACCTGATCGCTGGTGCCCTTGTGCCTGATGACGTCCAGCCCGACATGCAGCATGCTTTGACAGATGCGATCGGCCATCGTCGGCAGGTCCATATCGGGCCTGATATAGCCGTTCCACCGCCCGGCCCGCAGCAACTGCAGCATTGCGGACTGGATGCCCTCCGGGCGACGCTTCGTCAGTTCGATCAGTTCGGGGTCCGAGCTGGGACCCTCGTAGAACGACATCTGCAGCGCGGCCCGGTGCGCCACCGCGCATCGGGCGATGGCGCACCCGAGGCCGATGATCTGGTCTTCGATCGGACCCGGGTCCCGAGCATCGAGGCCACTGAGCGCCTGCTCGCCGATGAGGTCCAGGGCGGTGTGAAAGCGACGGGTCAGCTCGGCGAGGATGGCTTCCTTGGATTCGAAATGGTGATAGAGGCTGCCCGCGAGGATGCCGGCGGCTTCCGCGATCTGCTGCAGCGAGGTCCGCAGCCCGGATTCGGCGATCACGTCGTTGGCAGTCTTCAAAATCTGAATTCGGCGCGTATCGGCGGAGTCTGACGATCGGTCGGTCATCGGCTCCCTCGCTGTCG
>JBPPMV010000235.1:0-16054 GCA_051306235.1 Mycobacterium sp. | reverse complement strand
AGCTTCGCGGGCGTCACCTCACCGCTGACATTCAGCACCGCGCGCGCACTGTACGCCGACGTCTATCGGGTGTACGCCCGCAGTCTGGGGGTGGCGCCGGCACAGCTTGCGCAGATGGAGGCGTGGTTACCAGTGATGCTGGGCCAGTTCAACGGCCACGTCTACTACAACCTGCTGCACTGGTACCGCATGGTGGGCATCGCGCCCGGATACCCGCTGAACCGTCGGGTGCTGGAAGTTGCCCTCGGTGTCGGTGAACCGCTCGACACCGCGACGGCACGGACGCTGCAGCCCTTCGCCTTCAGCAGCCCGGTGGCCGGTCTGTGGCACCGCGCGCGCACCACCTTCACCTACGCCCAGCGCTTCCGTGCCCTCGACGCGCTGGTCGAAGATTTCGACACGCAGTTCGAGAATTTCATTGCGCGCCATGGACTGCGGGACGTCTCCGGCCTCGACGGGGCACAGGCCCACCGGATGTTCCGCCGGATCCATGACGAGGTCGCCGATATCTGGGGGCCGATGATGGTCCTGGATGCCGTCCTGCTGACCTCGGTGGGAATGCTCGCGGCGATGACCAAGGTGTTCCTACCCCACGCCCCGGAATGGTTCGGATTCGCGGTGGTCAACCCCGGCGCCGATGTGGTGTCGATCGAACCGGCGAGGGCCCTCTCCGATATCGCGGCCTTCGCACACAGCCACCCACAGCTGTGGACCTTCATCGAATCAGCCGATCCGGCAACGGCATACGTGCAGCTGACCGAAGCCGAAGGCGGTGCGCACTGGCAGGAGTTGCGGGACAAGGTCGACGAGTACATCGACCGGTTCGGCTACCGGTGCCTCGACGAACTGAAGCTCGAGGCACCGGATCTGCGCCAGGACCCCTCGGGCATCTTCCACATGTTGCGGATGGCCTCCCCGGTCGAGACCGAACGGCCCAACGACGCCGCGCAGATCTACCTCGACGCACATCTGAGCGGCCTGCGCCGCAAGCTCTTCGATGCCGTGCGCGCCAAGATCCAGCGTGCGGCGACCCACCGCGAGAAGCTGAGATTCGCCCGCACCCAGGGTTTCGGCATCCTGAAATCGCTCATCGCGGTGATGGCCCGCGATCTCCAGAGACGCGAACTGATCGTGCACCCCGAAGAGGTCTTCCTGCTTCGCCGGGACGAGTTGTTCGGACTCTATGACGGCACGGTGACGCCCGGGGCGGCCCGCGAGGCCATCACCCGCCGCAGGAGCCTGGACGGGGACTACCGGACCTTCCGGGCACCGCCACGATTCAGCACCACCGGATCGGCTTATACGCCAGAGGAATTCGCGGCGGCGGGCTGGCGGCGCAGCGGTGATACGGCGCAGGCCGCCACCGGAACGGTGCTCCAAGGCACGCCGTCGAGCCCCGGCGTGGTCACCGGACGGGCCGTCGTGGTCGAGCGACCGGAGGATTTCTCCAGCGGCGTCCTGGTGGCCTACCGCACCGACCCGGGCTGGGTGGCCGCACTGCCCTTCGCCTCCGCCCTGCTCATCGAGCGTGCCTCACCACTGACACACGTCGCCATCATCGCCCGCGAACTGGGGGTGCCGACCGTCGTGCAGATCGACGGACTGACCGACGCGATCCGCACCGGCATGACCGTCCGGGTCGACGGGGCCACCGGCGCTGTCGTTCTGCTGGAGGACAACACCGATGCGTGAATGCGATGTCGACAGGATCCGCGGCTGGCTCGACGACCCTGACGCCGGCGCCGGTGTGCATCTGGCCGATGACGATGGCGGCTGGGATCACCTCTCCTATGCCACCCTGGCCGATGCGGCCCGGCGGATCGCGGGTCTGCTCGTGGCGCGTGGCGTCCGATCC
Source organism: Mycobacterium sp. (assembly GCA_051306235.1). GTDB lineage: Bacteria > Actinomycetota > Actinomycetes > Mycobacteriales > Mycobacteriaceae > Mycobacterium. Next base: position 14,199 of record JBPPMV010000235.1, on the reverse strand, counting down.
GGGGACACCGTGGCCGTGCTCATGCCGACATCGGCACTGTGCCTGGCGGCGATGTTCGCGGTGCCGGCCGCGGGGGCGGCGCTCACCCCCGTCGCACCGAGGTTGTTCCAGGACCCGGAGCTGTACCTGCGGCAGCTGCGGGGTGTGCTGAGGTGTTCGGGGGCGCGCACCGTGGTCACCACGCCGGAGTTCGCCGAGCTGCTGACGCAGGCCGGACCCGATCTCCGACAGATCGTGCTGGACGCTGTGCCCGGCCATGCGGGACTGATCGACCTCGGTGCTCCCGGCCCGAATGTGTTGTTGCAGATGACATCCGGTTCGACGAGAGCGCCGAGGGCGGTGCGCGTCAGCTGGGCCAACCTGGCCGCCAATCTGGACGCCATCGACACCGCATGCCAATTCACCGCCGACGACGCCACCGCATCGTGGCTACCGCTCCATCACGATATGGGGTTGATCGGGGCGATGTTCCAGGCCATCACGCGTCAACGCGATCTGTACCTGATGCGGCCCGATCAGTTCCTCCGCGATCCGGCCCGCTGGCTGCGCGCGGCGGCGATTGCCCGGCACACGGTGTCACCGCCATTCGGGCTGGCCTACGCCGGTCGTCGGCTGACCCCGCAGGACATCGGCGATATCGACCTCTCGACGCTGCGCACCGTGGTGATCGGGGCCGAGCCCATCAACCCCGAACACCTCAGCGAGTTCACCGAACTGACGGCCGCTCAGGGCTTTTCGCCGACCGCCTTCCTCCCGTGCTACGGGCTGGCCGAATCGACACTCATCGCCACGGCGCACCGACTCGGCCATCCGCACCGGCTGGTCCAGATCGACAGAGCCGTCTTGGAGCACGGGCGGCCGGTGCGCGTCCTCGAGCAGGTGCAGGGCTGTCTGGGAACCGTGGTGTGCCCGGACGGGGTGGTGTCGGTGGGCGTTCCGGCACCCGGGCACCATGTGCGCATCGCCGACGCCACGGCCGACGGCACCCTCGGCGAGATCGTGCTGGCCGGGGAGTCGGTCACCTCCGGCGTCGACGGCGAGTTGTACACCGGGGACGCCGGATTCCTGCTCGAAGGACAGCTCTACGTGCTCGGCCGGATGGGGACGAGTCTGAAGGTCAACGGGCGCAGCATCTTCGCCGAGGATATCGATGCCACGGCGGCGGCCGCGCTGCGAACGACGCCGAACCGGGTGATCTCCGCTGCGGTCAACGAGGGCGGCGCACCGGGGGTGGCCGTGTTCGTGGAAAGGCCCGCCGAGCCATCCGTCGCCGACCTCGGCGACCTGCGGGCCGCCCTGATCGCATCGGTCGGCGAGGACACCCCGATGTGGTTCATCGGGGTGCCCCGCGGGGCCCTGGCCCGCACCTCCAGCGGCAAGCCGCGGCGTGCGCACATGTGGCAGCAGTGGCGCACGGGTGCGCTCGTCGGCGCCGAACTGTTGTCAGTCGGCAGGGTGCGCACCCTGTTCGAGAAGGCCCGAGAGCTCGCCGTCATACCCGATGACGCGACAGTGCATTTCGAGGGCTCACTGGCCGAGGGTTTCGGCAACGCCGGTTCCGATATCGATCTGCTGCTGTTGATCCCGGGGACCGATACGCAGGCGGTGATGCCGACGGTGCTGTTCATCGACGGTCACCGGGTGGAGATCCGGGCCCAATCCCACGCCCAGGTGGCCAAACGGCTGCACCGCATCCGGCATGCTCTCGACACCGGCAGCCGACGCGGGGTCACCGAGGACACCCTGAACCGGGTGCAACGGTTCCTGCGCGGCACCGTGTTGCGGATCGGCCCCGGCTACGGCGAGCTACGCGGCATCGTGTCCCATGCGGAGCTGACCGAGCTGCTGGCCGGCTGGTGGCAGCGCCGCGCCGACCAGTGCCTGCGCCAGTCCGCGGCGCTGGAACTGCTCGGCCACCCCGGCGAGGCGGCCGGCTGGGCGCGAGAGGGACTGGCCCAGAGCATGAAAGCCTTCCTCGCGCGCCGCGGCGAGACGTACCTGGAGATCAAGTGGCTGCCGCTGCAGATCGACCGGTTGCGCAGGCACACGGATCGGCAGACGGCGGCGCTGCTCGATGATTACGAACAACTGGACCGGGAGATGACCGTCGCGGCGGCGCTGGATCTGACGGTGCGCCTCGGCGGCCCGGCCATCAGCCTGAACCCGACCAACGTGATCTTGCGGCGCGTACCGGCGGTGACCACCTGGCCCATCCGGTCCACCATCCACGTGGTCCGCGACAAGGCCGACCTGTTCGTGCTGTCACCTGAGTGCGCACGGTCCTGGCGGCAGGTCGTCTTCGGGCAGACCCTTGCCGATACCGGGGCATCGGGGGAGCACCTGCGGTTGTTCGCCCGGCTCGGCCTGATCGCGCTGGCCTGGCGGGGCGCCGGTGTCATCACACCGGTCGCCGCGATGTGCGATCCCAGCCGCGCGCTGTGCCCGCCGCCGTCCACCCGCCGTCCGGTGATCACCATCAACGGCGCACCGGTCGACGGTCCGGTCGCCCGATCACCGCTGAGGGCGAAGGAATTCGCCGAAGCCGCCAACGCGCTGATCCTGGCCAACATGGTGCTGGAGAACGCCAGGGAGGATTACGACGGCGCGGTCAAGGACGGCCAGTGGCAGGTGACGGCGCTATGCGGGCGCCGCATCGTGATCATGGCGGTCCGGATCCTGGCCAGCGCCTGGGGTGTCACACCGCTTCCCGGTGATCCAGTACTGCTGCACGGCCTGGACACGCTGATCCCCGAGCACCCGCAGCTGGCCGCCGAGGCACGCAGGCTCGCGGCACTCACGGTCGACGACCACGACCGGGCAGTGCGGGTTCGCGATGAACTCGACCAGTTCGTCGCCGAGGTGCAGGCGGTGACCGGCGGCGAGCTGTTCCCGGCATCGTTCACCTCACGGGCCCAGTGGCAGGAAACCCTCAGATACGGCTATCAGTGGCTGCGGATGGGCGGCTACCTGGATGCCTATGTCGAACTCGACGAGGCCAGAGACCTTCTGGCCAGCGGCGGCGCACAGCCGTCGGCCCGAGCGGCAGAACCGGAGCAACCATGACCACGACCGAGCACGACGTGCTGACCCTGGTGACCGCGATGGCACCCGATGCACCAGGCGAACCCGGCCTGCGCAGTGCGCTGATCGCCGACTTCGGGTACACCTCGCTGCGGCTGCTGGAACTGTCCATCGCCGTGGAGCGGGCCTTTGCCCTGCGGCCGCTGAATCAGCAGACGCTGGCCGGTATCGCGACCGTCGGCGATCTGGTGGATCTGGTCCGCCGACAGCGGGACCTGTCATGAGCATCCTGGTCACCGGCGCCGCCGGCCATGTCGGCGCGGATGCGGTCGCCCGGTTGGTCGGCCGCGGGCACGCCGTAACTGCGCTGGTACACAACACCTCCGACATCCGCTCCAACAACGGTCGATCGGTGCGGCCGGCCCGCCTGGTGCGCGGCGATGTGCGATCCCCGGACCTCGGCCTGGACGCCGATACCGTCAGCGATCTCGCCGGACACGTCGACCTGATCGTGCACAGCGCAGCCGTCACCGATTTCGGGCTCCCCGAAAACCGCTACCGCGAACTGAATATCGAGGGCACAGCCAACGCACTGGCGCTGGCCCGGCGCTTGGACTGCAATTTCCTGTACATGAGCACCGCCTACGTGTGTGGGGAACACAACGGGGTGTTCGGCGAAGATCACCTGGACGTGGGTCAGCGGTTCGGAAACAACTACGAGCGCAGCAAGTTCCGTGCCGAACACCTGGTACGCGATTCGGGTCTGCGATGGGCGGTCGTGCGTCCGGGCATCGTCTCCGGTGAGACCCGCACCGGGCGTAGTCGCGAGCACAAGCACATCTACCAGGTGCTCAAGCTGATCGTCGAAGGCAAACTGCGGACCCTGCCGGGCCACTACGGTGCGACCCTGGCGCTCTCTCCCGTCAACCATGTCACTGACGTCATCACCGCGGCCTGCGAGCGGATCTCCGAGAACCTCGGCTACACGTTCCATGCGGTGGGTGCCGGATCGGTATCACTGCAACTGATCTCGGATGTGCTGGCCGAGTACCCGTCCTTCCGGGTGGCCGATTTCGTCCCGCCGAGCGCCTTCAGTGTGGACGATCTCGATCAGATCGAGGCCGGCTACTACCGCAAGGTCGGCAGTCTCTACGCGAGCTACCTCACCCGTCAACCGGACTTCGACAGTGCCAACACCCGTGACCGTCTCGGTGTCACACCACCGCCGTCCGGTGCGGGGTATCTGCGCAGAATTCTCGACTCATGCCTGCACACCGGCTATCTGGGCAGGCCGGAACCCTCGGTCGCCGAAGTGCTGGACACCTTCCACCGAGAGCGGAGCCACGCATGACCGTCACCGACATCTATCACCTGGAGACCCGGGATGCACTGGCTCACCTCGAGCTCGATGCGCTTCATTTCTCGCACCGGACAGCGGTATTGCTGCTGAAGCCGGATGCCGCGGTCACCGGGGGAATGGGCCGGGCGGTGTCGTGGCTGACCGACAACCGCTACCGCATCGTCGGGGCCCATGCCGTGGCGCTGACCCATCTGCACCTGCGTGCACTCTGGTATTTCAACTGGCACCGCGCCACCGCGCAACGCCGCAGGCTCGCCGATCAGCTCGCCCGGATATCGCCGTCGCTGGTGCTGATCGTCACCCATCCCGATGACACCGTGCCGGTGTCGGTACGGCTGACCGCCGACAAGGGACCGGCCGATCCGGCGCTGCGGGTACCCGGTCAGCTGCGGTACGCGTTGTCCTCGGGAACGTATCTGCTCAACCAGGTGCACTCCCCGGATGACCCGGATGACGTGCTGCGCGAACTGAGCATCTATTTCGCCGACCCGGTGCTCTGCGAGGTCATCTCCGGCTGCGCCGAAGGTGCCGACAGGGCCCGCGAGTCGGCCCGGCTGGCACAGCAGATCGAGGCCGGGGTCGAGCGGCGCAGCGGCGCGCTCGCCGACGTTCATGAGGCGGCATGGTCACAGCTGGATGCGGCCGGAGTGCGGTCACGGCCGCAGACCGGACCGGATTGGATGACCGCCATCGAGACCGCAGACCGGTCCGGACGTCCGCTGGAACCCTGGTACCGGCTCGTCCTGGAGTCGGCGTACCTCCCCATGCACCGACCGTCAGAACAGAGGTGAATGATGAACTCGTCCAACCACTCCCACACCGTGGCCCGCGAACTCGTGCACAAGGGCGCCATCAGTGAGGTGCTGGTGACCTCGATCGCCGGGGAGCGCACATCGTGGATCTGCCACGCCCAGCTGCCGCGGCAACACCACTTCCACACCGACACGGTCGGCGCGCAGCGGGCCTACCATGACCCGCTACTGGTGTTGGAGGCATTCCGGCAGGCCTGCATCGCGGCCAGCCATTCGTTCTACGACGTACCGATGGATGCCCGGCACACGGTGCGGTACTACGAGCTGTCCGTCGTCGACGTCGCCGCGCTGGCCCGCGGTCCCAAGGCGCTCGATCTGGAGATCGGCATCGTGGTGCGCAAGGAATTCCGCCGCGGCGAGGACGGTCCGGTACAGGGCCTGGACGTCACGGCGGTCGCGAGCCGTGACGGCACCAAGGTGATGGAAATGTCCGGTGGGTTCGGCTGGATGGCGGCGAGCAGGTGGGCGAGCTTCCGCGCGGGAGCGAGCTGGGATCCCGGACCTCAGAGCGCATCCGCCGATCCGGCACGCGTGGGCCGCACCTGCCCGGAGAATGTGGTGATCGGCGATCCTGTGGTCGGTGCCGACAGCGCCAGTGCGCCCATCCTGGTCGACCTGGACCATCCGGCGATCTTCGACCATCCCCTGGATCACCTGCCCGGCGGCCTGATCATCGAGGCGTGCCGCCAACTGTCACTCGCGGTGATGGGGCCGACGGGCGCGACCGTCACCGTCCCGGACTGGCTGCGCTGTGACTACCAGTCTTTCACCGAGATGGACGCCCCCAGCACAGCGGTGGTGACGCAGGCCGCCGACGAGAGCCTGTCCTTCCGGGGATCGGTCACCCAGTCCGGGCAGACCAGGGCCACCGTCGATCTGACCTTCGCCGCCGAATGACGGTTTCGCAGCGCAGTATCGGTGTCGGCGCCTACCTGGCCGAGCGCTACCTGCCGGTCTATCCGGTCTACCTGACGCTGTGGGTCCTGGCCGTCGAGAGCATGACGGCGGTCCTGAGTGACGCGGGTCCGTGGCGGCCCACCTGGGATACCGCGCTGAAGGCGGCGGCGCTCATCGCGGCAGGCGCGTTCCTTCGGATGGTCGATGACCAGAAGGACCTCGACTACGACCGGGTGCACAATCCGTCCCGTCCGCTGGTGCAGGGCCGGATCACCGGTCGGGAACTACAGCGGGCGATGTGGCCTGCGGCCGGGACGGCCCTGCTGCTGGCCGCGCTGGTGTCGGTCCCGGCCGCGGTGATCCTGGCGGCCGCCCTGGGATACGGACTCGTGCTGTGGTGGACCGAATCTCGGGTGCCGCGCATACGGGACAACCCACTGGCAGGGCTCGCGGTCGTCGTGCCCGCGCAGTTCCTGGTCACCGGTTTCATCATGGCCGGCCAACCGGGGCTGGATGCGCGGGCGCTGGCCGTACCGGTCGTGTTCACCTGTGCCTTCCTGCATGTGGAGTTCGGCAGGAAGACATCCCGGGCCGCCGGCGCCGACCCGCACTCCTATTCGCAGGTGTTGGGCGCCACGGCGAGTGCGATCACCGCCTGGGGTTTCGGTGTCTTCGCGGTGGTGCTGGAGGTCATGGTGACCGGCACCCTGTTGCCGCTGGCCGTGGTGGTGCTGCCGTGTGTATCGGCGTGGATATTCCTGGCCGGCCGGGATGTGGATCATCCACGAAGTTGGCCAACGGTTTTCGTCATCGTGTTCTATCTCAGCATCATCGTCACGGGCCTCACCGGTCACTGACGTTCCAGCCAGAAAGGGTTCATCGTGCGCATCCTCATACCTCTTGTCGGGAGCCGCGGCGACGTCCAGCCCGGGATCGCACTCGGCCTCGAACTGGAACGACGCGGCCACAGCGTGATCATCGGGGCGCCACCCAACTTCGTCGACTTCGTCACCAGGACCGGTCTCAGCGCGCGGCAGTTCGGTCCCGATGTGCACGCGCTGTACTCCTCTGCCGAGGGGCAACGCGCACTGGCCGCGGGCAACTCCTTCACGCTGATGCGGATGGTGTCGGGCCAGATGGCCGATTACGCCGACCGGATGGACGACGAACTGATCGACATCTCCGCCGACGCTGAGATGATCGTATGCACCACCTTCAGCGAGGACCGGTCGGTGATCCTGGCCGAGGCGCGCGATATCCCGGTCGTCACGCTGCACACCTATCCGAGCCGGAAGAACAGTTCGTACGCGCCACCCGGCGCGCTACCGCACAACTGGCCGCTGCCCGGTGTCGTCAATCGGGGGGCCTGGTCCGCGCTGGAACGGCTACGCACCGCGGTATTCGGCAAGTACCTCGACAATCTGCGCACCAAACTGGACCTCCCGATATCGAAGGCCAGCACCGAGTCCCGGCTCGCCGCGCGCAACGTGCCGGAGTTGCAGATGTACGATTCGGCGCTGGTGCCCGGACTGGCCGAAGAGTGGGGCGAGACAAAGCCGTTCGTCGGCTTCCTGTGGCTGCCCCGTTCGGCGCGCGAGGCCATCGGTGAACTCGCCGAGGAGCACACCGAGGTGGTGCGGTGGGCACAGGCCGGAACACCGCCGCTCTTCTTCGGTTTCGGCAGCCTGCCCATCCAGGATTTCGGCTCGGTGATCGGTCTGATCCAGCAGATCTGCGACCGGACCGGACAGCGGGCACTGATCAGCGTGGGCGGCGCCGACCTGGGCGGCCGGTCCCTGCACACCAAGTCCAACGTCAAGATCGTGGACGCGCTGGCCCACGATCTGATCTTCCCGCACTGCCGTGCGGCCATCCACCACGGCGGCATCGGAACCCTGTTCGAGAGCCTGCGGGCCGGCCTGCCCACCCTGGTGTGTTCGGTATCGTTCGACCAGCCGTTGTGGGGCCATCAGGTCCAGCGTCTCGGCGTCGGTGCGCACGTACCGTTCAGACATCTCAAGGCCGAAACCCTCAGCAGTGCGATCGACACCCTGCTGGACGACGAAACCGTTTCGCGCGCAGCGGCTCTCGGTGCCACGCTGCGCCGGACCGGCGACGGTGTGCCCTTGGTCTGCGATATCGCGGAGAAGACGGCGGCCGGCTAGCGCCGGGTGAGCGCCACCGGCAGCGACGCGGGTGACAGTACGAAATCCTTACCCTGCACCTTGACCCGAAAGCCCTCCGGTAACTCGACCCGCCACCGGGAGAACAGCGCGGCGGCCTGCAACGTCACCGACAGCAGTGCGAAATGATTTCCGGGGCAGTGCCGTTGACCCATACCGAACGGCATCATGGCTTGGCGGTCGCCCACCTCGCCGTCCCACCTGTCCGGATCGAATGTCGAGGCATCGGGGAAGTAACGATCCTGGTGGTGCACCAGATAGGGGCTGAACAGGATATTGGTGTTGTCCGGGAACTGCGTCCCGCCGATGCGCACGGGCCCATCGGAGGTGACCAGGGAGATCCACGGGGCCCACACCCGCAGCGTCTCGGTCAGGACGTTGCGCAGGTACGGTAACGACATGGCGTGTTCGGGGCGCAACGGGCCGGAGCCGATGACCGCGTCGAGCTCGGCGTAGACGCGCTCGGCGATCTGCGGTGTGCGCACGGTTTCGTAGACGACCCAGGCGAATATCGAGGACTGCGAACCGATACCGGCCGCCAGTGCGAGCAACAGTTCATCCACCAGATCGTCAGCTGTGAGTGCCGCGCCGGTCTCCGGGTCGACCTGCTGCAGGAGCGCCGCGAGGATATCGCCGCGGTCGGCGTCCTGCCTGCGTTGTTCGATCAGTGCCGTCAGCGCCGCGCGCACCTGCCCGGATTGCCGGACGAACCGCCGGTTCGCGAGCATCCGCAGTCGGCGGACCGGTGTGGGCAGGGCTCCGCGGATGATGACCTCGCCGAGCAACCACGGGATCCGATCCCGGATGAACCCGATCTCGCCGCCGCCGGAGTCCGACCGGAACAGGGTCGCGAACATAGTCCGGGTCACCAGATCGTGGACCCGTGAGCGGAAGTCCGCGCATCCGCCCTCGGCGAGGGAAGCCGACCATTCGTCGGCGATGCCGGCGACGGCGACGGCGTACTCGCTGAGCCGGCTCTGCCGGAAGACCGGGGCGATCATCCTCCTGCGCTGGTCGTGCTCGGCGCCACTGAGGACGTTGGTCGCCCCGCTGACCAGGTCGCTGATGGCCTCCCGCAGCGCCTCCCGATGAAAGTTTCCGGCCCGACCCAGACTGACCTCGCGGATGAGCTCCGGTGTGGTCAGCACGTAGGAAGGCTGCATGCCGAGCCGGATCTGCACGACGGGCCCGAGGTCGGCCAGCGACAACAGGAACCGGCGGGGGTCGCCCGCGACCAGATGGGCGTGACCGACGATCGGCAGTCGGTGCGGGGCGACCGGGATCTCGATATCGGTCACCGGACCCGCAGCATCGCCAACAGATGAGTTTCGATGCGGCCGGCGAACTCTCGGGCACGCTCGGCGGTGAGCACCGCTGCCGGATACGTGGTCTGGATGTGCAGCCGGCCGCCGTAGCTGAACACGGCGTGGTGGCGGCCCGTGGACAGTGGCAGGCTCTCGGGCGGTCCGCCGCCCGCCAGGATGCCGTACTGCGCGTTACCGCGAATGTGGAACTCCTGCACGGTGAGGCCCTCGGGCAGCGGTAACGGGGCGAACTCGCCCACATTGGACACCGAGATGGGTTCCAGATTGTCGTGGGCCGCCCACCGCGCGATGGTCTCCTGGATGTGCAGGCAGGTCTGTTGCACCACACCCTCATCGAGATCGGCGTGCAGTTGTCGCAGGACCTCCTCGCCGACGGTCCTGGGGTCATCGTTGAGCCCGACAGCCACCCGCGCACAGGAATGGCCCAGCAGGTTGGTGCCCTCCCCGTCCCCGGCGGGCGGTTTGAGCCACTTGCGGATGTTGACGTGGGAGATCAGGCCGATCGACAACGCGCCCTCGGGTTCGAGCAGTTCCCGCTCGGCGAGAAGGACTGCCCCGCAGATCAACCCGTGCAGGGTCTCGTTATGGGCGCGGGCCGACGCGCGCAGTGCCGCGGTGTCTTCGGCGGTGAACACCGTGACGACCCGGTGCAGGGCGAACGGATCGGCGCCGGGTGGACGGCCGACCGGATCGCGGAACGGATGAACGATGACGTCGTCGAGTCGCTCCGCACCGCTTCGCGCGGTTTTGATGACACCGCGTTGCGCCAGCACCGCCTCGGGCGAGGCCGGGATCGGTATCGGATCGGGTACCGGAACCGTTGCACCGGAGACGATCTGCGAATAGCGGTGCCACAGCGTGAGGTACCAGCCGTAGGTCAGGATGCCGTCCGCGATGGAGTGGTGGGTCAGCAGGCTCACCCAATGTCCGCCCTCGTCGGCCGGGGTGACATCCAAGGCCGCCACCTGTTGGCCGAAGGAGATCGGTGTGGTGGTGTGCTGCGTGGGGTCGACGCGCCCGGTGTCGATGGCCGCCGGCTCCGCAGGTTCCAGCACGAGGTCGAGCCCGCCGGCGCCGAACTCGATGCGACCGCCCAACACCGGATTCTCGGCGACGACGTACCGCCACGCGGTGCCCAGCGCGGTCAGGTCCAGTGGACCGGCGATGCGCAGGGTCAGCACCGTGGTCTCACAGACCACCGCATGGATCGATTCGAATGGGGACAGGTTCCGCCCCGTCGGGGGAGCTGTGATCGTGGCGTCCTGTGGCATGCCGTCATTCTTTCGGCTGACACACCAGCGGACCTAGGTACTGCGGTACTCGACTATCGGTTCTCGGAGAACGCCCGCAATGATTCGACCTGTTCCGGGTCCAGCGACGGGCGGACGTTCTCGCGGGCTTTGGCGACATCCTCGGCGGTGACATCGGCCGCGTCGATCGAGCGCCGCATGGCGGTCAGTGCGGCCTCGCGCAGCAGCGCGACGCAGTCCGCGGCGCTGTACCCGTCCAGATCCTCGGCGAGACCGTCGAGATTGACGTCATCGGCCAGCGGAATGGACTTGCCCGAGGTCCGCAGAATGTCCTTGCGCGCCTCGGCATCCGGAGGCTCCACGAACACCAGCTTTTCCAGGCGGCCGGGTCGCAGCAGCGCCGGGTCGATCAGATCGGGCCGGTTGGTGGCACCGAGCACGACCACATCACGCAGCGGGTCGATCCCGTCCAGCTCGGTGAGCAGCGCGGCCACCACCCGATCGGTCACCCCGGAATCATGGCTCTGCCCGCGACGCGGGGCCAGGGCGTCGATCTCGTCGAGGAAGACCAGTGACGGCGCCGAATCACGGGCCCGGCGGAACAGTTCGCGCACCGCCTTCTCCGAGGAGCCGACCCACTTGTCCATCAGTTCGGCGCCCTTGACGGCATGCACGCTCAACCGGCCGGAACTGGCCAGGGCGCGCACCACGAATGTCTTCCCGCAGCCGGGCGGGCCGTAGAGCAGCACACCGCGCGGCGGCTGGACCCCGAGCCGGGCGAAGGTGTCCGGATGCTGCAGCGGCCACAGCACCGCCTCGGTCAGCGCCTGCTTGGTGGCGACCATATCGCCGACGTCCTCGAGGGTGATCGAGCCGACGGCGACCTCCTCGGTGGCCGATCGCGACAGCGGCCGGATGACCGACAGCGCACCGCCGAAATCCTCCTGAATCAGCGCCGGTGGTAGGCCATCGGCACTGGCGCGGGCAGCGGCCCGCAGCGCGGCCTCCCGGACCAGGGCGGACAGATCGGCGACGACGAAACCCGGTGTGCGTTCCCCGATCTCGTCGAGAACGAGATCTCCTGCGGGCACACCCCGCAGCAGCACCTCCAGCAGTGCCTTGCGGGTGGCCCCGTCGGGCAGGCTCAGACCCAACTCACGGTCGCACAGATCCGGTGCCCGCAGCCTTGCGTCGATGTTGTCCGGTACCGCCGAGGTGGCGATGAACGCGGCGCCCTTGGTGGCCACCGCGGTGCGCAGTTCGGTGAGGATCAGGGTGGCGACCGGTTCGGCGGTGGTCGGCAGCAGCGCGTCGATATCGGTGATGAGCAGGACACCGCCTGCCGAATCGGGGGAGCGGACAGCGGCGACCGCGGAGGCCACACTGGAGAGCCGGTCCTCGGCGCGCAGTGCCCCGACCTCGGGCCCGTCCAGCTCGATCAATCGGCGTTCGGCGCACACCGCCCGCACCAGGGTGGCCTTGCCGACGCCGGCCGGGCCACTGACGAGCACCCCGAGATTCGCCGTGGCGCCCAGGCTTTCCAGCAGTTGCGGCTCGTCGAGGGCCAGCTTCAGCCATTCGGCCAGCTTGCCGGCCTGCACATGGGCGCCCTTGAGATCGTCGAGCGGGATCGCCGCCGAGGCGGGCGCTTGACTGGGCGTGTGTGGTGTCACCGCGGTGGTGCCGTCACCCCAGCAGACGTTCGAATTGGGCTGCACGCTCACGGTTCCCGCGGGGTCTACGCCGGTCACCGTCAGCAGCTCCGAGGTCCAGGTGATGCCCACCGAGGTGGTCAGCGCCGTGGTCGCTGTCGAGGTGGACGTGCCCGGACCGAGATCGCGGGGCAGCAGGGAGACGGTGTCACCCACCGTCATCACCTTGCCGAGCAGGGCCATCCGCAGCGTCGCCGGCGATACCGACTGCGTCGCCAGTCGGGAACCGGTCAGGGTCACCGAACGCGCGCCGAACACCGTCACCGGCGCCACCACGACGGCGGTGTTCTCCCGCAGCCCGGCATTGGACAGCGTCACATCGTCGAGCAGCGCCACCCCGGCCGGCGTACCGCCGGGTGCCACGCCCACCACCGCGGCGGTGGTGCGGGACCCCAGCAGCGACACCGCATCCCATTCGCGGATGCCGAGTGCGGCGATGGCCTCGGGGTGCAGGCGGACCACCCCGCGCCGGTTGTCGGAGGCGGACGTGTTCAGGCGCGCGGTCAGCCGGAGTTCGGTCATCGGCCCGGGGGTTTGCGCAGACCCAGGCGGGATACCGAGCGGCGGTGCGGTTGCGCCCGGCGGATGTCGCGGCGGGCCTGGCGACGCTGGCCCGGTTTGTCGTTCCACGTCTCCGGTCGCGCCGCGACCCAGCGTTGGCTGCGGATCGTGAACGGGATGATGCAGACGTAGACGACCACGATGAGCAGCAACAACACATAGGGGAACAGCAGCAGCGCGGCGGCCGCGGCGGCGATGGCGATCAGCAGGAAGGGTGCCGCGTTGGTCGGCATGGAGACCGATTTCAGCGCCAGCGTGGGGATGCGGCTGACCAGCAGGGTGGCGTTCGCCGCGAACCACAGGCAGACGAACCAGGGTGCGGTCCACCAGCCCTGCCCGAACTGCAGCATCGCGGCCAGTGGCGCGATGACGCCGACGGCCCCGCAGGGCGCGGGCATCCCGGTGAAGTACTGCCGCGTGTAGGCGGGTTTGGTGGTGTCGTCGAGCAACGCGTTGAACCGCGCCAACCGCAGCACGATGCACACGCAGTACAGCAGCGCGAAGATCCAGCCCACCGGGGACGTCGGCAGCAATGTCACGTAGACCACCAGCGCGGGTGCCACACCGAAGTTCACCGCGTCGGCCAGGGAGTCGATCTCGGCGCCCATCCGCGACTGGGCGTCCAGCGCACGGGCGATACCGCCGTCGATACCGTCCAGGATCGCGGCGGCACCGATCAGCGCCAGGGCGACATGTGGCCGGTCGTCGAGCGCGAACTTGATGGACGTCAACCCCGCGCAGATCGCCAGCACCGTGGTGGCGCTGGGCAGTATCCGCATCGCTGCCGGGCGTGGCTTGGTTCGCTGCATCACGACAGTTCGGCCAGGATCGTTTCGCCGCCGATCGCGCGCTGCCCGCTCTCCACGAGCACGCGTGCGTCGGTGGGGAAGTAGGTGTCCAGCCGGGAGCCGAACCGGATCAGCCCGTAGGTCTCACCGAGGCCGAGCTTGTCACCGGCGTGGGCGCTGCACACGATGCGTCGGGCGATGAGGCCGGCGATCTGCACGGCGACGATGTCCACCCCGTCTTCGGTGCGTAACCACAAGCTGTTGCGCTCGTTGTCCTCGCTGGCGGTGTC
>JBPPMV010000234.1:0-15279 GCA_051306235.1 Mycobacterium sp. | reverse complement strand
GCGCGCCGGAGGCGACGGCGATACCGATCGACAACGGCAGGGCCACCAGGAACACCACCAGTGAGGCCGGCACATCGTAGCGAAAAACAGTGTGTAACAAGGATTTAACGTCTTGATCGGAGGCGTTTGCTCGGGTCACCAGCTCCACGGTACCGACGGTTGCGGAATCCGTCGTTGTGGGTGCGGGTGAGCCTGATTACATTTGTCCCGGCCCTGTTGGCGGGCATGAAAGCAGGCTGCGGATTTCGTTGTCGATCCGATCGCGGCTCGTCATCGGGCGCTGCGGTTCCGACACCGGAACGAGACGTGTTTGTGACAGGTGTGGCAGATGGTGAAAATGGGGCCAAAGCGACTAGGCTGACACCCATGGCTAATAAGACCGCCGCCCGGTCCGGAGCCCGTTCGAGCAGGTCAAAGGCCAGTACCAGCTCGCGGACCGGATCGAAACCGGCGCGCCCACCGGCTCCTCGTCGCAAGCCCGCGCCCCGCCGAAGCCCGTCGCGCTTCGCCTCCGCGGGTGCGGCGGTCGGCCGGGGCACCCGAGCCGGCTGGCTGATGGTGGCCAAGGGCGCCGGATCGACCGCCCGTTCGGTCGGCCGGGCCCGCGATCTGGAACCCGGCCATCGTCGCGACGGCATCGCGCTGGCACTGCTGGGTGTCGCCGTCGTCGTCTCGGCAAGCTCGTGGTTCGAGGCCGCCCGCCCGGTCGGCGGCTGGATCGATGCGGTGGTGCGTGCCGTCATCGGCGCGGCCGTGGTGCTGGTGCCGATTCTGCTGGGCGTCCTCGCCGTGGTGTTGATGCGCACCGAACCGGATCTCGACGCGCGCCCCCGGCTGATCCTGGGCTCGGTGATGATCGGGCTGCCGGTGCTCGGCCTGTGGCACATCTGGGCCGGTGCGCCGATGGATCCGCTGGAACGCCGGGACGCTGCGGGCTTCGTCGGATTCGCCATCGGCGGGCCGCTCTCGGATGGCCTGACGGTGTGGATCGCGACACCGCTGCTGGTCATCGGTGTGCTGTTCGGCTTGCTGTTGCTGACCGGAACGACCATTCGGGAACTGCCCGACACGCTGCGTTCGATGTTCGGCACCCGGGCGTTCGAGGATGACTACGAGGATGACGAGGCCTACGACGACGACGGCGAATACGCCGAGACCGACGACTTCTCCGACGGCTACTACGACGATGACGCGGCCTACGCCGAGGCGCCCGCTCAGCAGTGGCCGGCCGCCGCCGCGTTGCCCGCCGGCTCGCCGATGGACAACTACCCGCTGCCCGACGAGCCGGACGCGCCGACGATTCCGGAGCCGGTCGCGGCCAAACCGCGTAAACCCAAGCCGGAGCCGAAAAAGCCCAAGAAGGCCGACGACACCCTGGTGCTGGACCGCGTCGTGGAGGGGCCGTACCTGCTGCCGTCGCTGGATCTGCTGGTCGCCGGTGATCCGCCGAAGACGCTCACCGCCGCCAACGAGACGATGAAGGACGCCATCAACTCGGTGCTGCAGCAGTTCAAGGTCGACGCCGCGGTCACCGGATGCACCCGCGGCCCGACCGTCACCCGCTACGAGGTCGAACTCGGCCCCGGTGTCAAAGTCGAGAAAATCACTGCGCTGCAACGCAATATCGCCTACGCGGTGGCAACCGAGAGTGTCCGCATGCTCGCACCCATCCCGGGTAAGTCGGCGGTGGGCATCGAGGTGCCCAACACCGACCGCGAGATGGTGCGACTGGCCGATGTGCTGACCGCTCCGAGCACCCGGCGTGATCATCACCCGCTGGTGATCGGGCTCGGCAAGGACATCGAGGGCGAATACGTCTCGGCGAACCTGGCCAAGATGCCGCACCTGTTGGTGGCCGGTTCCACCGGCTCGGGTAAGTCCAGCTTCGTCAACTCAATGCTGGTGTCCCTGCTGGCGCGGGCCACCCCCGAGGAGGTCAGGATGATCCTGATCGACCCGAAGATGGTGGAACTCACGCCGTACGAGGGCATTCCGCACCTCATCACGCCCATCATCACCCAGCCGAAGAAGGCCGCCGCGGCACTGGCGTGGCTGGTCGAGGAGATGGAGCAGCGCTACCAGGACATGCAGGCCTCCCGGGTGCGTCACATCGACGTGTTCAACGAGAAGGTGCGGTCCGGGGAGATCACCACACCGCTGGGCAGCGAACGGGTCTACAAGCCCTACCCGTACATCCTGGCCATCGTCGACGAACTCGCCGACCTGATGATGACGGCACCGCGCGAAGTCGAGGAGTCGATCGTCCGGATCACGCAGAAGGCGCGCGCCGCAGGTATCCACCTGGTGCTGGCGACCCAGCGGCCGTCCGTCGACGTCGTCACCGGTCTGATCAAGACCAACGTGCCGTCTCGCCTCGCGTTCGCCACCTCGTCGCTGACCGACTCCCGCGTCATCCTGGACCAGCCGGGCGCGGAGAAGCTCATCGGTATGGGCGACGGACTGTTCCTGCCGATGGGGGCGAACAAGCCCCAGCGCATGCAGGGCGCGTTCATCACCGATGAGGAGATCCAGGCCGTCGTCGAGGCCACCAAGGCCCAGGCCGAGCCGGAGTTCGTCGACGGCGTCACCAAGGCCAAGCCTCTCGGAGGCGACCGCTCCGACGTCGACCCCGATATCGGTGACGATATGGACGTCTTCCTGCAGGCCGTCGAGTTGGTGGTGTCCTCGCAGTTCGGTTCGACCTCGATGCTGCAGCGCAAGTTGCGGGTCGGGTTCGCCAAGGCCGGCCGGCTGATGGACCTGATGGAGACCCGGCAGATCGTCGGGCCGTCGGAGGGCTCCAAGGCCCGCGAGGTGCTGGTAAAACCCGACGAACTCGCCGGCACGCTGGCGCTCATTCGCGGCGGTGCGGACGCCAACGGCGCCGATGCGGACGACGAAGAGGATTTTTGACCGATTTGTGGAGCCGCACCCGTAACCATCCCGGGTGGGGCACCACAAATCACTAGAGGGTGAGCAGCATCCGGGTATTGCCGAGGATGTTGGGCTTCACATAGGAGAGGTCCAGGAACTCGGCCACACCGGTGTCATAGGACCGGCACATCTCCTCGTAGACCTCGGCGGTCACCGGGGTGCCGTCGATCTCGGCGAAACCGTGCCTGGCGAAGAACTCGGTCTCGAAGGTGAGCACGAAGATGCGCCCGAGATGGAGCTCGCGCGCGACATCGAGCAGCTGCGCCACCACGCGGTGCCCGACACCGTGGCCGCGGACGCTCGGATTGACCGCCACCGTGCGTACCTCACCCAGATCCGACCACAGCACGTGCAGCGCGCCGCAGCCGACGATCTCGCCGGACAGCTCGGCGACCCAGAACTCCTGGACCGCCTCATACAGCGTGACCAGGTTCTTCTCCAGCAGAATCTTGCCCGAATAGATGTCGACGAGCGCCTTGATGGCCGGTACATCCGAGGTGCGGGCACGCCGCACCGTCAGGGCATCCGCCAGTTGATTGACCACCTCACTCACAGCAGCGAGGGTATCGGTTTGGGCTACCGATATTCTGTTGCGGTGCCGGGCCAATCAGATACCGATCCAGTGGTACCCCGGGCGTCGGTCGCGAACGTTGCCAACCTGCTGACCGGCATCCGGTTTCTGCTTGTCCCCGTGTTCCTTGTGGCGCTGTTCGTCGAGGACGGTCATCAGACATTCTGGCGAACAATCGCTTTCGTGGTCTTCGCGGTGGCCGTCATCACCGACCATTTCGACGGCGCGCTGGCCCGCGCCTACGGCATGGTGACCGAATTCGGGAAACTCGCCGATCCGATCGCGGACAAACTGCTCATCGGGTCCGCACTGATCGGGCTGTCGATGCTCGGCGACCTGTCCTGGTGGATCACCGGGGTCATCATGGTCCGCGAGATCGGTGTCACCGTGCTGCGGCTGGCGGTACTCCGGCACGGAGTCATCCCGGCCAGCCGGGGCGGGAAGCTGAAGACGCTGGTCCAGGCCGTGGCGATCGGTCTGTTCATCCTGCCGATATCGGGTGCCTGGCTCACCGTGGCCACCGCGATCATGTGGCTGGCGGTGCTGCTGACGGTGCTGACCGGGGTGGACTATGTGGTCTCGGCAGTCCGCGATTCCCGGACCCGCCCGGCAACCTGAGCGTTCCGGGAACCACCCGGTGCCCGGTCACGTTGACCCTTGTATGACGACTCTGATGCGTGAGGTGATCGGCGACGTGCTGCGCGAGGCCCGGACCGCACAGGGGCGCACCCTGCGTGCGGTGTCCGATTCGGCGCGGGTCAGCCTCGGCTACCTCTCCGAAGTGGAGCGCGGCCGCAAGGAAGCCTCCAGCGAGCTGCTCAACGCGATCTGCGATGCGCTCGACATCCCGATGTCACGAGTGCTTTTCAGTGCCGGTGAGCAGATGGCCCGCGATGAGGGTTTGGTCACCGCGCCCGGCGAGTCCGGTGCCCTCGCCGGTATCGACGCCACCACCAAGGTCGTGATTCCGCAGGTTGTGTCCATGGCGGTGGCCTGACCCGGTGCTGAAACGATAGGTTGGCACCCAATGAAGTTCCCACTGCAGTTGTGCGCACACTCGAACTTACGTAAGGCGGAATGAACCCATGGCCAATCCGTTTGTCAAGGCGTGGAAGTACCTCATGGCCCTGTTCAACTCGAAGGTCGACGAATACGCCGACCCGAAGGTGCAGATTCAGCAGGCCATCGAAGATGCCCAGCGCCAGCACCAGGGGCTGACCCAGCAGGCCGCCCAGGTGATCGGCAACCAGCGTCAGCTGGAGATGCGGCTGAACCGCCAGCTCGCCGATATCGAGAAGCTGCAGGCCAACGTCCGCCAAGCCCTGACGCTGGCAGATCAGGCCGCCGGCACCGGTGACGCGGCCAAGGCCACCGAGTACACCAACGCCGCCGAGGCGTTCGCCGCGCAGCTGGTGACCGCCGAGCAGAGTGTCGAGGACCTCAAGTCCCTGCACGACCAGTCGCTGCAGGCCGCCGGGCAGGCCAAGAAGGCTGTCGAGCAGAACGCCATGGTGCTGCAGCAGAAGATCGCCGAGCGCACCAAGCTGCTAAGCCAGCTGGAGCAGGCCAAGATGCAGGAGCAGGTCGGTGCCTCGCTGCGGTCGATGAGCGAGCTCGCCGCGCCGGGTACGACACCCAACCTCGACGAGGTCCGCGAGAAGATCGAACGCCGCTACGCCAACGCGATGGGTGCCACCGAGCTGGCCCAGAACTCGGTGCAGGGCCGGATGATGGAAGTCCAGTCCGCCAGCGTGCAGATGGCTGGACATTCCCGCCTCGAGCAGATCCGCGCCTCGATGCGCGGTGACGCCCTGCCTTCCGGTGGTGCCGCGGCGCCCGCGACACCGGCCGCGCCGGCCACCAACCCGCCCGCCGCTGCGCCCGAAAACCCACTGCAGCAATAGGTTCGGACATGGCGACGAACCAGAGGTCGGGACGACAGCGCGGATGGCGCGCGCTGGCCGAACGCGGCATGCAGGGTGGTATCGATTCCGCCGCCGAATTCTCCGGTGTCCTCGCTCAGAAGCTCGCGGCCATGGCCGACCCTCGGGCCAAGCTGCTGCGTAAACGGCGCTGGGCGTTGCGGTTGGCCCTGTTCTTCACGGTCAGCAGCGCGTTCTGGATGCTGGTCACCGCGGTGTTGGCGACCTGGAGTACCCCGGTGTGGGCGCTCATCGTCACCGGTGTGATCGCCGCGGGTGCGGCCTTCCCGGCGACGCTGCTGTTCCTGCGCTACCGGTGGTTGCGCGCCGAACCGCTCCCGGTCGGTCCGACCGCGCGGCGGATGCCACCGTTCGGGTCCGCGGCACGCAAGCCGATGGCGGCCCTGGCCTCCTCGGAGCGCGGGCTGTTCTCCCTGCTGGGGGTGCTCGAACGCGGTCGCCTACTGCCTGCCGACGACCTGCGCGATATCGCCGCCGCCGCCGGGCAGACGGCGACCACCATGGCGGCGACGGCCAATGAGGTGGTGGCGATGGAACGCACCGCGGCGGCCTCGCCCCGCTCGCGCTCCCACCTGGCGCCGACCATCGCCTCCTACACCGACCAGTTGCGGTATGCGAGCCATCAGTACGACGAAATGGTGACTGCCGCAGCGCAACTGGTGGCCACCGTCAATTCGGGACCGACGCCGAATTCGCCCATCACCCAGCAGCGCTACCGCGACGAACTGGTCAACGCGACCGACCGGCTGCAGGGCTGGGCGCAGGCCTACAGCGAGCTGGGATATCGGCGCGGAGCCTGAGGCTCAGATGTCGTGGGTGCCCATCTCGGCGGAGTCAGGGCGCGGCCCGAACCGATCGACATAGGACTGGTGCTTGGCGGCATCTCGCTGCCGGGACAGCGCGTCCACCAACGACGGGTCCAGCCCGTGCATCCGCAACATGTGCCTGCGCCAGATCTTGTTCAGCGCGTGCGAGAAGTAGACGAACGGGATGAGGATCGGCACCGTCATGCTCAGGTGCACGTACAGCGTGGTCGGGATGAGCCAGAACGGTGCCAGCACCAGCACCGCCGGGATCAGGACACGCAGCATCAGTCGGCGGGTGGCGCCGGGCCCGGCCAGGTCATTGCGCACCCAGTCCAGCATCGAATCGGGCAGCCGTTTACCCAGGCAGTACCTGATCAGCTGGAACAGGTTCGGTTTCGCGCCGGTGCTCATCGCAGTTGCGGGCGCAGCGCGGGGATGACCGCACCCACCAGACCCCGCACGATCGCCTTGGCGAAGTCGAACTGATCGAAGTAGTCGCGCCACAGCGTGATGCGGCCGTCGTGCACCTCGAACACCCCGCACACCCAGAAGTGCAGGTGAACCGGGCCGAAGCGCAGCACATCGGTGCGCTCGTTGAGCACCGTGGCGCCGTCGGCGGCGGTGCGGTGGATCTGCACATCGAAACCGAGGCTGGGACGGTCCATCGCGGTGAACAACTTGATGGTGCGTGCCCGGCCGTGGATGGTCGGGAATCCGACATTCTGATAGACGATGTTCTCGTCGATCAGCGATGCGGCGGTGTCCAGATCGGGTTGGCGCAGCGAGAACAAGAAGCGCTCCACCGTGGCGATGTTGTCGGTACCTGTGCTGGTCGGTGCCACCTGGTCGGTCATACCCCTCAGGGTAGATGGTCCGGCCTGTGACAGGGTGAGCGCGTGAAAGTCGCTGTGGTCGCCGGTCCCGACCCCGGACATGCCTTCCCGGCGATCGCCCTGTGCCTGCGATTCCTGGCGGCCGGCGACAGCCCGACCCTGCTCACCGGCAGGCGGTGGCTCGACACCGCGCGGACGGCCGGCGTTGATACCGTCCTGCTCGAAGGTCTCGACCTCGAGGACGGCGATGACGACGGCGACGCCGGTGCCAAGATCCATCAGCGGGCCGCTCGGATGGCCGTCCTGAATGTGCCCGGTATCCGTGCGCTGGCACCGGATGTCGTGCTCTCCGATGTGATCACCGTCTGCGGCGGGATGGCCGCCGAACTGCTCGGTCTGCCGTGGATCGAACTGGACCCGCACCCGCTGTACCTGCCGTCCAAGGGGCTGCCGCCGATCGGCAGCGGCCTGGCGCCCGGGGTCGGTCTGCGCGGGCGCCTGCGTGACGGCGTGTTCCGGGCCATGACGGCGCGTTCGATCCGGGCCGGCGACCGCGACCGGGTGGCCGCCCGGGCGGGTATCGGGTTACCGGCCGCCGAACAGGCGCCGCTGCGCCGACTCATCGCCACCCTGCCCGCCCTGGAGATGCCCCGGCCGGACTGGCCGGCGGAGGCGGTCATCGTCGGGCCGCTGCATTTCGAGCCCACCGACGCGGTGCTGACCCCCCCGCCGGGGCCGGGCCCTCTGGTGGTCGTCGCACCGTCGACGGCGAGCACCGGCACCACCGGACTGGCCGAGCTGGCACTGACGGCGCTGGGGCCCGGGCGGGGACTGCCCGACGGTCTGCGGGTGGCGGTGTCGCGGCTGGCCGGTGCCGAGGTCGAGGTGCCGGACTGGGCGGTGGTGGGCCTGGGGCGCCAGGACGAACTGTTGGCCCACGCCGATGTGTTGGTGTGCGGTGGCGGCCATGGGATCGTGTCCAAATCGCTGTTGCACGGTGTGCCGTTGGTGACGGTGCCCGGTGGCGGCGACCAGTGGGAGATCGCCAATCGCGTTGTCCGGCAAGGCAGTGGACAGTTGATCCGGCCGTTGACGGCCGAGGCGCTGAGTGCCGCAGTACGTGAGGTGCTGGCCGATCCGGGATACCGGGCCGCCGCCGGGCGCGCGCAGGCGGGCGCAGGCGAGGTGGCCGATCCGGTACGGGTGTGCCATGACGCGCTGGTGGTGACTCGGTAGGTTGGCGGCGTGCGTATCACCGAGTTCAACGAACGTGTCACCGGCCTGTTCGGTGCCGCCTACGGGGCGTCGGTGCTCGTCGATCACGTGTTGACCGCGCTGGGTGGGCGCACCGCCGCGGCGGCCATCGAGGCCGGGGTCGAACCGCGAACGGTGTGGCGGGCGCTGTGCGTCGACTTCGATGTGCCGCGCAGTGAGTGGTGAGACTCGCCCTGATCTCTTCCCCGTCGCTCCGCTCGCCCTGAGCGAACCTCTCCCGTCGCTCCGCTCGCCCTGAATCCGGCGTGTCCGCTTGCCTTCGAACACCTGTTCGCTAATCTGGTGATCGTTCGACCGAAACCACTTGTCGGTGGTCTGTCCTAACCTCACAGCCAACCGACCGGAACACCGGTCAACCGCACGACTACCGGAGAGGTACTTCCATGGCGCCACAGGCTCCCGATCGCGAGAAGGCACTCGAACTGGCATTGGCCCAGATCGAGAAGAACCACGGCAAAGGCTCGGTGATGCGCCTCGGTGAGGAGGTCCGCCAGCCCATCTCTGTCATCCCCACCGGCTCGATCGCGCTCGACGTGGCGCTGGGCATCGGCGGCCTGCCCCGCGGGCGCGTCGTCGAGATCTACGGCCCGGAATCCTCGGGTAAGACCACCGTCGCACTGCACGCGGTGGCCAATGCACAGGCCGCCGGCGGTATCGCGGCGTTCATCGACGCCGAGCACGCACTGGACCCGGACTACGCCAAGCGGCTCGGCGTGGACACCGACGCACTGCTGGTCTCCCAGCCCGACACCGGGGAGCAGGCACTGGAGATCGCCGACATGCTGATCCGCTCCGGTGCGCTGGACATCCTGGTCATCGACTCGGTGGCCGCACTGGTGCCACGCGCCGAGATCGAGGGCGAGATGGGTGACAGCCACGTCGGTCTGCAGGCCCGGCTGATGAGCCAGGCGCTGCGCAAGATCACCGGCGCGCTGAGCAATTCGAACACCACCGCGATCTTCATCAACCAGCTCCGCGAGAAGATCGGCGTGATGTTCGGATCGCCCGAGACCACCACGGGCGGTAAGGCGCTGAAGTTCTACGCCTCCGTGCGTCTGGACGTCCGGCGCATCGAGACGCTGAAGGACGGTACCGACGCGGTCGGCAACCGTACCCGCTGCAAGATCGTCAAGAACAAGATGGCACCGCCGTTCAAGCAGGCCGAGTTCGACATCCTCTACGGCAAGGGCATCTCCAAGGAGGGCTCGCTCATCGACATGGGTGTCGAGCACGGGTTCGTCCGCAAGTCCGGATCCTGGTTCACCTACGAGGGTGAGCAGCTCGGCCAGGGCAAGGAGAACGCCCGCAACTTCCTGATCGAGAATCCCGATACGGCCACCGAGATCGAGAAGAAGATCAAGGAGAAGCTCGGCATCGGAGCCGTGGTGACCAACGATGACGTTCTCCCCGCCCCAGTCGACTTCTGAGACCGAGCCCAAACGGTATGAGCAGGCGCATGACGTGTGTCTGCGCCTGCTCACCGTTCGGGCACGGTCCCGCGCCGAGCTGGAAGCTCAGCTGACCAAGCGCGGGTATCCCGACGACATCAGCGCACAGGTCCTGGACCGGCTGGTCGAGGTCGGTCTGCTCGACGATGTGGCCTTCGCCGAGCAGTGGGTGCGTGAGCGCCGGACCAATGCCGGAAAAGGCAAGCGCGCGTTGGCTTCCGAGCTTCGCACCAAAGGTGTCGACCCCGATGTCATCGCCGAGACGCTCGACAGCGTCGACGCGGGGGAGTGGCGAGTACGCGCCGAGGAGCTGGTGGCGGCCAAGTTGCGCCGCGAAATTCTCGACGACGAGCCGAAGGTGACCCGGCGGTTGGTGGCCATGTTGGCACGGCGCGGTTACAACCAAGGGATGGCCTTCGACGTGGTCAGCACCCAGCTCGCTCAGGAGCGTGAACGCCGCACGGTCTAGGCCACCCCCGGGGTGTCAGATCAGGAAGCCACCGTCGACGTTCAGTGCGATACCGGTGATATAGCTCGATTCGGGTGAGGCCAAAAAGGCGACGGCACTGGCGACATCGCGGGTCTGGCCGTAGTGGCCGACGGCGAGTAGCGGTGTCATCTGCTCGGCCAGTGGTCCTTCTGCGGGGTTCATATCGGTGGCGATAGGGCCCGGCTGAATGTTGTTGACGGTGATGCCACGCGGACCGAGTTCGCGGGCCAGACCGCGGGTGAAACCGGCGACTGCGGCCTTGGACAACGCGTACACCGAGAACGCGGGCACCGGAACACGGTCGGCATTCACGCTGCCGATGTTGATGATGCGACCGCCCTGGCCCAGGTGCGGTACCGCCGCCTTGGTGGTCACGAAGACACCGCGCACGTTGATGTTGACGATCCGGTCGAACTCCTCCAGTTCGAAGTCTTCGATGAGGGCGCCGGAGGCGACACCGGCATTGTTGACCAGAATGTCCAGCCCACCCAGTGTCGAGACGGCGGATTCGACGGCGGCGGAGCTGGCAATGGCGTCGGCGCTGTCGGCCTGGATCGCCACCACCGTGGCGCCCGCGGCGGTGAGTTCGGCGGCCAGTGCCTCGGCCGGTGCGGGTGAGGAGTTGTAGGTGAAGGCGACGGCGGCGCCGTCGGCTGCCAGCCGGCGCACCACCTCGGCTCCGATGCCCCGTGAGGCGCCGGTGACCAGGGCGCGACGGCCGGCCAGTGGTGCGGTGTGAGTGGTGTCGGTCATGACGTCCTCCAGTGCGGGAAGGTTCTTTCGAACCGATCAGTTACTAAGTCTGTAGAGGTCAAGCGATACGGTAGGAAGATCATTCCGGACTGTGTCCCGCATCACAGGGGAGGGGTAATGGCGATCGGTCGGCCCAGGGAGTTCGCACCCGAGCAGGTGCTCGATACCGCCACGCGCCTGTTCTGGGAACGCGGATTCGACGGGGTGTCGATCTCCGACCTCACCGAGGCCACCGGGATCAATCGGCGCAGTCTGTACGCCGCCTTCGGCTCCAAGGAGGAGCTGTTCCGCCGGGCCGTCGCGCATTACCTGGCCGGGCCCGGCGGGTACGCCGCTGCCGCGCTCGGCCTGCCGTCGGCCCGGGAGGTTGCGCATGCCATGGTGCACGGCGCCGCCGATGCCACCTCGGCCCCGGGGCGCCCCTCGGGATGTCTGCTGGTGCAGGGAAGTGCCGAGCTGGCCGATCTCCGTGGCGCCGGCGTGGCCGAGCTCGCCGAGCGGTTCGCTGCGGCGCAGTCCACCGGCGAGATCACCGGCGAGGATCCCGTCGCGCTGGCCCGCTGGATCGCCGCGGTCTGCCAGGGCATCGCCATCCAGGCCAGGAGCGGCGCCACGCGGGAGCAGTTGCACGCCATCGCGGATCAGTCGCTGCGCGCCTGGCCCGACTAGTACAGGCCGCGCTCCAGGGTGCCGAGAAGTTCCAGCGCCGATGTGATGTCGTGATCGCCCGTGTCCTGGAGTGCATCGCGCAGGAGCCCGGACCAGATCGCCCTGATGTGGGCCAGGTTCTCCGCGGCCAGCTCGGTCGACCGCAACAACGATTGACGGTGGTCGGCGGGATCGGTGGAGCGCCGCACCAGCTGTTTGGACTCCAGATCGCGGAGCGCCCTGCTCAAATTGCTGCGCTGCAGGCCGGTCCCGGCTGCGACCGTGCTGGGGCTGACGCCGGGGTGGTGGTCGATGAAGCGCAGCACCGTCACCTCGGTCGTCGACAGGTCGAGCACCGAAGGATCTGCGGCAGTGCGCATCTTGATGGCGCGGGATACCGCCATGACGACGTCCGCGAGGTCGGCGAGCTGCTCGGTGTGACGCGGTCGCGCTTGCATGGGGCCACCCTACCTGATAGTTATAGATATATAACTATCAATTGATAACTACTTGGAGACGTTGAATGACCACCTCTGTCGACACCCCGTCGCGCGCCGACAGCGCACCGCGCATCACCGCCGGGCTGCTCATCACCCTGGCGCTGCTGTCCGCGGTGGCCCCGTTCGCCACCGACCTGTACCTGCCCGCCTTCCCGGCGATGGTCGATGATCTGCACACCTCGCCGACGAACGTGCAGCTGACACTGACCACCTTCCTCATCGGCCTCGCCGTCGGGCAGCTGATCTTCGGGCCGCTCTCGGACCGCTACGGGCGGGTCAAACCGCTGCTGATCGGCGCCGCGATCTGTGTGCTCGCCAGTCTGGTGGCGGTGTTGGCCCCGAGCATCGAGGTGCTCATCGCCGCGCGGCTGGCCCAGGGGCTCACCGGTGCGGCGGGCATGGTGATCGGCCGCGCGATCATCTCCGATCTCGCCACCGGTCGCGCCGCCGCCCGGGCCTTCAGTCTGATGATGATCGTCGGCGGCGTCGCCCCGATCGCCGCGCCGTTGGCCGGCGGCTTCCTCGTCGGCCCGCTGGGCTGGCGCGGCACGCTGGCGATCATCCTGGTGCTGGTCGTCTTGATGCTCATCACCGCCTTCGTGGTGATCCGCGAAACGCACACCGAGGAACGCCGGACCGCGCTGCGGGACGAAAAGGCCACCACCGGTTCACCATTGCGTCAGCTGGCCCAGCGCCGCTACCTCGGCAACGTCACCGCCTTCGGCTTCGCGTTCGCGGTGATGATGGCCTACATCTCGGCATCGCCGTTCGTCTACCAGACGATGATGGGACTGAGCTCGGCCGAGTACGGCGCGATGTTCGGGATCAACGCCTTCGGCTTGCTGCTGATGAGTGCGCTCAGTGCCAAACTCGCCGCCCGGTGCGAACCGCGCACCCTGGCCGCTGTCGGACTGGCGGTGATCCTGGCCTCCAGCATCGCCGTGCTGGGCCTGTCGCTGGCCGGGCTGCCCGCCGGCTGGCTGGCGCTGCCGTTGTTCACCGCCGTGGCGAGCATGGGCCTCATCTTCGGCAATGTCACCGCGCTGGCGCTCTCGGCGGCCCCGCGCGCGGCGGGCAGCGCGTCGGCCGCCCTCGGCGCCACCCAGTTCCTGCTGGCGGCAGCGGTGTCACCACTGGTGAGCCTGGCCGGTGAGCACACCGCCCGACCGCTGGGCATCGTCATGGTCTGTTCGTCGGTACTCGCCTGCGCGGGACTCGCGCTGGCCCGGCATCAGACCGCCGGGCCGTCCTGAACGACGGGCCGGGCCGCCAACGGCGCCGGCCCCTTCTTGGACCGGCGCAGCCGGGCCTCGAGTCGGTTGGCCGCCGACGACAGCGCAAAGTTCAGCGCGATCATGAGCGCGGCGATGACGATGAGCGCGGGAATGTAGTTGCCGTAGGCCGACCCGATGCTCTGGCCCTGCCGGACCATCTCCAGGAACGTGATCTGGTAGCCGATCGCGGTGTCCTTGAGTACCACCACCATCTGGGACACCAGCACCGGAAGCATCGAGGTGATGGCCTGCGGGAGCTGGATGGAACCCATCGTCTGGCTCCAGGTCATACCCAGCGCCGAGGCGGCCTCGGCCTGTCCGCGCGGTAGGGCGTGCACGCCGGTGCGCACGATCTCGGCGATCACCGCCGAGTTGTACAGGGTCAAACCGGTGATGACACCGGCCAGCGCCAGGTACTCCGACGGGAACACGTCGTAGAACGCGAACAGTGCATAGGAGAACAGCATCATGATGAGCACCGGCACGGCGCGGAAGAACTCCACGAAGGTCGCACACGCCCAACTCACCGCCGATATCGGAGAGAGTCGGCCGACGCCGAGCAGGCATCCGAGCACCAGCGCCAGCACGATGGACGCCGCCGCCGCGGTCAAGGTGCCCTTGATGCCGGGCAACACGTAGGTGATCCACAGATCCCCGGTGAGGAAGGGCTCCCACTTGGCCGCGGTGAACTGATCGGCGGCGGCGAACTTCCAGATCACCCAGCCGAACGCCACGGCGAAGAGCAGCACCGTCAGGACGGTGAAGATCCGGTTGCGGGCCCGGGCGCGGGGACCGGGTACGTCGTAGAGGACGGAAGCGGCAGCTTTCACCTCAGCACCGCCAGCCGCTTGCCCAGCCACCCGAACAGCAACCCCATCGGCAACGTCAGGATGACGAACCCGATCGCGAAGATGCCACCGACCACCAGCAGTGCCGAGGTGTTCTCCACCATCTCCTTCATCAACAACGCCGCCTCGGCCACCCCGATCGCCGAGGCGATGGTGGTGTTCTTGGTCAGTGCGATCAGCACCGACCCGAGCGGGATGATCACCGCGCGAAAGGCCTGCGGCAACATGATGATCCGCAGGTTCTGCGCGAAGGTCAGGCCGAGCGAGCGTGCCGCCTCGGCCTGACCCACCGGCACCGTGTTGACGCCGGACCGGATCGCCTCACAGACGAAAGCCGCTGTGTAGACGGTCAATCCGAACACCGACAACCGGAAACCGCTGTCCACGATCGAGGTCGGCGAGTTCGGGTCGGTCAGGGTGATGTGCAGCGTGTTACCGAGACCCAGCGAGCAGAACACCAGAATCAGCGTCAGCGGCGTGTTGCGCACCACGTTGACGTAGCTGGTGCCCAGCCCGCGCATCACCGGAACCGGGGACAGTCTCATCCCGGCCAGGATGGTGCCCAGCACCAGCGCGCCGATGGCGGCGTACACCGTGAGCTGAATGGTGACCCAGAACGCGGCGTAGATCCGGTCCTGGTACTCGATGAAGATCTCCACGTGACCGCGCGCGGTTTACTGGTCGACGGTCGGCGGTGTGGGCGCAGTGATGCCCGCGGGTCCGAGGTTCTTGTCGAACGCCTCTTTCCATGCGCCGTCGTTGACCATCTTGGTGATGGCATCGTTGATCTTGGTGCGCAGCTCGGTGTCGTCCTTCTTCAGGCCGATGCCGTAGCGCTCCTCGGAGAACGGCTCGCCGACGATCTTGAACGTTCCCGGGGACTGGGCGGCGTAACCGGCCAGGATGACCTCATCGGTGGTCACCGCGTCGATCGCGCCGGTCTTGAGCGCCTCCAC
>JBPPMV010000233.1:0-7156 GCA_051306235.1 Mycobacterium sp. | reverse complement strand
CCGATATCGGTCTGCTTGAGGCCGAGCTCTTCGTAGAGCTGGTGGAAGCATGGCATCAGCATCTCGACGCCGTTGGTGGTGCCGTCGGTGCGGCGGACGTGGGGCGCGTGTGCGAAGCCCACCACTGCGATATCAGTCATCAGTTCGGCCCTTTACAGGTGGTGCTTGTAGGTGTCGTACTCGGCATCGGGTTCGCCGGTGGGCTTGAAGTAGTCGATGTTGTCGATGCCCAGGCCCCACTGTTCGCGGGGCTTCCACACCGCCTGCACCCGCATACCCATCCGCACGTCGGCGGGGTCGATCTCGACGACCAGATGCAGGAACGGGATATCGGCGCCGTCGAGCAGCACGTAGGCCGCGACATAGGGCGGCTTGATCCGCTGCCCCGGGAACGGGATGTTGATGATCGCGAACGTGGTGACCGTGCCGATGTCCGGCAGCTCCAGGAACTCGTCGAGCGCCAGACCGGTGGCCGGATCGGCTTCCTTGGGCGGGAAGTAGACCTTGCCGGGCTTACCGTCGCGGCTCTTCCTGGTCCGGCCGCCGAGCAGCTTGCCCTCTTCGAGCGCCTTGAGGAATGTGGTCTCGGGCAGTGACGCGGTGTGCTGGATCTCGATGAAACTCGGCGCCAACTGCACCGTGACCGGATCGCGGTCATCGGGTTGGCCCTCTGGTTCTGAGTCTTCCCCGGGGACGAACCAGGCGATATCGGTGATCGCGCCGACCGGCTCGTCGATCCAGTGCGCATGCACCCGATCACCGGTCTTCAGTGAGCCCTCGGGCGCATCCACCGCGTGCAGCAGCGGGGTGTCCGCACCGTCGAGTGTGATGAGCGCCCAGGCGAACGGACGGTCCAGCGGCTGGCCCTCCAGCGGCGTCGACTGCCAGGTCCAGGACTGCACCGTGCCGACGGAGCTGACGGGCACGACCTCGGTCAGGGCGTCGTAGGTCACCGGGTCATACTCAGCGGGTGGTACGTGCACCCGGCCGTCCGAACCGCGCACGCCGACGATGCGTCGCTCGCGCAGTGCGGTGAAGAACTGGGATAGGAGCGGTCCAACTGAACGGGTGTAGTCGAATGAGAGCTTCAGCGGCGCCGAGAGGGGCCGCTCATGCTTGTCGATCTGCACCGGGCTGCTTTGGCCTGTGGTCACGGCATCGAGTAGAACAGGTTCTAAGAATGGTTTCAACCATGGGTCGGAGGGTGAGGTAGATGAAGCTCGGTTTGCAGCTCGGATATTGGGGAGCACAGCCGCCGGAGAACCACGCCGAACTCGTCGCCACGGCCGAGGAGGCGGGGTTCGACACCGTCTTCACCGCCGAGGCGTGGGGCTCGGACGCCTACACGCCGCTGGCCTGGTGGGGCCGCGAGACCACGCGCATGCGCCTGGGCACCTCGGTGCTCCAACTGTCGGCGCGCACGCCCACCGCGCTCGCGATGGCCGCACTGACGCTCGACCACCTCTCCGGCGGACGGCACATCGTCGGCCTCGGGGTCTCCGGCCCGCAGGTCGTCGAGGGCTGGTACGGCGCCACGTTCCCCAAGCCACTGGCCCGCACCCGTGAGTACGTCGACATCCTGCGCCAGGTGTGGGCCCGTGAGGCCCCGGTGCGCAGCGACGGTCCGCACTACCCGCTGCCGCTGACCGGCGAGGGCACCACCGGCCTGGGCAAGAGCCTCAAGCCCATCACCCACCCGTTGCGCGCCGACATCCCGGTGATGCTCGGGGCCGAGGGGCCGAAGAACGTCGCACTCGCCGCCGAGATCTGCGACGGCTGGCTGCCGATCTTCTACTCGCCGCGGATCGCCGGCATGTATAACGAATGGCTCGATGAGGGCTTCGCCCGCCCCGGCGCACGCCGTACCCGGGAGACCTTCGAGATCTGCGCCACCGCGCAGGTCGTGGTGACCGATGACCGGCCGGCCATCATGGAGCTGATGAAGCCGCACCTGGCGCTCTACATGGGCGGAATGGGCGCCGAGGACACCAACTTCCACGCCGATGTGTACCGCCGGATGGGGTACTCGGAGGTCGTCGACGATGTCACTCGACTTTTTCGCTCGGGCCGCGCCAACGGCAAGGACGAAGCCGCCAAGATCATCCCCGACGAGCTCGTCGACGACTCGGCGATCGTCGGCAACCTCGACTACGTCAAGGAGCAGATCGTCGCCTGGGAGGCTGCCGGCGTGACGATGATGGTCGTCGGCGCCCGGTCCAGCGAGCAGATCACGGACCTCGCCGCACTGGTGTAGCTCGCGGCGCCCGACCCGCCGATCCGGCTCGACTAGACACTTCCTTGCAAAGTGTCTACTGCGAGCTCTACATTGGGGCGCGTGACCCACGCCACATCCCAGTACGCGATCGCGGGTGAGACCGTGACGATGCCGGTGCAGATCCGCCGGGCGACCCAGCACATGGCCATGTTCTCCGTCGACGCTGACGCCGCGCAGCGCATGATCGACTACAGCGGGCTGCAGGTGTGCCGGTACCGGCCGCGCCGCGCCATGGTGATCCTGATGCTCATGCACTACGTCGACGGGGACCTCGGCCCGTACCTGGAGTACGGCACCAATGTCATGGTGAACCCGCCGGGGTCCACGGCGAAGGGTCTGCGCGCGCTCGGCGATGCCGCCGCGTTCATCCACCACCTGCCGGTCGACGGCGCCTTCACCATGGAGGCCGGACGCACGATCTGGGGCTACCCGAAAGTCATGGCGGACTTCACCGTTCGCGACGGACACACTTTCTCCTTCGACGCCACCATCGATGGGCGGTTCGCGGTCGGGATGGACTTCCGGCCGGGGCTCTCGGTGCCGGCGAAGATGACCTCCAAACCACAGGTGCACCCCACGTACTCGCATCTGGACGGGGTCACCCGCGAAACCGCGGGGGAGATGACCCTTTCCGGCGTGCGCTATCGGCCGGGTGGGGTGTCGGTGCGCCTCGGCGAGCATCCGATTGGCCGCGATCTCGCCGCCCTCGGTTTACCCAAACGCGCACTCATCTCGAGTTCGGCGGAGAACGTGAAGATGACATTCGGCGATGCCAAGGAGATTGCATGACACAGGTTTTGACCGAGACGCGTCCCGATGTCGACCTCGCCGACGGCCGGTTCTACGCCGACGGCAAGGCGCGGGATGCCTACCGGTGGATGCGCGCCAACGAGCCGGTGTTCCGGGATCGCAACGGGCAGGCCGCCGCCGCGAGCCACGCCGCGGTGCTCGATGCCGAGCGCAACCCGGAGCTGTTCTCCAGCGCCGGGGGCATCCGCCCCGACCAGCCCGGTATGCCGTACATGATCGATATGGACGATCCGTCACATCTGTTGCGGCGCAAGCTGGTCAACGCCGGCTTCACGCGCAAGCGGGTGATGGACAAGCTGCCGTCGATCGGAAACCTGTGTGACGCCCTGATCGACTCGGTGTGCGAGAAGGGTGAGGCCGATTTCGTCCGCGATATCGCCGCGCCGCTGCCGATGGCGGTGATCGGCGACATGCTCGGCGTGCTGCCCCAGGAGCGCGATCTGCTGCTCAAATGGTCCGACGACCTGGTGTGCGGATTGAGCTCACATGTCGACGAGGACACCATCAAGCTGCTGATGGACACCTTCGCGGCGTACACCGCGTTCACCATGGATGTGATCGCCAAGCGGCGCGCCGAACCGACCGACGATCTGTTCTCCATCCTGGTCAACTCCGAGGTCGAGGGCCAGAAGATGGAGGACGCCGAGATCGTCATGGAGACGCTGCTGATCCTTATCGGCGGTGACGAGACGACTCGGCACACCCTCTCGGGTGGCACCGCGCAACTGCTGCGGCACCGTGATCAGTGGGACCGGGTCGCGGCCGATCCGGACGGCCTGCTGCCCGGCGCCATCGAGGAGATGCTGCGGTGGACGTCGCCGGTCAAGAACATGTGCCGCACCCTGACCGCCGACACCGTCTTCCATGGCACCCAGATGCGCAAGGACGAGAAGATCATGTTGATGTTCGAGTCCGCGAACTTCGACGAGGAAGTTTTCGAGAATCCTGAATCTTTCAACATCGACCGAAACCCCAACAATCATCTGGCCTTTGGTTTCGGCACCCACTTCTGCATGGGGAATCAGCTGGCGCGCCTTGAGCTCAAGATCATGCTGACGAAGGTGCTGCAGCGGCTGCCGGACCTGCGCCTGGCCGATGAGAACATGCTGCCGTTGCGGCCGGCGAACTTCGTCAGCGGGCTGGAATCCATGCCGGTGGTATTCACCCCGACGGCGCCGGTTAAGGCCTAACAGCTCTCGTCTGCGGCACCGGCGCAGCCAGACACCGGCGCGCCGTGCGTCCCCCCCGTTGCCGAAGCGGCCCGCTGTAGCAGTCCATACAGCGCCGTCTGTTCCGCGCTGTCCATTGCCGCGAATAATCGATGCTCCAGGCGGGCCAGGGCGTTCTCGATCTCGGCCAGTCGCTCGGCGCCTGTTGGCGTGAGCACGACGGTGTGGCGGCGGCGGTCCTCGGGTGAGCGGCGACGCTCGATCAGCCCGGTCGATTCGAGCTCGTTGAGCAGGGCGACCACATTGGTCGGGTCGATGCCCAGGCTCGCGGCGAGTGCGGCCTGACTGTGTTCGCCGAAATCTCGCAACAGGGTCAGCCCGATGACGTGGCGGGGACGTAGATCGAACGCGGCGAGCTCGGCCTCCGCGGCGCCGCGCAACCGGCGGGCGAGCAGATCCAGTAAGGGACCCAGCAGCTGGTCGTGCACCGGACCCTCGCTCACCCGGGCAAGAGTACGGGAATATACAGATCGAACCCGTGGTATAGATAGTTTGTACTACACAAACGATCAGTGAAGGATAAGTTATGTCCAATCTCCTGCACATCGACTCGTCGGTCCAGGGCGCTCAGTCGGTCAGCCGTCGGCTCACCGCCCGCGCAGCCGACCGCTGGCGCGCCGCCCACCCCGGCGGAACGGTGACCTACCGTGATCTGGCGGCGGATCCACTGCCGCACCTGGACCCCAGCCGGTCGGCGCCGCTCAGTGCGGAACTCGTCGACGAGATCAAGGCCGCCGACACGGTCCTGCTGGGACTGCCCCTCTACAACTACGGGCCGCCGAGCACGGTCAAGGCCTGGGTCGATCATGTCCTCGTGGACGGCCTGTCCGTCGACTTCGCCACCGGCCGAGGCCTCCTGGCGGGCACCGAGCTGGTGGCGATCGAGACCCGCGGCGGCGGCTACGGCCCCGGAACACCGCGTGCCGGGTGGGACCACGCGCAGGGTTGGCTGACGCACGCGCTGTCCATGACCGGGCTGGAATCTCGCTTCATCGTCGTGGAGTTCACCCTGGCCGACACGAAACCGGCCATGGCCGAGCTCAAGCCCCTGGCGGCGCAGAGTCTCGCCGATGGCCAGGCCCAGATCGACCTGCTGTGGGAGGCGCACGAGATCGCCGTGTGACGCCGTCGCCGCACGCCGTGCGTGTGGGTTTGCAAGAAATCCGGGCAACGTGCCGCGAAGCGTTCCCGCCCGGGAGCGTCCCATCGCGCAAGATGAGGCGATGTCCACACCTACACCGACCTCCACGCCGGCGCAGACCCGCCGCGCCATCTGGAACACCATCAGGGGATCCTCGGGCAACCTGGTCGAGTGGTACGACGTCTACATCTACACGGTGTTCGCGTCGTATTTCGAGGGACAGTTCTTCGACGAATCCGAGAAGAACTCGACGTTGTACGTCTACGCGATCTTCGCCGTCACGTTCCTGATGCGGCCGGTCGGCTCATGGTTCTTCGGCCGCTACGCCGACCGCCGCGGACGGCGTGCCGCCTTGACGTTCAGCGTCTCCGTGATGGCGGCCTGCTCGATGGTCATCGCGCTGGTGCCGTCCCAGGCGACCATCGGCATCGGCGCACCCATCATCTTGATCCTTGCGCGGCTGGTACAGGGCTTCGCGACCGGTGGCGAGTACGGCACATCGGCCACCTACATGTCCGAGGCGGCGACCCGTGAGCGTCGTGGCTTCTTCTCGTCGTTCCAGTACGTGACGCTGGTGGGCGGGCACGTGCTCGCACAGTTCACGCTGCTCGTACTGGATACCGTGCTCACCGATGAGCAGTTGCGCGAATTCGGTTGGCGCATCGGCTTTGCCATCGGCGGTGTGGCCGCGGTGGTGGTGTTCTGGCTGCGCCGGTCGATGGACGAGTCACTGTCGGAGGAACAACTGGCGGCGGTCAGGGAAGGCAAGGACAGTAGCGCGGGATCGATGCGCGCCCTGTTCACCGACTACCGGAAGCCACTGTTGTTGTGCTTCCTGATCACCCTCGGCGGCACCGTGGCGTTCTACACCTACAGCGTCAATGCGCCGGCGATTGTGAAGGCCACCTACAAGGACCAGGCGATGACGGCGACGTGGATCAACCTCATCGGGTTGATCTTCCTGATGCTGTTGCAGCCCGTCGGCGGGGTCATCAGCGACCGCGTCGGCCGCAGACCGCTGCTGCTGTGGTTCGGTTTCGGCGCGCTGATCTACACCTACGTGTTGATCACGTATCTGCCGCAGACAACTTCACCGATCATGTCGTTCCTGCTGGTGGCCGTCGGCTACGTCATCCTGACCGGCTACACCGCGATCAACGCGCTGGTGAAGTCGGAGCTGTTCCCGGCGCATGTCCGGGCACTCGGGGTAGGAGTCGGCTACGCACTGGCGAATTCGATGTTCGGCGGCACCGCACCGCTGATCTACCAGGCGCTCAAGGCGCGCGATCAGGTGCCGCTGTTCATCGGGTACGTCACCGTCTGCGTTGCGATATCGCTGGTGGTCTACCTGTTCTTCGTGAAGAACAAGGCCAGTACCTACCTGGATCGCGAGCGGGGCGAGGCGTTCCTGCGGTGACGCCGGACAGCCCAATCTGCGGCGGATCTATCTGGATTCAGCCTGGTGCAGGTTTCGCGTCCAGACTGAGGCCAGGTAGACAGATCGGCTCCGAGGTCTACCGGAGTTCAGCCTGGTGCAGATTCGCCCGTCCAAGCTGAATCAAGGTAGGCGGATCGGCTCCTGTGCCGCCGCACCGGGTAGGTGCGCCGCGCCTACTTCATCTGGAAGTTGGGCGCCCGCTTCTCCTTGAACGCGAGCGGGCCCTCCTTGGCATCGGCCGACAGGAACACCGGGATGCCGTT
>JBPPMV010000232.1:0-2317 GCA_051306235.1 Mycobacterium sp. | reverse complement strand
TCGAGTGTGGCGATGGCCTTGGACAGGTGGAACGGTTCGGTATGGGTGGAGATCGCGGTCGGGATCAGGCCGATATGCCGCGTCTTGGGTGCCACCCGGGCGGCGATCTGTACCGCGTCGACCCGGCCACGGACCCGGTCGGTACGGGCATCGGCACGCCACGGATGGTCGGACTGCAGTGCCAGACCATCCTCGATGGTGACGAAGTCCAACAACCCTCGCTCGGCCTCGACCACCAGGTCGGTCCAGTATGAAGCGGTCAGAAGATCGGTGGGCTGGGCGTCGGACTGCCGCCAGGACGCTGGATGCCATCCGGTGCCCTCCAGTGCGACGCCGAGGTGAAGGTGTGCCACAGATCTTCTCGCTTTCGTGCGCAGTCTCAGGCGACAACGGTCTTCGGCGACGGGTCATTCCACGCTCGGGCCGGGGGCGACTCCAGTCTGCGCCGCCTGGCTGCGGTTACAAGGGATCCGCGCACCGTGATTCCGGTTGGGCGGCGGCGATCACACCGTCAAGCACCGCCCGCGAGCCGGTGAGCTTCCGGATGGCGCAGTCGATCCGCTCCCGTTCCGCGGTCAGCTCGTCGACCAGCCGGCGGGTGGCATGCGGTGCGGGGCCACCGTCGGTGTCGCGCATGCACGGCAGTAAACCGACAATGGTCCGGCTGGGCAGCCCGGCGGCGAACAGTTCCTGAATGTGGATCACCCGGTCGACGGCCGCCTCGGCGTAGTCACGCTGCCCGCCGGGTGTGCGTGATGACACCAGCAGACCCTGCTGCTCGTAGTACCGCAGGGAGCGTTCGCTCACCCCGGTGCGCTGTGCCAGTTCACCGATGCGCATGAGCCCGTTATACCGCAGGGACTTGACCCTGACATTGGTGTCAGCTCCTACCGTGCGGCATGCCTTCACACTCACTGCCCCCTTTCGACTACAGCCCGATCACCGAACGCCCGCCGCTGAGCTGGCCCGGCGGCGCCCGCGTCGCCGTGTACATCGGCCTAAACGTCGAACACTTCCTGCCCGATCGGCCCTCGACGAGCATCTGGCCCGGCACTGCCGACCTGCAGCCCGACGCGCTGAACTACGGGTGGCGCGACTACGGGGTCCGGGTCGGCATCTGGCGGACCATCGAGAGCCTCGACCGACACGGCGTGCGCCCGAGCGTGCTGCTCAACTCCGCTGTCATCGAACATCATCCGCAGATCATCGCCGCCGGACTGGAACGCGACTGGGTGTGGTTGGCGCACGGCCGGACCAACTCGATCCTGCACAACGGGTTCGGTGTCGAGGAGGAACGACGACTGCTCACCGAGATCACCGCCGCCATCGCCGAGGCCACCGGCCGGGAGCCGCGCGGCTGGATGGGCCCGGGCCTCACCGAAACCCATCACACCCCGCAGTTGCTGGCCGAACTCGGCTATCGGTACGTGCTCGACTGGACCAACGACGACCAGCCGTACCCGCTGACCGTGCCCGGGATGCTCAGCGTCCCGTACTCGGTGGAGCTCAACGATCTGCTGATCTTCGGAAAGGGCTGCACCGGGGAGGAATTCCTGCAGATCGTCATCGACCAGTACGAGCAGCTTTCCGCGGACGCTGCGAACGGATCCGGGCGGGTGCTCGCGTTGGCGCTGCATCCGTTCGTGATCGGGCAGGCGTTCCGGCACAAGTATCTCGATCAGGTGTTGGCCTATCTGGCGTCACGGCCCGATGTCTGGTTGGCGACCAGCGATGACATCGCTGCGCACTACCGGCAACAGATCACGACGCCGTGACCGCGTCAGCCCGCCAAGAGAAGGATGAGCTGCAATTGCAGCTCACCGCACAGGAATCCGAGCGCAGAGCCCAGCACCACGATGATCCACTCGTCATCCTTGAACGCCGGGCGCAGCAGGTTCTCGTAGGACTTTGAATCCAGATCGTCCATCTTCTCGATCATCACGTTCTCCAGATCGAGCAGACTCGCCGCGTACTCCGCGATATAGGAGGAGGTTTCCGGCAGCCTTTCGATGATCGTGTTGGCGATCTGGACCTTCATCTCCTGGTACTGACGACCGCCGAGCACGTTGACGACCCGGCCCGCGAACCCCATCTGACTGTCGATGGTGCGGCCGATCTCGGCCTGGATGATGTCGAAGAACTTGTCCGACATCGGACCGGTGAGCAGGCTCTCCATGATCGCCTTCGGCGTGAAGATCTCCCGCGCCATCAAGGCCGCGTACCCGCGGATGACCTCCTTGCGGTGGGCCTGGAACACGCCTTGCCATTTGATGCCCAGGAAGACGTTCTTGCGTTCCATGGGGCGGAAGATCATCTG
>JBPPMV010000231.1:0-2174 GCA_051306235.1 Mycobacterium sp. | reverse complement strand
TCATAGGCCGGGTACGCCACCGCCGGATCGCCGCCCGCCCGCTCCAACTCGCCGGCCAGTACGTAGGCGCCGATCACCGCGAGGCTGGTGCTGCCGCCGACTGCGGGGCCGGGGCAGTAGCCGGCATCGCCGACCAGGGTCACCCGGCCACGCGACCAGCTGGTCAGCTGCAGCTGGGTGATGGCGTCGAAGTAGAACGCGGGCGTGCGCTCGATCTCGGCGAGCCAACCGTCCACCTCGGCGCCCTGCCCGCTGAACCGGTCGTGCAGTTGGCGCTGCTGGCTCGGTGTATCGCGGTGGTCGTAGGTGAACGCCGCCGCCGGCCGGAACAGGAAGACCGCCCGCGCATCGTCGAGGTGGTCGGCGGTGTAGATCATCGCGGTGCGGTCCACATCGAGGTAGCCCGTCATCTCCCCTTCGCGGGCAAGCGCTTTCGGCACCGAGACCACCGACAGGTACGCGCCGAGGAACTCGGTGTGCCCCGCTGACCTGATTCCCCGGTCGCTGCGCTCCTGCCCGCCGTCTTCACCGAACACCAGCTGCCGCACACCCGAATGAAGCCCGTCGGCGCCGATCACCAGATCGAACCGTCGCCGCGCGCCCCGGGAGAACGTCACCTCCCCGTCCTCACCGATCGCGGTGATGTGATCGCCGAAGATGTACTCGACGTCCCGACGGGCGGCCTCGTAGCAGATCTCGCTGAGATCGTCGCGCATGATCTCGACGTGCCGGTCCGACAGCGCGGAGGACAACTTGTTGTAGTCGATCCGCGCCGGACGCCGGGCGCCCCGGCGGTGGAAGAAAATCTGCTCGGTACCGGTGGCGTGGGCCAGCACGGTATCGAGCACGCCCATCTGTTCTGCGATGTCCATGGCCGGTCCGAACAGGTCGATGGCATGACCACCGGTCTTTCGCAATTGCGGCGCCTTCTCGACCACCGTGACGTCGAAACCGCGACGGGTCAGCCAGTGC
The DNA here is from genome assembly GCA_051306235.1 of Mycobacterium sp. GTDB lineage: Bacteria > Actinomycetota > Actinomycetes > Mycobacteriales > Mycobacteriaceae > Mycobacterium. Next base: position 1,202 of record JBPPMV010000231.1, on the reverse strand, counting down.
GCCAGCACCGGTCCGGCGATGCTTGCGCCGGAAACGAGAACCTTCATGGCACGCTCCTTACTAAACGGTCGGTAAGTGACTGAGTGCAGCTTACTTAACGATCGGTCAGTTAGGCTAGCCGCGTGAGCGCACCGCGACCGGACACCCGGCAACGGATCCAGGATGTAGCCCGTGAACTCTTCGCCGAGAAGGGTGTGCAGCGCACCAGCCTGCGCGATATCGCGGCTCGGCTCGGCATCACCAAACCGGCGCTCTACTACCACTTCGATTCACGAGAAGACTTGGTGCGCAGCATCGTTGTGCCACTCATCGACGGCGGCGAAGAGTTCGTGCTGGCCTGCGAGCAGGCCGAGGATCTGACGCCGACCGCCCTGCTGGAGGGCTACTTCGACTACTTCTACGCCTACCGCGCCGACCTGGTGCTGGTCGTCTCGGAGCTCAGCACCATCGCCGATCTCGGTCTCATCGACAGCATGCTGGCCTGGCGGGAACGCCTGGGCCGGGTGCTCTTCGGCCCGGATCCGACCCTGGAACAGGGGGTGCGGGCCGTGATCGCGCTCGGCGGTCTGCAGGACTGTTGCCTGCAATTTCCCGATGCGTCGGCCGACGCGCTCCGCAAAGCGGGTGTCGACGGGGCGCTGGCCGCGCTCGGGCTGAGTTAGAAGCCACCCAGATCGGCTGACAGCCAGTGCTGCGGCTTCAGGTATACCGCCACGCTGGCTCCGTGCTCACGGCGAGCCATCTCCAGATACGGTTCGACCGCCTCGGGCGGCAGGTAGCGCTTCGTCATCTCGACGAGTTGCTCGTCGGTGCCCTCTTCAATGCGGTCGACCACGCCGTCGACCGCGACATAACGCACGGTGGGTTCGACACGATCGACCATCAGCGAGAGATATCCGGCGGCTTCGATCAACCGGTGCTTGCGTGATCCGGTCCCGGTGATGAACCAGGGCTGACCGCCGGGGGTGTACTGGTACCAGATCGGCACGGTCAACGGACCGCGATCCTTCTCCGCGCTCACCGACAGGGCGGCGACGTGGGGCTCAGCGAGAAACTGTTCGCGTTCCTCCCGGGACAGCGCCATGGCTCAGAGGCAGGGGGTAAAGAACAGAAGCCTCGGCCCGCAAATGTTTGTGTTGCCGAATCGCGGCAGACCGATGGTCGGAGGCGGCGGCAACTGTGGCAGTCCGATCGGGGGTGGC
>JBPPMV010000230.1:0-12901 GCA_051306235.1 Mycobacterium sp. | reverse complement strand
CTGCCCCAGGCGAGCACCACGACGATGCTGCAGATCCAGGCGCCGACCCGCCAGCTCGGGTTCTGCAGCTTCTTCAGTGGCCCGCCGAGGTTGCCGAGGGCATCGGAGAGCATGAAGCGCGCCACCCGGGTCCCTGCGTCGACGGTGGTGAGGATGAACAACGCCTCGAACATGATCGCGAAGTGGTACCAGAAGGCCTTGAGGCTCTCACCGCCGAAAACCTGATGCAGCACCTCGGACATGCCGAAGGCCAGGGTCGGGGCGCCGCCGGTACGGGACACGATCGAGTCCTCACCGACGCCCGCCGCCGCCCCGGTGATCTCCTCGGGCGTGATGTCCGGCCCGGACAGCCCGAGCCCGTTGACGTAGTCGGCAGCCGTCTGCGCGGTGGTGCCGGTGGACGCGGCCGGCGCGTTCATCACGAAGTACAGGTGCTGATTGAGGATGGCGGCGGTGATCAGCGCCATGATTGCCACGAACGACTCGGTCAGCATGCCGCCGTAACCGATCAGCCGCATCTGGCTTTCCTTCTCCAGCAGCTTGGGCGTGGTGCCCGAGGAGATCAGCGCGTGGAAGCCCGACAGCGCACCGCAGGCGATGGTGATGAACAGGAAGGGGAAGAGCGATCCGGCGAACACGGGCCCGGTGCCGCTGGTGGCGAACGATGAGACGGCCGGGGCCTCCATGACCGGCCGGGCGATCAGGATGCCGACGGCCAGCAGCGCAATGGTGCCGACCTTCATGAACGTCGACAGATAGTCCCGCGGTGCCAGCAGCAGCCAGACCGGCAGCACCGAGGCGGCCAGGCCGTAGATGATGATGCACCACGACAGCGCCACCTTCGACAGCGTGAACCAGTCGGTGCCCCATTGAGTTTCGGCGACCCAACCACCGGACACCACGGCGAGCAGCAGCAGCACGACACCGATCAGCGACACCTCGGAGACCCGGCCGGGGCGCAGGAAGCGCAGATACAGACCCATGAAGATGGCGATCGGAATGGTCATCGCGATGGAGAACACGCCCCACGGGCTCTCGGCCAAAGCGTTGACGACGACCAACGCCAGCACCGCGAGCAGGATCACCATGATGACCAGCACTCCGATGATCGCGGCGGCACCGCCCACCACACCGAGTTCGTCCTTGGCCATCTGGCCCAGCGACCGTCCGCGTCTGCGTACCGAGATCGACAGCACCAGGTAGTCCTGGACGCAGCCGGCGACCAACGCGCCGACGATGATCCAGATGGTGCCCGGCAGATAACCCATCTGCATGGCGAGCACGGGTCCCACCAGCGGGCCGGCCCCGGCGATGGCAGCGAAGTGGTGTCCGAAGAGCACCCGCCGGTCCGTCGGCATGTAATCGGTGCCGTTCTCGAACACCTCGGCCGGCGTGGCGACCTCATCACGCGGCTTGACGATCTTCATCTCGATCAAGCGGGCGTAGAACCGGAAGCCGATGACATAGGTGCAGATCGCGGCGATGACGAACCAGACCGCGTTGATGGTCTCGCCGCGGAAGAACGCGATGATCGCCCATGCAACGGCGCCCAGCACGGCCACCAGTCCGAAGATGATGCGGTGCTTGGCGGTGATCGGGGACCGGTCGATGATCGCCACCGGCGGCAGGTCCTTGTCGGTGCGGACGAAGGTGATGTCACCGCGGGTTTCCTCGGTGCGGTCAGGAGCGGTCGGTGATCCCATACGCCGATCCTTGCATTGCGCCTGCGCCGCTTTGGGACTTTCGGTCAACCGTTGCGTTCGTAGTGTTCACGGACGGTGTCGATCGTGTCGGCCTCGGCGGCGGTCTTGTCCTCGCGGTAGCGCAGCACCCGGGCGAAGCGCAGTGCCATCCCGCCCGGGTAGCGGGTCGAACCCTGCACACCGTCATAGGCGATCTCGACGACCTGCTCGGGCCGGACCTTCACGATGTACTGGTCGGTGGGCGCTGAGCCTGATGTCGCCGGCAGCCCGGCTCCGTCGGCCAACTCGGTGAACCGCTGTGTCTGCCAGGCCAGCATCTCGTCGGTCATCCCCTTGAAGGTCTTACCCAGCATGACGAAGCCGCCGGTCTGCGGGTCCCGGGCGCCGAGGTGGATATTCGACAGCTTGCCGGTGCGCCGTCCCGAACCCCACTCCACGGCCAGCACCACCAGATCGAGGGTGTGCACCGGTTTGACCTTCAGCCAGGCGGCGCCGCGCCGGCCGGCCGCGTACGCCGCGGCCGGATCCTTGGCCATCACGCCCTCGTGCCCGGCGGCCAGCGTCGCGTCCAGGAACTGTTGCGCGACAACGGGGTCGGTGGTCAGCAGGCGCTGCATCCGCTGGGATTCGGGGACCACCTCGTCCAAGGCGGCGAGCCGGTCGGTCATCGGCAGGTCCAGCAGGTCGGCACCGTCGCGGTGCAGAAGGTCGAAGAAGAACACCGACAGGGGCTCCTCGCGCGGGCCGCCGGACCGGGTGCCGAAGCGCGATGCCGTCACCTGGAAGCGGTGCGGCCGCCCATCGGGGCGCAGCGCGATGGCCTCGGCATCGGCGATGAGATCGCGGACGGGTAGCGCCAACGTGGCCTCGACCACCTCGGGTAGCCGCGCGGTGACATCGTCGAGGCTGCGGGTGTACACCGTGACGGTGTCACCGGCGCGGTGGATCTGAACCCGTGCGCCGTCCAACTTCGATTCGAACATCGCTGTGCCACCGAGCTTGTCGAGCGCGTCACCGATACCGGTTGCGGTCTGCGCCAGCATCGGGCCGACCGGGCGGCCCACCTGCAGGGTGAACAGGGCCAGCGCGGACTCGCCATCGGTGAGTGCCGCGGCCGCGACCACCGGCAGGTCCCCGGCCAGCATGGCCGCCCGCCGGACGGTGGCCACCGGTACTCCGGCGGCCTTGGCGACGGCGTCGACCATGACCCCGGCCAGCGCGCCTTGGCGCAACTCACCGGCCAACAGTCGCCGCAGGAACTCCTGCTCATCGTCGGTGGCGGCACCGAACAACGCGGCGAGGCGTGCGGCGCGCTGAGCCTGCGAACCGCGCCCGGCCAGGCCCTTGATCGCCGAGAACGTCGCGTCGACGCCGTCCACGGTGAGGGTGGGGGTGGCGGCCGGTTCCGGCAGGGTGCGCAGCGAGGCCCAGCCGACGCCGATCTGACGCTGCGGCAGCTCCCCGGACAGCCATGCCACCACCACCCCGATATCCGTGGACGCGCTCGCTGCGGCGAGCGTCGTCGCGACGCGATTGACCTTGGCCAGACGCGAGGACAGGGAACCCACCTCGGTCGAGGTGGCCGCGATTTCGGCGAGCAGCACCCGTCCAGCCTGCCACCGGCCACCGACAATATTTCAGGGAAAGCGTGCTTGACGGCCGGTGCAGTGGTTCCCTTGGAGGTGTGACCCTGTCGAATCGGTGCGGCGTCTGCGGGCACCGTTCATGAAACGGCGCCGTGAGCAGGCCCAACGCTCTGAGATGCTGCAGCACCGCACGGTGTGGCAGGGTGTAGCGCTGCTGCTGAATCGGCCCGACGACCGCTTCGGCGCCCGGCTGGAGACCGTCGAGGAAATGCTCGGGCACCTCGATGCCGGCTACGCGATACTGCTGGGCCGGACCGCCGCCGGGCTGCGGCGCCTGGACACCCGGTCGCTGGTTCTCGATCACACCCACACCTTCGGCCGGCGCAAGCACTGCAGCCTGCTGCTCAGCCACTGGATGGCGAATGACAACCGCGAACGGGTGGTGCACCGCCAAGTTTTCGTGGACGCCTACCGGGCGGCCGGGGTGCCGCCGCCGGCCGGTGCGATGCCCGATCACCTTTCGGCGGTGCTGGAATTCGCCGCGCACGTCGATCCGGACTCCGGCCGAGGGCTGTTGGTCGACCACCGGGTACCCATCGCCGCGCTGCAACGGGCGCTCAGCGACGCGGGTTCGCCGTACGCACATGCCATGGCGGCCGTCTGCGCGACGCTTCCCGAGGTCACCGCCGCGGAGGTCGAAAGCCTGCAGGGCAGCGGATCGAGCGCCGAAATAGTTGACCCGCAACATGTTCACCTGGACATGCCGCCGAACTGAGGTCCTTTGGCCCTGGCGCGGCCACCGGCGGTCATCGACACTGGATGTCGACGCGGCGCGATCCACACGCCGCCCCAGGTGAGGTGGCCAGCATGTCCGGTATCGCGACGCACGGTCAGCATCTCGACGTTCTCAACCGCAGGCAGTGCCTGGATCGGCTGGCGCAGGTGCGGGTCGGCAGGCTGGTGTTCACCGAGGACGCCTTGCCCGCCATCCAGCCCGTCAACTTCCGGGTGTGGCGTGACGATGTGGTGATCCGAGTGGCCGGTGGGGCCAAACTAGAGGCGGCGACCGCACACCAGGTGGTGGCGTTCGAAGCCGACGAGCTCGACCCGGATCTGCGCAGCGGATGGAATGTGACGGTCGTCGGCCACGCCGAGCCCATCACCGCCATCGATGATCTGGTGGCCGTGGCCGGAACGTTCATCGAGCCCTGGGTGCAGGGCCGCCGCGAACATTTCATCCGGATCCGGACCGACCGGATGACCGGACGCGAGTTCGGTGAGGCCGCTGTGCCGCAGTATCGGCGTCAATGACCGAGTGCCGCACTACGCGCCGTGATCACTACGGGCCATGATGGAGTCATGCCGGTGGTGAAGGTGTTCCTGGTCGACGATCACGAGGTCGTCCGCCGCGGTCTCATCGACCTGCTCGGGTCCGATCCCGAGCTGGAGGTGGTCGGGGAAGCCGGTACGGTCGCCGAGGCACTGGCCAGGATTCCCGCCGTCCGCCCCGATGTGGCGGTGCTCGATGTGCGTCTGCCCGACGGCAACGGTATCGAGCTCTGTCGTGACCTGCTCTCGGATCTACCCGATCTGCGGTGCCTGATGCTGACCTCGTTCACCTCCGACGAGGCCATGCTGGACGCGATTTTGGCCGGGGCCAGCGGGTACGTCATCAAGGACATCAAGGGCCTGGAACTCGCGCAGGCGATCAAGGATGTCGGCGCGGGCCGGTCGCTGCTGGACAACCGGGCCGCGGCCGCACTGATGGCGAATCTGCGCGGTGCGGCCGAGCGCGATGACCCGTTGCACGGATTGACAGAGCAGGAAAGGAACCTCCTGCATCTCCTCTCGGAGGGGCTGACCAACCGCCAGATCGCCGCACGCATGTTCCTCGCGGAGAAGACGGTGAAGAACTACGTCTCCCGGTTGCTTGCCAAGCTGGGCATGCAACGCCGAACGCAGGCAGCGGTTTTCGCGTCCAAGCTGGAACAGCGCCCGCGCGGGGAACACTGAGGAGTCAACACTGAGGAGTCAACGCTGAGGGGTCACGTCACCGCGAAGTTCACGGTATGCCAGCCGGTGGCGCCGTCGGGGATGACATCGGCCCGGTCGGCGGTCTGGACGTAGCCGCTGTTGTCGGTGGCGCGCACCGCGATGGTGTGCAGACCGGGAGCCTGCGACTGCCAGTCGAAACTCCACAGCCGCCAGGTGTCATCGGAGTAAGCGTCGCCCAACGTGGCCTGTTCCCAGGGGCCCTCGTCGATGCGGACCTCGACGGCGCGCACGCCTCGGGGCTGCGCCCACGCGACCCCGCCGAACCGAACCGGCCCCACCGGGATGTCCTGCCCGCTGCGCGGTACCTCGATACGTGACTGTGTCTTGATCGGTCCACGCTCGGACCAGCCCAGCGGTGTCCAATAGCCTTGCGCCCTGTCGAATCTGGTCAGCTCGAGATCGACGACCCATTTCGTGGCGGAGACGTAGCCGTAGAGACCGGGCACCACCAGCCGCGCCGGATAGCCGTGCTCGATCGGGAGCGGCTGCCCGTTCATGGTGATGGCCAGCAGCGAATCCCGGTCATCGGTCATGGCTTCGGTCGGGGTGCCCGCGGTGAACCCGTCGCTCGATTTCGACAGCACCATATCGGCGTCGGGGGAGACCCCGGCCGCCGCCAACAGATCTCGCACCCGGTATCCGCCCCACAGGGCGTTGCCGACGAGGTCGCCGCCGACCGGGTTGGACACACAGGCCAGCGTCACCATCTGCTCGATCAGTTCGAACTCTTCGAGATCGGCGAAGGTGTAGGTCTTCTCGTTGTCGACCATGCCGTGGATCCGCAGCCGCCAACCGTCGCGGGACAGCTGCGGCACGCTCAGCGCGGTGTCGATGCGGTAGAACTCGGCGCTGTCGGTGACGAAACTGCTCAGGTCCACCCCGGTGGGCTGAACGCCCGGTGGCACCGGCGGTGCGGGTTTGGCGATCTTCGGCGGTGCGAACGCCTCCCGGTCACCGGCCACCGAATGCACCCGGCGCGCCCACACCGAGCCCACGGCGCCGCCGAGCACGCCGAGTCCGAGCAGGCCGAGCGCGGCCAGCGACAGGCGGCGGCCGGGGTCGGCTTCGGCCGCCTCGTGGGCGGTCCCGTCGGTCAGCCGTCCGGACGTCAGGAAACGCAACGCGAGGATGCCGGCCAAGCCTCCGACGGCGGTCGGAATGATGTCGACCGGTGCCGAACCCGGGCGGGTCAGCACCGCAACGCATCCGGCCGTCGCGGCAACGGCGATCATCACACTGCCGATCGGTGCCCGACGGCGTTCCACCAGCCCGGCGATCGCGGCCAACACGGCGACCACGAGCAGCACCATCACCGTCAGGAACAGCTTGTCGGAGGTGCCGAACGTCTGGATCGCCCATTCCTTGACCGGACCGGGCGTGAGATCGATGACGGTGGATCCGATGGCGTTGCGGGCGTCGGCGGACGCGCCGAGCGGAACGGCCACCAGCGCGCTCACGCCGAGGGTCACCGCTGCGGCCGCGACACCGCTGAGAATCCGGGTGCCCGGCGTTATGGAGGTCACGCTCCCACGCTAGCCCAGCGAAGTTCCCGAAAGGCTTACCGTACTGTGACGTCGGACGTAGCGTTACATTCTGACCGCAATGTGGAAAGGGAGCCAGATGGAGATTTCGGGCAAGAAGGCCGTGGTTGTCGGCGGGGCATCCGGCTTCGGGCGCGCGACGGTGGAGGCCTTGGCCAAGCGTGGGGCCAGCGTCGCGATCCTCGATCGGCCGCAGTCGAAGGGCAGGGAGGTCGCCGAGCAGGTGGGCGGCGCGTTCTATGAAGTGGACGTCACCGACTTCGAGGGCACCGAGCAGGTATTGGCCAAGACTGTCGAAGACCTGGGCGGCCTGCACATCGCGGTGACCACCGCGGGCGGCGGCATCGGCGAGCGCACCGTCAAGAAGGACGGCCCGCACAGCCTCGAATCGTTCCGTCAGACCATCGACCTGAACCTGATCGGCACCTTCAACATCAGCCGGTTGTCGGCATGGCACATGAGCAAGAACGACCCGGTCGACGAGGAGGCCGAGGAGCGCGGTGTCATCATCAACACCGCTTCCATCGCCGCGTTCGAAGGCCAGATCGGGCAGGTGGCCTATACGGCCGCCAAGGCCGCGATCGCCGGGATCACCCTGACGATGGCCCGCGACCTGGGCAGCCTGGGCATTCGCTCGCTGGCCATCGCGCCGAGCTTGTTCGCCACCGGCCTGACCGAGGGCATCCCCGACGAGTTCGCCACCGTGCTGACCAAGGACGCGGCCTTCCCCAAGCGTCTGGGCAAGCCCGAGGAGTACGCGAAGCTCGCGCTCGCGATCGTCGAGAATCCGATGCTCAACGGCCAGTGCATCCGCCTGGACGCCGGGCAGCGTTTCGCCCCCAAGTAGTCGTTGCGGGTTCGGCGTGCCGGTGATCGTTGAGCGGTCACCGGCACGCCGAGTTCGCATTTCGCGCGCGATCTATCCAATTTGCGCAACACCCCGCTAAAGTTTGCCCATGACGTTCAAGGTGTTGGTCGCGGCGGCGGCCGTGCTGATGGTCGCGGCGTGCGGATCTCCCGAACCGAAGATCCCGTCGCAGACGGAGAAGAAGGGCTCGCCGCCCGACACCAGCAACATCACCATCGAGGGTGACGCCTCCGAGCCGGTCAACCAGATCGCGATCCAGGCCATCGCCGATCTGGAGCAGTACTGGGCGCAGAACTACCCGGAGCTCTACGGCGAAGACTTCGAGCAGATCGCCGGTGGCTACTTCGCCGTCACGCAGGACAGTGACGCCCCGCCGTGCACGACCGAGGCCGACGAGGTCGCCGGCAACGCCTTCTACTGCTCGACCGAGGACGTCATCGCCTGGGACGCCCAGGCACTGCTGCCCGATATGCAGTCCAAGTACGGGGACTTCGTCATCCCGGTCGTGATGGCCCACGAATTCGCGCACGCCGTGCAGGCCCGCTCGAACTTCACCGCCCGCACCGTCACCCGTGAACTGCAGGCGGACTGCTTCGCCGGTGCGTGGGCGCGCCACGCCCAGGACACCGGCGTCTTCGAGGTGACCAGCGCCGACCTCGACACCGCTCTGGCCGGTGTGCTCGACCTGCGCGACAACCCGGGAACGGCCAAGACCGACCCGAACGCGCACGGTAGCGGCTTCGACCGTGTCAGCGCCTTCCAGGACGGTTTCGACAACGGTCTGGACAGGTGCAAGGACTACCGCGACGACGAGCCGATGGTGCTTGCCCTGCCGTTCAACAACGTCGCGGATGCCGCCAGCGGCGGTGACGCGCCGTACGACTCGATCGTCAACGGAGTGCCCTACGACCTGGAGGACTACTGGACGCAGCTCTACCCGGAGCTCACCCGCGGCCAGGCCTGGCCGCCGGTCCGGGGTCTGGAGGCCTTCGATCCGGCCGATCCGCCGATGTGCGGTGACCAGTCGACCGAGGGGTACTCGCTGTTCTACTGTGTCCCAGACGATTACGTCGGCTGGGATAACGTTCAGACGATGCCGCAGGTGTACGAACAGGGCGGCGACTATGCGGTGTCCACCTTGTTGGCCACCCAGTACGGGCTGGCCGCGCTGAGCCGTCTCGGCGACGATTCCGATGAGAGGACGTCGACGCTACGGGCCGACTGCCTCGCCGGCGGCTATACGGCCAGTGTGATCCTGCAGAATCGCTCGGAGACCAGTTCATGGTCGATCTCACCGGGTGATCTCGACGAGGGCATCAAGGCGTTGCTGGTGTTCCGCGGTGACGGTGACGCCGTCCGCCAGGGCGCCGGGTTCGATCGGGTGCGGGCATTCCGCGAAGGTGTCATCAACGGCGCCGAGAGTTGCTTGGAATACCAGGGATAACGCCTCAGGGACAGTCGTCTCAGCGGTAGGTGTCGAAGCCGAGTTTGACGGCCAGCGCCAGGCCGGCAACCGCGATCAGCATGCGCAGCGGGGTGGCCGGTGCATGCCGCACCACGATCGGGCCCAGTCGGGACCCGATGAGACAGCCGACGCCCATCGCCGCCACGGCCGGCCAGTGCACCGGCGCAACGAACGCGAACACCACTGCCGCAGTGCCGTTCGAGGCGCCGAGCACCACATTCTTGGTGGCGTTGGCATGGGCGAGGGTGGTGCCGCCGGTACGCAGGAACAGCGCCAGCAGCAGCACACCGGCTGCGGCACCGAAGAATCCGCCGTACACACAGATCACGCCGACGATGACGGCCTTGGCGATGGTGCGCGCCAGCGTCGGCACCGCGTCGGTGTCCTTGCCGCGGGGCAGGGCGATCGCCACCGCTGCCACCGCGAGCAATATGGGCACCGCGTTCTCGAAACCCTCCGACGGGATCGACAGCAGCAGCACCGCCCCCGCGAGGCCCCCGAGCGCGCCCATCGGGACCAGACGCCTGAGCTCCGGACCCTGACCGGCCAGCTCGGGCAGTGAGCCGCGCACCGACCCGAAGGTGTTGAACACCAGCGCCGCCGTGTTGGTCACGTTGGCCGCCACCGGCGGCAGCCCGACCATCAGCAGCGCCGGGTAGGTGGACACCGAGGCGAGGCCGGCGATACTGCCCGCGAGTCCGCCCCCGATACCGGCAGCGAACAGCAGCGCGATCTCGGCCCATGTCACCGGGCCATCCTTGCGTATCCGATTTCCCGGGTCGCCACGTGACTGCCCGCCGCGGAAAACGAGTTGCGCGCACCCGGCCGACAGGGCTAACCTCGGCGATCGTGCATCACTTTCTCGTAGTAGCCAGCACCCACAGCGGGGTCTGATCCAGACCGACCCCCCGCTGTGGGTCGGACGCTACTACCCGTCGGTCGCTCCCTTTGAGCAGAGAAGACCGGCACATGAGCACACCCACCACCACCATCGCGAGCCCTCGCTTCGCCGATTTCTTCGACGCACCCCTGCCGCGCGGACTGCGCGACCTGGCCGCCGAGATGTCCTGGGATGACGTCGCCGACACCTTCGGCTCCAGCGCCGGGCCGTTGTCCCTCGGTCAGTGGCAGGAAGACGACCGCGACCCGTATGTCCAAGGCCGCCATGCCCACACCTATCGGGCCACCATCGCCATCGGCGATCGCATCGTCACCTCATCGGCCACGGCCTCAGGTCCGCTCGGCGCGTTGACCGCCATGCTGCACGAGCGCGGTATTGCGTTGGAAATGCTGAACTTTCATCAGCTGCTGGCCGGCGGGCAGACCGCGACATTCATCCGCGGCACCGACGGTGCGCACACCGAGTGGGCGATCGGCTGGTCGGAATGCCCGCAACAGTCCGCATTGCGCGCCGTCATCGCGTGCGCCAACCGGCTGCTGGCCTAGCTTTCGGGGCGGGTCAGTGCCCAGGCGCCGAACGCGACGGCAGCCGCCGGCACACCGACCATTGCCGCGGCGCTGATGCGGTCGACCTCGCCCCGGCCCAGCGCCCCGGCCGCTCCGTCGGCGACATCACAGGCCAGCCCGACCCGTGCCCAGGTCCGTCGGCGCGGTCCCGTCGTGGTGACCGTGCCCAGCCCGACGAGCAGATCGCGCACACCGAACAGCCGCCACAGGTAGCGGGCCTGGCCATCGGGGCGGGGCAGCCCGAACAGTTTCGAGGCCGTCTCCGGCCGCGCCCAGGCCAGGGCGCCGATGCCGATGCGCATGGCCGCCAGCGACAGGATGCCTGCATCGGCCAGGCGCGCATGGTGTTCGGGAGCGCCGCTCATCAGAGGGGTCGCAGGATGACCGGCATACCGTCCATCGGCACCGGCATACCGGCGTAGTCCAACTTCGCCTTGTAACCGGGGTACGGCGGCTCCAGGCGGTACTTGCGCAGCAGTCGGTGCATGACGGTCTTGATCTCCAGCTGGCCGAAGACCATGCCGATGCACTTGTGTGCGCCGCCGCCGAACGGAGCGAACGCGTAGCGGTGCCGCTTGTGCTCGTTGCGCGGTTCGGCGAACCGGTCCGGGTCGAACTTCTCTGGGTCGGTCCACAGTTCGGGCAGGTGATGGTTGATCGACGGCCAGGTCACCACGTTGGTATTGGCTGGGATGAAGTGGCCGAGCAGTTCGGTGTCGCGCACGGTGGACCGCACATTGAAGGGAAGCGGAGTGACGAGGCGCAGTGCCTCGTTGATGACCAGGTCCAGGGTTTCCAGCTTGTCCAGGGCCTCGATGTCGAGCGGTCCGTCGCCGAGGCGTTCGCTCTCCTCGCGGCAACGTTCCTGCCATTCCGGGTTGGCGGCCAGGTGATACACCATCGTGGTCAGCGTCGAGGTGGACGTGTCGTGCGCCGCCATCATCAAAAAGATCATGTGGTTGACGATGTCCTGATCGGTGAACGTGTTGCCGTCCTCGTCGGAGGTCTGACAGAGCACCGTGAGCATGTCGGTGCCGTCGGAGTTGCGCTTCTCCTTGACCCGCTCCTCGAAGTACTGGTCGAGCACCTTTCGGGCCTGCAGACCCCGCCACCACTTGAACGGCGGCACACCGGTGCGGATGATGGCACCGCCCGCGCGGGTCGTCATGGTGAACGCGTCGTTGACCTTGGTCACCAGTTCTTTGTCGCTGCCGGGTTCATGTCCCATGAACACCACCGAGGCGATGTCCAGCGTCAATTCCTTGACGGCCGGGTAGAAGAGAAAGCGGGCGTCGTTCTCTACCCAGTCCTGGGCGATGACCGCCGATGCCACCCGGTCGATGTGCTCGACATAGCCCTTGAGCCGGGTGCGGGTGAAGGCCTCCTGCATGATGCGGCGGTGAAACATGTGCTCGTCGAAGTCGAGCATCATCAGGCCGCGGTTGAAGAACGGCCCGATGACCGGATCCCAGCCCTTCTGCGAGAAATCCTTGTTGCGGTTCGAGAACACCGCCTGGGTGGCGTCCGGTCCGAGCGCGGCGACACTGGGCAGCGCGGGGGAGTAGGCGTAGTGCACTGGGCCGAACTTCTTGTAAACCTCGAGCAGATACTCGGGCCCGGCCCGGAACGTCTCGATCATGTGACCCAGGATCGGCACACCCGAATCGCCCATCACCGGCTTGAGGCCGCTACCCGCCGGCGGTTCGGCCAGCACGAACTGCTTGAACTCGTGTTGACGCAACCGCTTTTCGACGGTGCCGAGCCCCGGCATGTTGTTCAGCGTGGGCGTGAGTCGGCGCTTGGCCTGATCGAGCAAGTAGGCCGGGGTATTGATGGTGTTGGTGGTCGGCACAGTCGGAGCTCCTCAAACTGATGATGCGGACAGACCTGTGGTCGATGTCACTCGTTACAGACATCCTGTATGCCGAACTTGACGCATGTCAAGTTCTGTCGGCGACGGGGCGTCGACGCGTTCAGCGGATGGCGCGCAAGATGATTGGCATACCGTCCATCGGCACCGGCATGCCGCCGTTGTCCCATTTCGGGGTGTAGCCGGGCTTGACGGGTTCCAGGCGATAGTTGCGGAGCGTCCGGTGCATGATCGTCTTGATCTCGAGTTGGCCGAACACCATGCCGATGCATTTGTGTGCGCCCCCGCCGAACGGGGCGAAGGCGTAGCGGTGCTTCTTGTGCTCGCTGCGCGGCTCGGCGAAGCG
>JBPPMV010000229.1:0-3667 GCA_051306235.1 Mycobacterium sp. | reverse complement strand
CGCTTCGCTCGCCCCGATGTGCGCCGACTATGCCGACGTCACCAACCTGCGTGCGTCCCATCCCGCCGCGGTGGCCAAGGCCTGGCAGGCCCGCACCACCCGGCCCACCGTGCGCGGCGACGGCCAGTTGATGATCGTTGCCGCCGACCACCCGGCACGTGGCGCGCTCGCCGTGGGGTCGCGCCCGACGGCGATGAACAGCCGAATCGATCTGCTGGACCGGCTGCGTGCCGCGCTCGCCGATCCGGGGGTGGACGGGGTGCTGGCCACCGCCGACATTCTCGACGACCTGCTGCTGCTCGGGGCGCTGGAGGACAAAGTGGTGTTCTCGTCCTTCAACCGCGGCGGACTCGCCGGATCCTCGTTCGAGCTGGACGACCGGATGACCGGGGCGACCGCGGCCTCTACCGCGACGGCCAAGATGAACGGCGGAAAGATGCTGTGCCGCATCGATCTCGATGATCCCGGCACGGTATCCACCCTCGCCGCGTGCGCCCAGGCAGTCGACGACCTCGCTGCCAACGGTCTCATCGCCATGCTCGAGCCATTCATGTCGTCGCGGGTGAACGGCAAGGTCCGCAACGACCTCTCCCCCGATGCCGTGATCAAGTCCGTGCACATCGGGCAGGGGCTCGGTTCGACATCGGCCTACACCTGGATGAAGTTGCCGGTGGTCGACGAGATGGACCGCGTCATGGAGTCCACGACGATGCCGACCCTGCTGCTCGGCGGCGACCCCACCGATCCCGATGAGGCGTTCGCCAGCTGGGAGAAGGCCCTGTCCCTGCCCGCGGTGCGCGGCCTGATCGTCGGACGCACCCTGCTCTACCCGCCCGATGACGATGTCGCCGGAGCCGTGGCAGCCGCAGTGAAGTTGGTGCGCTGACCGTGAAGAGCAAGTGGTACATCCCGGCCAATACCGCGGTCGCCCCCTACACCGTCGATGTCACCCCGGAGTCGGCGGGCTGGGCCGAGTCCAGCCTGCACGTCGTCGATCTCGAGGACGCACAGACCGTGCGCAGACACACAGGTGACAGCGAAGTCATGATTCTGCCGCTGTCCGGCGGCGGCACCGTCACCTGTGACGGTGCAACCTTCGAACTGGCACCCCGCGCATCGGTTTTCGACGGTCCCGCCGATATGGTCTACCTCGGCATCAACCAGGACTACGCGCTGTCCGGACACGGCCGAATCGCGATCTGCGGCGCGCGCGCCGCGCGCCCCTTCCCAAACCGCAGGGTCGCCGCCGCCGACGTACCCGTCGAGTTGCGCGGCGCCGGCAACTGCAGCAGGCAGGTGCACAACTTCGGCACGGCGACCACCTTCGAGGCCGACTCGCTGATCGCCTGTGAGGTGATCACGCCCGGCGGCAACTGGTCGAGCTACCCCGCTCACAAGCACGATGAGAACACCGAGTTCGAGACCCAGCTGGAAGAGATCTACTACTTCGAGATCGACGACAGCCCGGCCGGGACAACGGGCTTCGGTTACCACCGGGTGTTCGGTACTCCGCAGCGTCCCATCGAGGTGCTCGAAGAGGTCCGTTCCGGCGATGTCGTGCTGGTCCCGCATGGATATCACGGCCCGTCGATCGCCGCGCCCGGCCACCACATGTACTACCTCAACGTGATGGCCGGTTCCGGTCCCGATCGCGCCTGGCTGATCTGCGACAACCCCGACCACACCTGGCTGCGCAGCAGCTGGGAACACCAGGAAATCGATCCGCGCCTGCCGATGCGCAAGACCCAAGGAGCCTGACCCGTGGTTTCCACCGCGCCGAAATCCACCGAGAAACTGGCCGACACCGAGTCCACCGTACGACTCACCGTCGCGCAGGCCACCATTCGGTTCCTCGCCAACCAGTACATCGAACACGATGGTGAGCGCACCAAGTTCTTCGCAGGCTGCTTCGGCATCTTCGGTCACGGCAACGTGGCCGGGCTGGGCCAGGCGCTGCTGCAGGACGAGGTCGAGTCGCTACAAGCCGGCCGCGAACCCGGTTTGAAGTACGTGCTGGGCCGCAACGAGCAGGCCATGGTGCACAGCGCCGTCGCGTATGCCCGGCAGAAGGACCGCTTACAAGCCTGGGCCGTCACCGCGAGCGTCGGTCCCGGCTCGACCAATATGCTCACCGGCGCCGCGCTCGCAACCATCAACCGGCTGCCCGTACTACTGCTGCCGGCCGACACCTTCGCCACCCGCGTCAGCTCCCCCGTACTGCAGGAACTCGAGCTGCCGGCATCCGGTGATGTCACCGTCAACGATGCGTTCAAGCCGCTGTCCCGGTATTTCGACCGGGTGTGGCGCCCCGAGCAGCTGCCCGCTGCCCTGCTCGGCGCCATGCGGGTGCTCACCGATCCCGTCGAGACCGGCGCCGCGACCGTGTCCATCCCGCAGGACGTCCAGGCCGAAGCACACGACTGGCCGGAATCGCTGTTCGCCGAACGTACCTGGCATATCGCCCGGCCGCTGCCCGAGCGCTCGGTGATCGCCCGGGCCGCCGAGGTCATCGCAGCTGCCACCAAACCGCTGATCGTGGCCGGCGGCGGCCTCCACTACGCGTTCGCCGAAGAGGCGCTGGCCGCCTTCTGCGAGCAGACCGGGATCCCGGTCGCCGAGAGCCAGGCAGGTAAGGGGTCGCTGAACTACGACCACCCGCAGAGTGTGGGCGCCATCGGTTCGACCGGCAGCGCCGCCGCCAATGCGCTGGCCGGCGAGGCCGATGTGATCATCGGGATCGGCACCCGCTACAGCGATTTCACCTCCGCATCGCGTACGGCGTTCAACAACCCCGATGTACGGTTCGTGAACATCAACGTGGCGTCGCTGGACTCGGTCAAGCAGGGCGGTATCAGCGTGGTAGCCGATGCGCGCGAGGCGCTCGAGGCGCTGGCTCCCGCCCTGTCCGGCTACACCGTGAGCGACGAATACCGCTCCCGGGTAACCGAACTCGCCACCGAGTGGGAGGACACCGTCACACAGGCGTACGCCACCGAAGACGGCGTCCAGCTGAACCAGAACCAGGTCATCGGCCTGGTCAACACGCTGTCCGACCCGCGCGATGTGGTGGTCTGCGCGGCCGGTTCGATGCCCGGTGATCTGCACAAGCTGTGGCGTACCCGCGACCGCAAGGGCTATCACGTCGAGTACGGCTTCTCCTGCATGGGCTACGAGATCGCCGGTGGTATCGGCGTCCGGATGGGCGCACCCGACCGTGATGTGTTCATCATGGTCGGCGACGGCTCGTACCTGATGATGGCCACCGAGATCGCGACGGCGGTGCAGGAAGGCATCAAGGTCATCCCGGTGCTGGTGCAGAACCACGGATTCGCCTCCATCGGCGGACTTTCGGAATCCCTCGGTTCGCAGCGGTTCGGCACCGACTACCGCTACCGCGGTGCCGACGGTCGCCTGGACGGCGACAAGTTGCCGGTCGATCTGGCCGCCAACGCCGCAAGCCTGGGCGCCGATGTCATCAAGGTGGCCACGGCCGCCGAGTTCGCCGACGCGGTCAAGGTCGCCAAGTCCGCTGACGTCACCACGGTGATCTACGTGGAGACCGACCCGCGGATCTACGCGCCGGACAGCTTCTCCTGGTGGGACGTCCCCGTCAGCCAAGAATCGACGTTGGCCTCCACACAAGAGGCCTACCAACGCTATTCGGACT
>JBPPMV010000228.1:0-3994 GCA_051306235.1 Mycobacterium sp. | reverse complement strand
TCAGACATCGCGCGGACTCGCTTGCGCCGGTGTGCCGGAAGCGACCCGTCCACGATCATTGAAGAACGAACCACCCACATGCACATCATCCGCCTCGGGTGAGAAGCGTGTCATCGTCACAGAAGGCCGAGCTCTGCGGCCTTCTCCACCGCCTCGTCGCGATCCGTGACGGCGAGCTTGATGTAGAGGTGCCGGAGGTGGGTCTTGACCGTGTTCGTCGAAACGAACAGAGCGCGTGCGATCTCGCTGTTCGACAGGCGTGTCGGGAGGTAGTCGAGCACCTCCCGTTCGCGCTCGGTCAGCGGTGCCTCCAACTGCCCCGCACTGGCGGCGTCGTCGCGCACCACTGATCGGGAGATGATAGAGCGGGCGAAGCCCTGCGATCCACGCAGCACCTCCCTTCGAAGCATCCGGTGTACTTCTGCCTGCTCGAGGAACGGTGCCCGCAGCCCGTCCTGCTCGGCCAGCTCGAGGGCGCGCCGCAGCGCGAGGGTGGCGTGACTGCGCGCCCCCTCCTCGGCCGCGACGGCGGCGGTTCGAATTTCGTGCTCGATTGCGCACCGCAGGGTCTTGGGCTGATCCCATTGACTGAGTGCCTGGCGAGCAGCGGCAGCATCGCCGGTCGCAAGCTTGAGGTCGATGACCTGCGGAGTCAGGGCGTCCGCGCGCGAGTTGATGTCGAGAAGTGCTCGCGCTTGGTCGCACTTGCCCATCGCGATCAGCATGCGCGTTTCAAGCGCTTGACGGAGACCTGTCACGACCTTCGGCTCCCACGGGTGGCGGTCAGAGGACCGCAACTCAGTCAGGGCGGCATCCGGACCCTTCCAGAGTGCCGTCTGCTCGACCTCCAAGAGATGCTGAATGGCCACATTCGCGGCCAGCCTGGTCGTGTGCGCCCGGATACCGGACTCGCCGAGGTGAAAGGCAGCCATGTTCTGATCGAGCTGGTCGAGCGCGACTCTTACGAGCGCGAAATGCGCAAACGCCAGGCTGTGGTGATAGGTGATGCCGTTGGCTTCAGCCACTTCCAGTGCAGCCATCGCGTTCGATCGCGCCTCGTTCGCGTGCCCGGCCAGTGCGCGCGCGAGAGCGAGCCCGCCCAGTGCGTAGATCTTCCACACCCGGTATTGCGCGCCAGGAAGGTCGCGGACTGCTTCGAACTTTGCCGCGCTGCGATCGAGATCGCCGTCGAACAGCAGTGCGACGGCAACCATGCATTCGGCCAGAAACTCGACGCTGTCACGTCCGCCGACACCGAGGAAGTCGATAACGATGTCGTCGGCGGTTCGCAGTAGCCCCGTGGCCGTCTCCGCCGCCTTGAACACCTCGGCCATCGGCAGATCGTCCAGCCCTGCGCACGCGTACAGGGCCGCGGCCGCGGCCGAATCTCCGTCTGAGAGATCGGCTCTACGCCGCAGTCGTCGGTACGTCTCCACCGCCTCGTCGGTCTGGAACGCCGCTATCTGAGCAGCGAGGAGATTGACCTCCACCGCCGCCGACAGCGATGGGTCGATGTTGCGGGCCGCCTCGAGCCAGCGGGCCAGGGTCGCGGCTTCCCCACGCTCGAATGAGTCCTGCCCGTATGCGATGACCAAGTCGGCGACCCGGCCGGGTTCGCCGGCGGCCAGCGACTGCTCGACCGCATCGGCGAAGTTGCCATGATCGAGCAGCCACTGCGCAGCCCGGCGGCGAAGGCGCGGCTCCTCTCCGGGTTGAACGCGGAGTCGATAGCGCAGCAGATCGGCGAAGAGGTGATGGTAGCGAAGTCGCCCGTCCGCAGTCCCCGGATGCACCAGGAACAACGAGCGCCATGCCAGGAGATCCAGCATCTCGGCACCGTTCCCGTCACCCGTGACTGCGTCGCACAGATCGGCGTCCAGCCACTCCAGCACCGAAGTGCTCAGCAGGAAGCGGCGGACGCCAGGCTCGAGATCATCGAGCACCTCCTCGGCCAGGTAGTCGGCGATGAGTCGGTCGCTACCGGTGAACTGGTCGATGAAGGCGTCCGCGTCGGGTACCCGCTGCAACGAGATCCCGGCCAACTGCAAACCCGCTGCCCACCCTTCGGTCCGCGCGTGGAGCGCCTCAGCCTGCGCCACGCTGAGCGGCCTGCCCGACACCGACTCGAGCAAGTCCCGGCTCTCGTCCCCGGTGAAGGCGAGATCGGATGCCCTCAACTCCATGAGGCGTCCATCCAGCCTGAGCCGCTGCAGGCGCAGCGGGGGGTCCCATCGAGCGCCCATGAGAACCCGAACTGTCTGCGGGAGCCGCCCGAGCAGGCGCGCAAGATCACCGCAGATCAGCTCGTTGTCCAGCAGGTGCACATCGTCGATCACCACCACCATCTGGTCGCCCAGGCTTTCAAGCTCCGCACGCAACCGGTTCACGAACGCCGGCCCGAGTGCGGGGCCGCTGACAAGCTCGGCGATTCCGGGATCGAACTCGGGAGCGGCGGCCACGAACGCAGACACGAGTGACCGGGCGAAGAGCACGGGATCGTCATGACTCGCAGTGACTCTCATCTGGCACACGCGCGCGGCGGAACGTCTTGCCCACTGACCCAGAAGGACCGACTTTCCCGACCCCGCGGGCGCCACGACAATACCGATCCCGGCAGGCTGCACCCGATCCAGCGCGGCCTCCAGCCGCGGTCGGGGTAGCTCTGCGGACGCATGAGTCGGCAGAAGCGGCCGGTCGGCGAGGTCACTTGGCGAGGGGCCCACCTTCAAAGCATCCCAGTGCGGGCGACGGTTAGGTAGGGCCCTTAGTCCCTCCGGTCCCGCCGCCTCACCTCGTCACATCCAGACGACGCACCTCGAGAATCTCGGCGTGCAGATCGTGGATTCGGTGCAACGCCGCCTGGAGGGCGGCCTGATCAGCCAAGGCGCCGATGAGGTGGACGGATCCGGAGGGCCCAGGCCGCAACGTAAAGCCGTCCAATGCCGCCAGCAGCATCGGCCCGGCCTCGCCGGCAACGACAATCTCATACCGTGCCGACACCTCGGCCTCCCTTCAGAGTGCGTAGTCGCTGATGCACGCGCGACCTTGGGCGAGCGCCGACGGGATACCCGAGCGGTTCGAGCGTCACCACCTGTGTCGAGGATCGCGCGGTGCCGGAATGCGGTCGTCACCCCGCATGGGTGATCCGATGGCCCCTGAACAATTGATCACCCCGGCGGGATGACGTCGGCACGGAGTGACTGCGACACCGTTGCATGCAGAGGAAGAAGGAGGCTCTCATGAGAGAGCAGGAGCCCGAACCGAGGATAGGGCTCATCGACGCTGAACGCGATCGCCTGCTGGAGCGAGGTAACGGGGCGCCCTGGTTGCGCTGGGGTCCCTACTTGAGCGAGCGGCAGTGGGGCACGGTGCGGGAGGACTATAGCGCGGATGGCGACGCGTGGGCCTTCTTCCCCCACGATCATGCACGCTCGAGGGCCTACCGGTGGGGCGAGGACGGCCTCGCCGGCATCTCCGACGACCGTCAATCGTTGTGTTTCGCGCTCGCCCTGTGGAATGGCGCCGACCCGATCCTCAAGGAGCGGCTTTTCGGGCTGACGAACGCGGAAGGCAACCACGGCGAGGACGTCAAGGAGTACTACTTCTACCTCGACAACACCCCTACGCACTCCTACATGAAGTACCTCTACAAGTACCCGCACACGGGATACCCCTATGACGACCTGGTCGCCACCAACGGCCGCAGAAGCGTCGACGACTACGAGTACGAGCTGATCGACACCGGCGCGCTCGCCGAAGACCGGTACTTCGACGTTGGCATCGAGTACGCGAAGGGCGCGCCGGACGACATCCTGATCGCAATCGAGATCACCAACCGCGGTCCCGAGCCGGCCAGCCTCGCAGTACTCCCGACCGTGTGGTTTCGCAACACGTGGAGCGAAGGAACACAACCGCGACCTGCTCTCGAGCGGATGGCCGATCTCCCCGATGCGACAGTGGTGCGCGCCGACCACGACGCGATCGGTCGGCGCTT
>JBPPMV010000227.1:0-5619 GCA_051306235.1 Mycobacterium sp. | reverse complement strand
GCAGCTGATCCGCCGTCACCCGCGTCAGCTGCCAGGAACCCTCGTCCAGGGTGAACTGCATGGGGAAGGTGAAGGGCCTGGCTTCCGGCGCGGGGTTGGCCGAGCTGACCGTGACGGTTGCGACGACATCGCCGTAGTCGGTCGGCGACCATGCCAGATCGGCGGCCTGGAACGTCAGCGGTGCCAGACCGCCGTCGACGGTGGCCTGGGCGAAGCGCTCGAGAGCCGCGCCGTCCTCCGGAGTGGCGTACTGAACCAGCCCGACCTTCTGCTCACCGGGAACCGCAGGGTCGGCAAGTTTGGCCAGTACCCCGATGATGACCTCCGGCGCCGGTAGCGGCGCCTGAGGCGCCGCGGACGGTCCGGGTGGTGCCGTCGACATGGCCGACGACGGTTCAGGCATCGGGGGAACGGGCTCCGCGCCGCAACCCGACAGTCCGAGCGCCACCACGGAGACGGTGGCGCCCAGGACCGCGACGGGCGGGCGGCGCATCTGCGGAACGGTCAGCCGGCCGCCGAGAGCAGCGCCAGGGCGGACTGCCTGGACACCTGCCAGCCGGTCGGGCTCGGTCCGGCCGTGAAGGTCACGGGCTGCGTAGCGGTGCCACCGGTGGCTGCCGTCGCGGTGACGTTGGCCGTCGCGACGGGGCCGTTGACGTCGATGTCGAGCACGTTGAAGACCAGCGGGAACTTACCTTCCTTGGCCGCGTTGCCGTACGCGCGATCCGCGGCGATGGACTCGATACGGCCGATCCCGCCCTGGATGTAGGCGGCCTTGCCCGAGAACGAGCCGGGTCCGGCGAGCACGCTCAGCGTCTGCGTCAGCGGCGCCTGCAACTCCGGCGCGGGGGCCTGTGGCATCGGGATGTCCCAGACGACCGGTGTGATGGCGGGAGTGCTGCTCGACGCAATCGTCGTCACACCCGCGGTCGCCGCGGTAACGATGCCGGCTGCTGCGGCGCTGGTTACGAAGCCGATGGCGAGGGTTTTCAGGATCACGATGGTCCTTTCAATGGGGCAAGCTCATCAAGGAGGTTAACAGCGGTGCTGGTGTGTCGAATTCCTAGACCACACACAAAGGCTGAATCGCCGGTAGCGTTGAAGTTGTTACTGCACCAACATTCGGTGCGGGAGGGAGCGCAACATGAGTGAGTCCGAGCGTTCGGAGAATTCCCACGAGTCGAGCCTGTCCGCCGACGAGGCGGCCGAGCTGGAACGGTTGCGCCGCGAAGCGGCTGCGCTGCGCGAGCAACTCGCGAATGCCGTCGGTGCCGGAAGCGGGCTGCGAGCAGCCCGCGACGTCCAGCAACTTGAGGCGCGCATCGACAGCTTGGCGGCACGTAACGCCAAGCTGATGGACACGCTCAAGGAAGCCCGCCAGCAACTCCTGGCCTTGCGCGAGGAGGTGGACCGGCTCGGTCAGCCGCCCAGCGGCTACGGCGTACTGCTGGCGGTCCACGAGGACGAGACCGTCGATGTCTTCACCTCCGGCCGCAAGATGCGGCTGACACTCTCGCCCAACATCGAAACCGACGGGCTCAAGCAGGGGCAGACTGTGCGCCTGAACGAGGCGCTCACCGTGGTCGAAGCCGGCGCCTTCGAGGCCGTCGGCGAGATCAGCACACTGCGCGAGATCCTCGAAGACGGTCACCGGGCACTGGTGGTCGGGCACGCCGACGAGGAACGCATCGTGTGGCTGGCCGAACCGTTGGTGGGTGTCGAGTACCTGCCCGAAGGTGTCGAGATACCACTGGACATCGACGGCGAGCCGCCACGCAAGCTGCGTC
Source organism: Mycobacterium sp. (assembly GCA_051306235.1). Taxonomy (GTDB): domain Bacteria; phylum Actinomycetota; class Actinomycetes; order Mycobacteriales; family Mycobacteriaceae; genus Mycobacterium. Next base: position 3,832 of record JBPPMV010000227.1, on the reverse strand, counting down.
CCGGCGATTCGTTGCTCGTCGACACCAAGGCCGGATACGCGTTCGAGCGCATTCCCAAGGCCGAGGTCGAGGATCTGGTCCTCGAAGAGGTCCCCGACGTCAGCTACGGCGATATCGGTGGCCTGACCCGTCAGATCGAGCAGATCCGCGACGCGGTGGAACTGCCGTTCCTGCACAAGGATCTCTATCGCGAGTACTCGCTGCGGCCGCCGAAGGGTGTGCTGCTCTACGGGCCGCCCGGCTGCGGTAAGACCCTCATCGCCAAGGCCGTTGCGAACTCGCTGGCCAAGAAGATGGCCGAGTTGCGCGGCGAGGACTCCCGGGAAGCCAAGAGCTTCTTCCTCAACATCAAGGGCCCCGAGCTGCTCAACAAGTTCGTCGGCGAGACCGAGCGGCACATCCGGCTGATCTTCCAGCGGGCCCGTGAGAAGGCCTCCGAGGGCACCCCGGTGATCGTGTTCTTCGACGAGATGGACTCGATCTTCCGTACCCGTGGCACGGGCGTGAGCTCCGATGTGGAGACCACCGTCGTGCCGCAGCTGCTCAGCGAGATCGACGGTGTCGAGGGCCTGGAGAACGTCATCGTCATCGGCGCCTCCAACCGTGAGGACATGATCGACCCGGCCATTCTGCGGCCCGGCCGCCTGGACGTGAAGATCAAGATCGAGCGACCGGATGCCGAAGCCGCACAGGACATCTTCTCCAAGTACCTCACGGAGAACCTGCCGGTGAACACCGACGATCTCGACGAGTTCGACGGTGACCGCGGGCTGACCATCAAGACGATGATCGAGAAGGTCGTCGACCGGATGTACGCCGAGATCGACGACAACCGGTTCCTGGAGGTCACCTATGCCAACGGTGACAAGGAAGTCATGTACTTCAAGGACTTCAACTCCGGGGCGATGATCCAGAACGTGGTGGACCGGGCGAAGAAGTACGCGATCAAGTCGGTGCTGGAGTCCGGGCAGCACGGCCTGCGTATTCAGCATCTGCTGGATTCGATCGTCGACGAGTTCGCCGAGAACGAGGATCTCCCCAACACCACCAATCCCGATGACTGGGCTCGTATCTCGGGCAAGAAGGGTGAGCGGATCGTGTACATCCGCACGCTCGTCACCGGAAAGAGCAGCAGCGCGAGCCGTGCCATTGATACCGAGTCGAACCTCGGGCAGTACCTGTAGGCCTACTCACCATCAATTGGTGACGTTGTCGGCGATCGTGCGTAGCTCATCGAGCACCAGCGCGATCGCCGGCCGGGCGTCTGCACCCGCACGGGTCACCGCCTCGATCCGCCGCGCCAGCCGGATATCACTGATCGGCCGACGCACCAGATTACGAGCCAGCGCGACGTAACGTGGCAGCAGCGCTATCCCGATACCCGCCTGCACCAGCTCCTCGACCACGCGGAAGTCATTGACCCGTTGGGTGATTCGAGGTGCGACGCCGGTGAGGGTGGCGATCGACTTGAACACATCGTCGACCATCAGTCCGCCCTCGACCCCGATCCAGTCCTGGTCAACGAGTTCGGAGAGTTCTAGCTGCACATTGCCTGCCAGCGGATGACCCGGCGGCAGCAGCACATCCAGCGGTTCACGCAGCAACACCGCAGAGGTGAAGCGTGGACCCCATGCGGTGGTGTCGCGCTCATCGCGGTGCACGACCACCACATCGAAGTCGGCAAGTTGTTGAGGTGCGCGCGAGGCCGGCACGTCGACGTCGCGGCCGATCACCTCGATTCCGCGTTCGCGGGCGCTGACGATCAGCGGTGCCAGCAGCATGGCCGCCCCCGACGGGAAGAATGACACCGTCACCTGGCCGCGCGCGGTGGTTCGGTAGCTCTCCATATCGGCCTGCGCCCGGTCGAGAGCGGCCAGCACCAGTTCGGCATGACCGACCAACACCTGTCCGGCATCGGTCAGTCGCACCCGCCGGCCCGCCGGTTCCAGGAGTGCGATGCCTGCCTCCCGCTGCAGAGTCTTGAGCTGCTGCGAGACCGCGGACGGCGTCATCGACAGCACATCGGCCACAGCGGCGACGGTGCCATGGTCGGCCAGTTCGCGCAGCATGCGCAATCGAAGAGCATCCATGTAGCAATACTACTCATACAGGGTAGACAAATTAGCTGGACTGAACTGTTGTCGACCGGGCAGGCTGCTCCCGTGACTCGCTACCGCGTCGACATCGCACTCCTGGCGGTGGCTGTGGTGTGGGGATCGAGCTACCTTGCGGCCAAGGCGGTGGTCGATGCCGATGCCGTCTTCGCCTTTCTGGCCTTGCGATTCGCGATGGCGGCCGGCATTCTGGCCCTGTTGCTCGGGCGAGGGATGACCCGCATCGGGCGTCCGGAACTGGCCGCCGGGATACTGTTCGGCAGCATCCTGGCCGCCATCTGTGTATGCGAAACATACGGTGTGACAAGGACATCGGCGTCCAATGCCGGACTGATCATGGCGCTGACGGTCATCCTCACCCCACTGCTGGGTCGGGGTGCTGTCGCACCGGTGTTCTACGCCCCGGCGGTCCTCGTCATCATCGGGTGCGTGGCGCTGACTCAGGCGGGCGGCTTCGCGATGCCGGGTGCCGGGGACGCGCTCATTGCGATGGCGGCCCTGTTGCGTGCCGTGCACGTCAACGTGATGTCGCGTATTTCCCCTCCGCGCCAGTATGATTCGGCGGCGGTGACGCTGGTTCAGCTGGCCACCGTGTCGGTACTGACCGCCCTGCCCGCCTGCGCCCTCGGACAGTTCGGCTCGGTGCTGCAGATGTCCGGACGGGACTGGGCGCTCACCGCCTACCTCGCGGTGGCCTGTACCGTTTTCGCGTTCGGGGTGCAGATGTGGGCGATACGCCGCAGCACGCCGTCGCGAATGAGCCTGCTGCTCGGCACCGAGCCGCTATGGGCGATGGTCATCGGCATCGGGCTGGCCGGTGATCCGGTCACCACCCTCGGTGTGCTCGGTGCGATCCTGGTCCTCGGCGGAACCAATTGGGGCCGGGCCGTCGACGCCGCAACGGTATCCGCGGACGCACAAAAGCCGCCCCGCACCATGAAATCTGCTGGGCCGTAGCTATCCGCGGGGTGTAGTCGTTCGGTCAGCAGAGGTGCAGGATCGCGGCCTTGTACAGGAACGTCGCATCGGTGGCGTCGACGTTCTCGTTGGTGTTGTCGTAGATCGCATCGAGTGTGACCTGCTGGGGCACACCGTTGGCGAGGTCTTCGCAGACGGAGTAACCCAGGCTAAGGGCGACGTCCTGCGACGTATCCCCGTAGCCGTACTCGGTCAACTCCGAAAAATAGCTCTGCTCGTCGGCGCTGGCCGGGGCCGCGACGGCAAGGGCGAGCCCAGCCGCGGCCATGGCACCGACGATGGGCAACAACATCTTCCTCATGTTCGTCATCCCTTCATCCCGTGTTGCGCAGGTGGTTGCCAGTCACAGGACATTCGCCGGTGATGCGCAGCGTATGGAAGTTTAGAACCGGCGCTGAGGGTTTGCACGCCAATCTGCGGACTCAGGCCTTGGTCTCCATCTCCAGGTACGCGTCCCGGCCGGCGAGGCTGACCGCGACGTCGGCGATGAGCGGATCGAAGAAGCGCTGCCGGTAGAGGGGATCAACGCTGGTGCTCACGGTGAAATACAGGCCCGACAACACGGCGACGAACAGCGAGGTGTGCACCACCGTCTGCGGGATCGGGATGTGAACTCCGAACCAGGTTCCCGCACAGGGTGGTTCGCCGATCTGACAGGTCTGTTCGCTGGACCACAGCACCGTGACGTCATAGGGGATGGCAATGATGCCCAGCGCCAAAAAGAACGCGAACAGTCCGGC
>JBPPMV010000226.1:0-21965 GCA_051306235.1 Mycobacterium sp. | reverse complement strand
GCGTGGCCGCTGTAGCGCGGCCACTCGCTGACGGTGTCGTTGACCTTGAGGTGTTCCTTGGCGAAATCGATATAGGGGTTGGGGCCTGCGTAGTTGATCGACGGCGGCACCTTGTCGTGCTGCAGCGCCAGTGCGGTCTTGGCCAGACTCGCCGCGCCTGCCGCCGATTCCAGGTGTCCCACATTCGATTTCACCGCGCCCAGCAGGGCGGGCTTGTCATCGGCGCGGCCGATACCGACCACCCGGCCGAGTGCGTCGGCCTCGATCGGGTCGCCCAGGATGGTGCCGGTGCCGTGCGCCTCGATGTAGTCGACATCGCGCGGGTTGATCCCGGCGTCCTTGTAGGCCTTGCGCAGCACGGCGGCCTGGGCGTCCGGGTTGGGCGCCAGCATGCCGTTGGAGCGTCCGTCGTGGTTGACCGCGCTGCCTGCGATGACGGCGATGATCTCGTCACCGTCGCGGCGCGCGTCGGCGACCCGCTTGAGCAGCAGCATGCCGCCGCCCTCGGACCGTGCGTACCCGTTGGCGTCGGAGGAGAACGACTTGCACCGGCCGTCGGGCGCCAGCACGCCGCCGACCTCGTCGAACCCGATCGTGACGATCGGGGTCACCATGGCGTTCACGCCGCCGACGACCGCGACGTCGATCTCACCGCTGCGCAGCGCACGCACACCCTGATGGGTGGCGACCAGCGAACTGGAGCACGCGGTGTCGATGGACTCGGACGGTCCACGGAAGTCGAAGAAGTAGGACACCCGGTTGGCGATGATCGAGCTGGTGGTTCCGGTGATGGCGTACGGGTGTGCCGTCGTCGGGTCCGCGACCGCCAGGAACATATAGTCGTTGTTCGAACTGCCCACGTACACACCGACATCCGCGCCACGCAGGCTGGATGCCGGAATCCGGGCATGCTCGAGGGCCTCCCAGGTGAGTTCCAGCGCCATCCGCTGCTGCGGGTCGAGATTGTCGGCTTCCATCTTGGACAGCGCGAAGAACTCGGAGTCGAATCCCTTGATATCGGAGAGGTAGCCACCGCGGGTGTGTGCCTTGGCGACCCGTTCGGCGATGCGGGGCTCACCGAGGAACTCCGACCATCGGCCCTCGGGCAGATCCGAGCTGGCGTCACGGCCCTCCAGCAGGGCGGCCCACATCTCGTCGGCGCTGTTCATATCGCCGGGGAAGCGGGTGGCGACACCGACGATCGCGATGTCGTCGACACCGGGTTCGCGGCTCCAGTCCTCGTTGGCGTCGTGCACCGGTTCGGGCTCGCCCTCGATGATGACGGTGGCCAACGACTCGATGGTCGGGTTGCGGAACACCACGGTGGCGGTCAGCGTGACGCCGACCAGGTCCTCGATATCGCTGGCCATGGCGACCGCGTCACGTGAGGACAGACCGAGTTCGACCACGGGAGCCGATTCGTTGATGGTGTCGGCGGACTGCCCCGTGGCGTTGGCGATCCAGTTGCGCAGCCACTCGCGCATCTCGGCGACGGTCAGGTCACTGCGGGCGGCTGGAGCTGCTCCGGCGGCGACGTCTGGCTGGCGTGAATTATCTTGTGCTTCAGTCATTTTCACTGTTCACTTTCGCCGCCGTGCGGCCTTGGTCATGCGGCCGGAACTCAGTCGGTCTCAGTCGGTCTCGTCGGGGAAGTCGTTGGCGATCTTGCCGCTGCGCAGGCTGCCGTCGAGGTAGCCGGCGCGGCAGGCCCGGCGGCCGATCTTGCCGCTGGAGGTGCGCGGGATGGCACCGGCCGGGGTCAGCAGCACATCGCGGACGGTGACGCCGTGGCGCACCGCGATCGCGGCGCGGATATCGTCGATGACCGGGCCGAGATCGAGCTTGTGCGAGCCGGCGGCGCGCTCGGCGACGATGACGAGCTGCTCGGAGGTGTCCTCGGCGTCGTACTTGAGACCGGCGTGCGTATCGTCGAACACGACGGTCGGCAGCTGGTTGGCCGGTACCGAGAAGGCCGCGACGAAACCGGTGCGCAGTGCCTTGGAGGATTCCTGCGCGGAGTACTCCAGGTCCTGCGGGTAGTGGTTGCGCCCGTCGATGATGACCAGATCCTTGACGCGTCCGGTGATGTAGAGGTCGTCGTCGTGGAATGCGCCGTAGTCACCGGTGCGCACCCAGGTCGCGTCATCGGCCGCACCCTCGGCATGCGACTCGCTGATCCGCGACTTGAGGATGTTGTGGAAGACCTCGCGGCTCTCTTGTTCCTTGCCCCAGTAGCCGGTGCCCATGTTCTGGCCGCTGATCCAGATCTCACCGATCTGGCCGTCGGGCAGTTCGCTGGCGGCTTCGGCATCCACGATGACGGCCCATTCCGAGACGCCGACCTTGCCGGCGGAGGCCTGCGCGACGGCGGACTCCGAATCGGCGTCCACCTCGATGATCCGGCCGTTGTTCAGCGCGTCCCGGTCGACGTGGATGATCTTGGGTTCTTCGGAGGCCGGGGTGGTCGACACGAACAGGGTGGCCTCGGCCAGGCCGTAGGACGGCTTGATGGCCTTCGGCTGGAAGCCGTACGGCCCGAAGGCCTCGTTGAACCGGCGCACGGTGGCGGCCGAGATCGGCTCGCTGCCGTTGAGGACGGCCTTGACGTTGGACAGGTCGAGCGGCGGTTCGCCGTCCTTGGGCAGACCGCGCGCGGCGGCGTGGTCGAAGGCGAAGTTCGGGGCCACCGAGATGACACCGCCGGTGTCATCGGGCTTGCGGGCCATCTCGCGGATCCAGCGGCTCGGACGGCGTACGAACGCGGCCGGTGTCATGAAGGTGAAGTTGTGCCCGATCATCGGCGACAGCAGCGCGGTGATCAGACCCATATCGTGGAAGAACGGCAGCCAGGACAGACCGCGGTCGCCTTCTTCGGCTTCCAGCGCCTCGATGATCTGCACAATGTTGGTGGCCAGATTGAGGTGGGTGATCTGCACGCCGGTCGGGATGCGGGTGGAACCCGAGGTGTACTGCAGGTAGGCGACCGTGTCGATGGTGACCTCGAGCGGTTCCCAGGTGGAGGCGACCTCGGCCGGGACGGCGTCGACGGCGATGACGCGCGGGCGCTGGTTGGCGGGACGGCTGCGGAAGAACTTGCGCACACCCTCGGCCGCGGCGGTGGTGGTCAGGATGGCCGAGGGCTGGCAGTTGTCCAGCACGGCGTGCAGCCGACCCACGTGGCCGGGCTCGGACGGGTCGAACAACGGGACGGCGATGCGGCCGGCGTAGATGGCGCCGTACATGGCGACCAGGTAGTCGAGGTTCTGCGGACAGAGGATGGCGACCCGGTCGCCGACCTCGGTGACCTGCTGCAGGCGGGCCGCGACGGCGCGGTTGCGGGCGCTGAACTGGGCCCAGGTCATATCGCACTCGACACCGTCGCGTTCGGTGGAGTAGTCCAGGAAACGATATGCGAGCTTGTCGCCGCGGACCTTGGCCCACCGCTCGACGTGGGAGACGACGCTGGCGCTGTCAGGGAACTTGATCTGACCGTTCTTTATGAACGGGTTATGGAACGGCATCAAAAACTCCTGTCACAGCACACTCATCGCACGGTCGTCGCGAGCCTCCGGAATCGTACCGGGGCGGCGGATTCTGGCCGACGGACGACCAATGACCGATCACTCACTACTCTTAGTTTTCTCTTAATGTTAGGTGACCGATTCCCGCAGGCCAAATCTCGTTACCGGCGAGTCGCTTTTCCCGGGGCGAGCGAAGCGACGGGGGAGATTTTGCCTGGGCGAGCGAAGCGACGGGGGAGTATCCGGTCACCCGTGCTTGGGCTGCGGCGCGTTCTCGATGAGACCGCGGGCCCAGTCCAGCGTCCACTGCGGCGCCGTCTTACCGTCGAGCGTCCAGAACTGCGGGGTGTTGTACAGCGCGTGCACGGGGCCCCGGGTACTGCCCAGCAGGGTCTCCAACGTGGCGGGCAGATTCCCCACCGAGAACGCCGACTCGGGTGCGGCGCAGATGAGGTCGCCGGAGCCGCAGATCTGATAGGTCCGGTCATCGAGCTCACCGAAGCCTCCGTCGCGCGGCCCGGTCATCGACAAACCCAGGGCCGAGAGCATCGGCAGTTCGTGCAGCGTGACTTCGGCACCCTGGCCGGGCGGGTTCGGTGCGAGATTCTGGCCGACGCCGTCCTGGCGTCGCCCGTCGGCGAGCAGTGCGACACCGAGCACCAGATCCTGGTCCACCGGTCCGCGGCCGTTACCGATATCACTGGCGATATCGCCGGCGATCACCGCGCCCTGGGAGAAACCCGCAAGCACATAGCTTGTCAGCGGGCACCGGTTGTTCAGATCGGTCATCGCGCGCAGGGTCGCGGCGCGGCCCTCGTCGCGGCTGTCGTCGTAGGACATCTGGCCGTCGGCCGAGAACGGATTGTGGAACTGGGCGGTGTAGGGAACCGTGTAGATCTCCAGGCGATCGGCGCCGAACTCGGCCCGTAGCGGGTTGGTCACATTGAGCATCAACGCGATCGGGAACTGCACGGGGTTGTACGGATCGAGTTGTGGCGACGATTCCCAGGTACCCGGGATCGAGATCAGTGCGACGTCCGGGCAGCTCGCGTCCTGGAACTCCGGACGCGGTTTACCCGTCGACGGCACGGCCGTCGGGGCATCGGTCGGCACACCGGGCTGTGTCGCGATCGGCGGGGCATCGGGCTGCCGCAGGAACACAACCACACCGGCGATGAGCACCGCCACCAGCACCGCGACCGCGACGCCCGCCGCCAGCGCGAGAATGCGGTGCCGTTTACGTCGGCTGTTCTTGGCCATGTGTCCTCTGGGTTCCGTCCTGTGTGCCTGCGCGCGCCGCGGCTAGCAGAGTCGCTCGGTCGCGATGCGAATGTAGTCAGCGGTGGCCGTGTCGACCTCACCGGCCTCCGGGGCGACGGAGCTCATGTGCGCGTCGTCGACGTCATTGCGGACCATCGGGAGCACGAAATCCCACACCGCCTGCTCGGACTGTTTGGCCGCGCGGGCCTGGCAGACGTAGGCGCCGATGCTCAGCGCCATCAGTTCATCGGAGGGCTGCACCCCGGCGCCGACAAGGGCGTCCAGATAGGCCTGCTGGTGCGGGGTCACCGAGAGACGTTCCTCGGGGTATCCGTCGACGCGGCTGGCACCCTGCATCTCCTGCGCGGCCGCTTCGGTCGACTGGGCGGCGGGCTGTCCGATGGTGGTCAGGGTGGTGTCACCCAGCGAGCAGCCACTCGATACGACGGCGACAGAGGCCAGCATCACCGGGGTCAACATCACCAGCGACGGGGAAACGACCGGCCACTTTGCCAGGTTCGCGGTCCACCGTCGGTTGCGTTGCACGGATTCCACGGTACCGGCTGCCCGGCACCGCTCCCCGGGCGCGCATGTGACCGTTATCGCACCGACGCCTGCTCAGGCGATCGCGGCCACCAGGTCACCGCGCAGCGCACCGAGCTGGCCTGCCCAGCTGCCCCAGTCGTGCTGGCCACCGGTCGGGAAATCGAAGTGCCCGTTGCGGCCACCGATTCCGCGGTAGTGCGCATAGAAGGTGCGGTTGCTGCCCTGGGCCTGCGCGCAGTCGGCGATCATCGCGGCCGGGTCACTGCAGGTGGTGGTCTGCGGGCTGAAGATCCACAGCCGGGTGTTGTTGTCGACCAGCAACTGGGCGTGCACATCGGGGTCATGCCACTTCCAGCGCCCGAACTGCACCGGACCCCACATGTTCTGGGTGTCGACGCCACCGAACTGGGCCATGCCCGCGGTGATCGCGCCGTTTTCGAAGGTGCGCGACGGGGTCAGGAAGCCCGAGAGCGAACCCGCGTAGCGGAAACGGTCGGGATGGAAGGTCGCCAGCATCAGTGCACCGGTGCCGCCCTGGGAGGCGCCGACGACGCCGTGCCCACCCGGGGCCAGACCCTTGTTCGCCGCGAGCCAGTTCGGCAACTCGCTGGACAGGAAGGTCTCCCACTGCTTGCTGCCGTCCTGCTCCCAGTTGGTGTAGAGGCTGAACGCCCCACCGGCAGGTGCCGCCACCGAGACCCCGGAACCGGCGAGGGTGTTCATCGCATTGCCCGCGGTCACCCAGTTACTGACATCGGGGGCACCGTTGAAGGCGTCGAGGAGGTAGACCGCGTGCGGCCCGCCGGCCTGGAAGGCAACCGGGATATCGCGGCCCATGGCCGCCGAAGGCACCATCAGGTACTCGACGCCGTCGGCCTTGGCAGGGGTGTCGACGGCGGCAGATGCCGTCCACAGACCCATCGCCAGCAACACCGCGCACACCATTGCGTGCAGCCTCATGTCCCACCTCTTATCTGCTCGCATTTCGGTTGTAGTGAATCACATCACCATGGCGAGGTGCGCTGGAAACGGCTGACGGCGGCCACCCCGAGGGATGACCGCCGCCGACTTTTTCGTCGTGTCTGTGCCGGCTGCTACTGGGCGCTCGGCGTCGCACCCAGCACACGCTGGATGTCGGGCTTCATGGCCTGCAGCTGCGATCCCCAGTAGCCCCAGCTGTGGGTGCCGTTCTCCGGGAAGTTGAACACCCCGTTGGTGCCACCGTTGGCGAGGTAGGTGTCGCGGAAGGTCTTGTTGGTCCGCAACGTGAAGCTCTCCAGGAACTTCGCGTTGAACAGGTTGCCCGCGCTGGCACCGGCATCCAGATCTGACGGGGTGCCGTCACCGCAGTAGATCCAGATGCGGGTGTTGTTGGCGATCAGGGTGTCGATGTTGACGTAGGGGTCGTTGCGCTTCCAGGCGGGATCGCTCGATGGGCCCCACATGTCCTCGGACTTGAAGCCGCCGGCGTCACCCATCGACATTCCTACCAGCATCGGCCACCAGCCCTCGGACAGGTTCAGGAAGCCCGACAGCGAGGCCGCGTAGGGGAACTGCGCCGGATGGTGGACGGCCAGGGTGAAGGCCGCAGAGCCGGCCATCGACAGACCGACCGCGGCGCTACCGCTTGCCTTGACGCCCCGGTTGGCCTGCAGCCAGGCGGGTAGTTCCTGGGTGAGGAAGGTCTCCCACTTGTAGGTATAGGTGCCGCTCTTACCCTTGGCCGGTTTGTACCAGTCCGAGTAGAAGCTGGACTGGCCGCCGACGGGCATCATCACCGACAGGCCCGAGCCGTCGTACCACTCGAAGGCGGCGGTGTTGATATCCCAGCCGTTGAAGTCGCCCTGGGCGCGCAGGCCGTCGAGCAGGTAGAGCGCCGGGGAACCCTCGCCACCGCTCTGGAACTGGATCTTGATATCGCGGCCCATACCGGCCGACGGGATTTCCAGATACTCGACCGGCAGGCCCGGCCGGGAGAAAGCCCCTGCAGTCGCCGAGCCGCCGACGGCACTCACCAGACCGGGCAGCACCGCAGCCACTGCGGCCGCGACCACCACTCGGCGCGTGGCGCCGCGCATCTTCTCAACGAAACTCATCAGCTCCCAATCTCAGGTCTTTTCGGGCCACAGCTTTCCGGCCACAACTTCTTCGAGCGACGTTTCTTTCAGGCACGGGCCGACGGGCCGGCGGGCCGCACTGCCCGTGTAGTCAACCACAACCGGGCAGGACTTCTCTCTGCGACGAAATCCGTTCTCAGCGATTGAGTGTGGCGATCAGATCCGGCTTGAGAGCCTGTAATTGGGCTCCCCAGTAGGCCCAGGAATGGTTGCCGGCGGCCGGGAAGTTGAAGGTTGCATTGCGGCCGCCTGCGGCGGTGTAGCGCTCCTGGAACTTCTTGTTGCTGCCGATCGCGAGGCCTTCGAGGCTGTCGGCGTTGAACTTCTGGCCGGGGTCGGCGTTCTCGTCCAGCGGCGTGGAACCGCCTGGCGCACAGTAAATCCACAGCCTGGTGCCGGCGGCGACCAGCTTACCGACCTGCTCGACGGGATCGTTGCGCTTCCAGGCCCGATCCCACGGCGGGCCCCACATGTTGTCGACGTTGTAACCGCCCGCGTCCAGCATGGCGACCCTGATGGCCTGCTTCATGAATGGTGTCGACGGGTTCAGGAACCCCGATAGCGCTGCCGCATAGGCGAATTGGTCCGGATGATAGGCGGCGAGGATCAGTGCGGCCCCGCCCGCCATAGACAAGCCGACCACACCGTTCCCGGTCGGCGAGACCTGCTTGTTGGCGGCCAGCCACTGCGGTAGCTCGCTGGACAGGAAGGTCTCCCACTTGTACGTGTAGGCCTGGTTGTTGAAGCTCGACGGTGAATACCAGTCGGAGTAGAAGCTGGACTGCCCGCCCACCGGCATCACGACCGAAACCCCGGAGTCGTGGAACCATTCGAAGGCCGGGGTGTTGATATCCCAGCCGTTGTAATCGTCCTGGGCACGCAGACCGTCCAACAGATAGACGGCCTTGTCGCCGGTGCCGGATGTCGGCGCCGGGGCGCCTCCGGCGGCCTGGAATTGCACGCGGACATTGCGATTCATCGCCGTCGAGAACACGTCCAGGTACTCGACCGGCAGCCCCTCGCGAGAGAAGGCGCCTGCCGCCGGTGCGGGCACCGCCACGATCGTCGTCGCGGCAGCTACGGCCACCAGTGCCGCACGCAGCAGTCTCGCTACCGAAGTTCTACGCATGTGTTGTCTATCCGTCCATCTCATAGGCAACGCGATGTAGCTTTGCCACGCGGGATTCCGCTGCGGGCGTCAGTGGCCACGCTGGTGTATCGCCACAACATAACCGCGCGGTTACCGCGGCTGCAAAATCGCCGTGACGTTGATTACGGTCCGGTAGCTGGCAGACCGGTGTACTCGGGGGTCTTGGGCGGCGGTATCTCCAGGTCACATCGGCGCAGCTCATAGATGGGAACGCGGTCGATCCGGTACTGCCCGAAACCCACGGCGTGCACGATGTTGGACAGGAACTGGCGCGGCCCCAGCGGAGCCCGCACCGCGTTGAGTTTCGCCTCGGTCGCAGGGCATTTCAGCGCCGCCTCGGCTTCGATGATCCAGTCCTCGTCCAGATACGGCGGAATGTAGGGCCGTTCCTTGAGGAATGGCCCCTCGGCCACCGCCCAATCCGGGAACAGGTTCTTGTCGTGGCCGATGCGGGCGTCCTCCAGCCGCGCGGTATGCGCCGCCAGCGGGTTGGTCAACCCGATCTGGTCGATCACCCGCACATCGAGTCCGACGTTCATACCGAGCATGCCCATATTTGTGAAAAAAACTGTGTGCGGCCCATTTTCGCCACGCGGCCGGGGCAGGTCGGGAGGCGGCGGGATGGCCGGAACCACATCCCACACGTCGTAGTTACCCGAGGGCAGCAGCAGGGCGCCATCGGGGGTGTTGCGCAACGCCACGAGCACCGCGCGCATCCGGGGGTAGTCCAGATAGTCGGCCGCGGTCAGCGGATGCGCGTGACCGGTGGCCTGAGCGTAAAAGCGCCGCTCGTCGACGATGCCGGTGTAGGTGACCCGGGTCGCGTCGGCACCCATTCCGGGCGAATTCGCCGCCCACACAGCCCATCCCGCGGTCGCCACCCAAAGCAGGCCGGTCGCCCCGGCCAGCAGGTGGCCGGTGCGCCTACTGAAGCCGGCGACATCGGGGACCGCGATCGGTATGACGGCGACCGGTGCCAGCATGAGGAAGATCGAGGTCAGCAGGACACGGCCGTGCATGAAGTCGCCGCCCTGGCGAACCCAGTATACGGCCTGCAGCGCACCGCTCAACACGATGAAAACAACTGCCGCAGTCGGGCTTTGCACAAACCGAAGCCAGGTTCGCCTGGGCTCGGGCGCATCCGGGCGGATCCACCACTGCCGGCGCCGCGACACCGAGAGCAGTATCGCCAGCACCACGAGCACCACCAGCGGTATCCAGAGCAGGTACGGCGCATTGAAGTTGCCGAGGTAGGTGAAGCCCTGCGACCACTTCGCACCGGAGGCGTCCTTGGCAATGGCGGTCTGCGGCACCAGCAGTCCGTAGTACCCCATCCGGAACACCTGATAGACCACCGGCAACGCACCACCGGCGACCACGATCAGCAGCCGGCGGCGCCAGCCGCGCGCGGCGAGCACCATCATCACCAGTGCCAGACCGCCGACCAGCGCCAGCTCGGGGCGGACCAGCACGCTCAGCCCGGCCACGAAGGCCAGCGCGGCCGTCAGATATCGCCCGGCCTGGCCGCGTTCGGTGAAGGGAGCCTGCGACCAACACACCATCAGCCACCACAGCAGGCCGACATAGGCGAGCACCAAACCGTTTTCGAGACCGGAGGAGGCGAAGTCCCGGGCCGGCGGGATGGCGATGTAGACCAGCACCCCGGCCGGGAGCAGCACCGCCCGCCTGCCCTGCAGGCCCGGTGCATACAACCGGGCTGCGCCGAGCATGACGAACACCACGCCGATGACACTCAGCGCGAGGGTGAGAGCCAACGTCACGTATTCCAGCCGCAGCGGTCCGGCGAGCCAACTCGCCCCGGTGATCAGATAGGTCCACAGCGTGGAGGTGTTGGATTCGACGCGTTCACCGGCGTTGAACACCGGGCCGTTGCCGGCCAACAGGTTCCGCACGGTACGCAGGACGATCAGGCCGTCATCGGCCATCCAGCGGCGCTGCCAGGCGCCCCAGCCGAACAGTCCGGCGACGACCACCACCGAAAGCCACAGGCTGATCCGGACCGACAGGCTGTAGCGGTAGGCCGGCCAGTCACTCACCCGCGCCGCGACGGCGGCGCCCAGGCGATCAACTGAGGGCTGCAGCCGCACAGACGGTTCCGATCCAGGCCACCCCGAGCAGCTGCAGAACGCGGTCCCCCAGCACGATCTCCTCGGGTTCCCCGGCGTATCCGCCATCGACGTCGACCGCGTACCGCAGGATCGCGATGGTGAACGGGATCATCGAGATGGCGAACCACGAACCGTCGGCGCCATCGCGCTCGAACGCCCACAGTCCGTAGCAGAGCACCAGTGCGGTCGCCGATAGCGTCCAGACGAACCGCAGGTAGGAACTGGTGTAACTCTCCAGAGACTTGCGGATCTTCGCACCGGTGCGCTCGACGAGTTGGAGCTCGGCATAACGCTTTCCGGCCGCCATGAACAACGAACCGAACGCCATCATCAACAGGAACCACTGCGACAGCGGCACACCGGCTGCGACACCGCCGGCGATGGCCCGGATCAGGAAGCCCGACGACACGATGCAGATATCGATGACCGGCTGGTGCTTGAGGCCGAAGCAGTAGGCAAGCTGGATGACGATGTAGACAGCGATGACGGCGGCCAGGTTCGGCGACACCAACAGCCATGAGATGACCAGCGACACGACACCGAGCGCCACCGCAAGGATGTAGGCCAGCGACTCGGGCACCACGCCAGCGGCGATCGGGCGGAACCGTTTGGTCGGGTGCGCACGGTCGGCCTCGACATCGCGGGCGTCGTTGACCAGATAGACCGAGGATGCCGCGAGGCTGAAGATCACGAAGGTGAGGACGACCTTGACCAGGACTTCGCCGAGGTCGTAGATGTAGCGATCGTCCCCGAGGGCGGCCACTGGCGCGGCGAAGACGAGGACGTTCTTCACCCACTGCCGCGGTCGCAGCGCCTTGATGATCCCGGTGGCCAGGTTCTTCGGCGGTCCAGCGGTCGGGAGTGGTTCTTCGCTCACAGCTCAGTCTCCTTCACAGCCGCCTCGTTCACCGCAGCGACGCTCCGTGCGACCACCGTGCCGACCGCGATTCCGGTCAGCACATCGGTCGGATAGTGCACGCCGAGCACCAGGCGGGACAGCGCCATCGTCGGGATCAGCACGAGGGGCAGCCGCCGGCCGGTGACGCGGGCGAGCAGGATGGCGGCGGCGGTCGTCGACGTCGCGTGCGCCGACGGGAAGCTCAGCTTGCTCGGGGTGCCGACGTTGACGGCGATCGCAGGGTGGTGCGGCCGTTGCCGCTTGACGACCCGTTTGATCACCACGGCCGCGGCATGCGCGGTGAAGGCGCCGGCACCCACGGCCAGCCAGTCCCGTCGCCGCCCGGGCTCCAGAACGGCGCCGAGCATCGAGACGCCCACCCAGCCGGCGCTGTGCTCACCGAAATGCGACAGGGTGCGCGCGGTGGCCAGCACGCCGGGGCGACCGGCGAGCGCGGCCTGCACCGCGATCAGCGCCGCTTCTTCGGGCGCCGGATCCTCGGCCACGTCAGATCTTTTCCAGCGCAGACGCGCCCGCCGGTTGGAGCACCGTCTCCCACTTCTCCTGGCTGGTCAGCGTCGGCAGCGCCTTGCGGTACACCTTGCGCATCCGGTTGAACTTGCGGCCCAACTGCACCTGCCGGGTCAGCGATTCGCGCAGCAACTCGAACATCTTGGCGCGATCGCGCTGGCGGTACACCACACCGCGACCGTCGGCTGTCGTGACGGTGACGCCGTCGACCTTGCACAGCGAGAACCAGCGCGCATCCTGGGTGGCGACGTTGATCTGCGGCCGCACATGGTGCTCCGGGTCGTGCACCGAGAGTTGGTGCAGCACACCGCGTGTCAGCCGAATGCCGATCGACAGCGGGTTGGTCGGGATGTTGACCTTCTTGCGCCAACGCTTGTCCGACGGCGCGGGCAGCACCGTCGCACTCTCCAGCACGACCGCGTCCGGGAACTCGGTGCGCATCTTGCGCACATCGGGCAGCGCCGATTCCAGGATGGAGAAGATGTGCTCGGGTCCGGCCAGGAAATCGTCCATTGCCTTGTTCTGGATGGCAACCGTCGAATATTCAAGGCACAGAAGATGTTTGAGCGTCGCCTTGAGATGGCTGGCGATCAGCCCGCTGATCTTGCCGTCCCAGTGCAGCGCGGCGACCACCAGCCGGTTACGCAGGTGGAAGTAGGCCTGCCAGTCGATGGCATCGTCCTTGTCGCTCCAGGCCATGTGCCAGATCGCCGCGCCGGGCAGGGTGACCGTCGGGTAGCCGTGCTCCCCGGCGCGCAGCCCGTATTCAGAATCGTCCCATTTGATGAACAGCGGCAGCGGCTGGCCGAGCTCCTCGGCAACCTGCCGCGGGATCATGCACATCCACCAGCCGTTGTAGTCGACATCGATGCGGCGGTGCAGCAGCCGGCTGCGCTCCTGCTCTTCGTCGTTCAGCGGGTACTTGGCGAAATTGTGGTCGTACTCGGTGTTCACCGCGCCGGTCCACATGAAGTTCTCCGCGTCGACCATCTCGCCCATGACGTGTAGGTGTGAGGGCTCCTGCAGATTGAGCATCTGACCGCCGACCAGGGTCGGGACCTTGGCGAACCGGTTGAAGGCCAGGGCCCGCAGGATCGAATCCGGCTCAATACGGATGTCATCGTCCATGTAGAGGATCTGTTCGCACTGCGTGTTGTTCAGCGCCTCGTACATCACCCGGCTGTAACCGCCGGAGCCGCCGAGGTTGGGCTGGTTGTGGATCCTGAGCCGGTCACCCAGCGCTGCTGCGGCGGCGGCGAACCCCGGATGGTCCTTGGCCTTGTTCGTGCCCTGATCGGGCACGATGACCGCGGAGATCACCTGGTCCACCAACGGATCCGAGGTCAGCGCGGCCAACGCGTTGACACAGTCCGAGGGGCGGTTGAAGGTCGGGATGCCGATGGCGACATCGGCCCGGCCAGGGGCGGGTTGTGGCGCGTACCAGCCGGCGCTGTGCACCGTCACCGTGGTGTCGGTGGTGATGTCGAACCAGATCCAGCCACCGTCCTCGAACGGTGCGAGCTCCACCTCGAACTCCACCACGGCGGGTGCGCCGCCCGCTTCTCCGGCGGCGGCGGTTCCGCCGACGGTGATGCGTGCGCCGGTGGCCTTGGAGCGGTAGAGGTCGACCCGGGCGCTGCCGGTGAGCTCCACCCGCAGCACCACCGACTCCAGCACCGACCACCGTCGCCAGGAGCTGGCGGGGAAGGCGTTGAAGTAGGTGGCGAAGGAGACCTCGGACTCGGCGCCGATCTCGAGTGTGGTGCGGCTGGGTGCATGGGCCCGCCGGGCGTTGGTCTCGGACTCCTCGATGTAGAGCTTGCGGACATCGAGTGGCTCACCGGGGCGCGGAAGGATCACGCGGGAGAGCAGGCTCACCGCCCGCGACTCCTGGGAGTCGAGTGCGCCGGATGGGATGTCGCTCATGAGTTGCCTTCGTCTTGGACAGTCAGGGCCGCACCGTCGCGCAGATGCGGCGCCAGGATGTTGTCGTACATGTTCAGGGCGCTGGCGATGGCCATGTGCATGTCCAGGTATTGATAGGTGCCCAGCCGGCCACCGAACAGCACCTTGGCCGCCGCCGTCTCCGCCTTCGCCCGCTCCCGGTAGCCGGCCAGCAGGGTGCGGTCGGCGTCGGTGTTGATCGGGTAGTACGGCTCGTCATCGTTATCGGCGAACCGGGAGAACTCCCGCATGATCACCGTCTTGTCGGTCGGGTAGCCCCGCTCCGGGTGGAAATGCCGGAACTCGTGGATCCGGGTGTAGGGCACATCGGGGTCGTTGTAATTCATCACCGGGGTGCCCTGGAAATCTCCGGTCTCAAGCACCTCGGTCTCGAAGTCCAGCGTCCGCCAGCCCAGTCGTCCGTCGGCGTAGTCGAAGTACCGGTCGAGGGCTCCGGTGTACACCACCGGCGCATCCGGATTGGCCGCCCGCAGGTCATCGCGGACGTCGAACCAGTCGGTGTCCAGGCGCACGTCGATGAGCTCGTGATCGGCCATGTTCTGCAGCCAGGCGGTGTAGCCGTCAACCGGCAGACCCTCATAGGTGTCGTTGAAATAGCGGTTGTCGAAGGTGTAGCGCACCGGCAGCCGGCTGATGATGGCCGCGGGCAGTTCGGTCGGATCGGTCTGCCACTGCTTGGCCGTGTAGTGCTTGACGAAGGCCTCGTAGAGCGGCCGCCCGATCAAGGAGATGGCCTTCTCCTCGAAGTTCGCGGCCTCGGCGCTCTCGATCTCGGCCGACTGCTCCTTGATCAGCGCGCGCGCCTCATCCGGGCTGAAATACCGCCCGAAGAACTGTGAGACCAGCCCCAGGCCCATCGGGAACTGATAGGCCTGCCCCTTGTGCAGGGCGAAGACCCGGTGCTGGTAGCCGGTGAATTCGGTGAACCGCCGGACGTAGTCCCATACCCGCTGGTTGGAGGTGTGGAACAGATGCGCCCCGTACCGGTGTACCTCGATACCGGTCTCCGGTTCGGGTTCGGAGTACGCGTTACCTCCTATATGGGGGCGCCTGTCGACGACGAGCACACGCTTGCCGAGTTCGTTGGCCACCCGCTCGGCGATCGTCAGGCCGAAAAATCCGGAGCCGACGACAAAGAGATCTACGCGAGGAGATTCAGCGGTCATCGGCAGTCAGGGTATCCGACCGGGACCTGCCGCTCCGAAACGTGTGATGTGGCAGGTACGGCGCAGGTCGCAATTAGCTCACGATTCCGCATCGTCACTCTAGACCCAGGAGTCACAGCAGTACCATCAATCACGTTGGTGCAAAGCGGTTATCCGGGCACGAGAACCGTTGCAGCGACACGTACACACCGTTCCATCCGACCGCAACACACCCAAGCAAGACCTAGTCCATGTATTGAGGAGACTTCCGTGCCGAACAGACGTCGACGCAAGCTCTCGACAGCCATGAGCGCAGTCGCCGCCCTGGCCGTCGCAAGTCCAGTCGCTCTTGCCGCCGTTTCCGAACTGTCAGACATCTCCACCCCGGATGTCCCGCAACACCGCGAGTTCGTCCAGGCCGCCTTGATCACCGATCTTCCCGGTGAATTGATCTCAGCGCTGTCCCAGGGACTGTCTCAGTTCGGCGTCAATATGCCGCCGATGCCGACCGGCCTGCTCAACGGCTCGCCGGCTGCCAGCCCCACACTGATCTCCCCCGGGCTGGGCGCAACCGGACTGACCTCGCCGGGACTCACCACACCGGGCCTGACGGCGCCCGGTCTCACCACGCCCGGCCTGACGACACCTGAGCTCACCACCCCAGGTCTGACCGCACCGGGGCTCACCACCCCAGGCCTGACGACACCTGGATTGACGACGCCCGGACTGAGCACGCCGGAGCTGACCACCCCCGGTCTGAGCATCCCGGCAGTCGGCGCAGCGGGTCCCTCCCTGTCCCCGGCCTCACTGTCGCCGGGCTCGCTGACCGATCCCGGACTGGCCGGCCTGACACCGGGCCTGACCGATCCGACCGGTCTGGGCGGCACCGGGCTGGGCTTCCCCGGTGAGATTCCGATCGCCCAGCCCATCGGCCTCGATCCGATGGCGGGTACCTACCCGATCCTCGGGATGGACCCGTCGCTGGCAGCACCGGTTCCGGCCGGTGGTGGTGGCCTCCTGGGCACCATCAACAGTGCCGCCGAACAGCTCGGCGCCGGCCAGGCGATCGATCTGCTCAAGGGCATGGTGATGCCCGCCATCATGTCGGCGGTCAAGAGTGCGGCACCTGCTGCCGCTCCCGCGGCCGCAGCCGCTCCGGCAGCCGCCGGCGCAGCCCAAGCGGGACTGGGTGCGGCCGAGGCCGCGACCGGTGTCGCCGCCGCGGCGGCCTCCGGAGCCGGGGCCTGACCGATAGACCTGTCACCGAACGGCACCGCAGAAGCCAGCGTCGGCTCTGCGGTGCCGTTACAGGTTTGTCGGCCGACGCACACGGGTGGAAACTCCTGCACCACGCGACCGTGTCGCAACACTGGTAACAGTGAGCACATACGTAACATCAGCTCGTGCCGCGTCGTCGCCCTGCGCCCTCTCTGCTGCTCTCGGCAGTCCTGGGTACGGTCGCCCTCCTTCCGTGGGCCATCAACGGATTGCCGGATGACGCTGCGCGCCCGGAGAACTCGGCCACCGCGATCACCCAGCAGCCGCTGACCGAGATCGGCGGCGGTGAGACCATCCGCGAAATCCACCAGGACACCGCGTTCTCGTTGGTCGCACTGACGGCCGACAGCCTCGTGGGGACCACCGCCCGGGTCCGCGCCCAGCGCGCCGACGGCAGCTGGGGTCCCTGGTATGACGCCGAAGCGCTCGAAGGTGTCGGTCCGGACCGGCCCGACACCCACGGCACCGAACCGGTCTTCGTCGGCCGCACCAACACCGTCCAGATCTCGGTCACCCGGGCCGCACCGGTGCAGGCCCCGGCCCCCAAGGCCGGACCCGGCCTGGGCTACATCCCGGCAAATGTGGAACAGCCGTTGCCGCAGAACGTGAATGCCGTCTTGATCAGCCCGCCCCAGGCGCCGGTCGACGTGCAGTTCCCGCCGCCCACCGCGGCCACCGTCCCGGGTCAGGCACCGCAGGTCATCACCCGCGCCCAGTGGGGTGCCAATGAGTCGATGAAATGCGGAGCCCCGATCTACGACAGGGGAATCCGGGCCGCCGTCGTCCACCACACCGCGGGCAGCAACGATTACACACCGCAGGATTCGGCGGCCATCGTGCGGTCGATCTACGAGTACCACGCGCGCACCCTGGGCTGGTGCGATATCGCCTACAACGCGATGGTCGACAGGTACGGCCAGGTCTTCGAGGGCCGCGCCGGCGGGATGAGCCGGGCCGTACAGGGTGCGCACACCGGCGGATTCAACTCCGACACCTGGGGTGTGGCGATGCTCGGCGACTTCAACGCCGAACCGCCGACCCCGATCCAGTTGCGCACCACCGGTCGGTTACTGGGCTGGCGACTCGGGCTCGACCGCGTCGACCCGCGCGGCACCGTGGCGCTGACCTCGGCCGGCGGCAGTTTCACACTGTTCCCGCAGGGCGCCACCCCCACACTGCCCAATATCTTCACCCACCGCGATGTCGGCAACACCGACTGCCCGGGTGATGCCGCCTACGCCCAGATGAATCTGCTGCGCGATATCGCCGCCCGGTTCAACCAG
Source organism: Mycobacterium sp. (assembly GCA_051306235.1). Taxonomy (GTDB): domain Bacteria; phylum Actinomycetota; class Actinomycetes; order Mycobacteriales; family Mycobacteriaceae; genus Mycobacterium. The sequence continues at coordinate 4,142 of JBPPMV010000226.1, read as the reverse complement.
CCGCCCGGGCCGCAGGACCTCGTCGACTCGTTGCGCGGGGGCGCCATCTTCACCAAATGGCAGACGCTGCGCAGCGAAGCCGGGCCGCTGGGCATGCCGACCTCACCGGAGGGCTCGGGTTTCGGGGCCACCCGGTACGTCACCTTCGACCGGGGCGCCATGTACTGGGCACCGGAAACCGGCGCCCAGCCGGTCACCGGTGCGATCTACGAAGCCTGGGGCACACTGGGATTCGAGCGGGGCGCACTCGGGCTGCCGACGAGCGCGGAGATCCAGGAACCGCTGTGGATCAAGCAGAACTTCCAGCACGGCACCCTCAACTTCGATCGCGAGACCGGTGCCGTCACCCGCGTCATCGACGGTGTGCCGCACAAACTTCCGGCGGCCGACCACTCGCCGGTTCAGTTGGAGCGGTTCACCCCGATCAACAACCGGACCTGACGCCTGGTCCGATCACCGTGCTACATCCACCAGCGCTCGAGCACCCTGGCCAGACCGTCATCGGTGTTGGGTGCGGTGACCTCGTCAGCCGCGGCCAACGCCTCGGGGTGCGCATTGCCCATGGCCACGCCCAGACCGGCCCAGCGCAGCATCGGGATGTCATTGGGCATATCCCCGAAGGCGACGATATCGGCCGCCTCGATACCCAGCGGGGTGGCGATCTCGGCGATACCGGTGGCCTTGCTCAGACCGCGCGGCAGCACCTCGATCAGCCCGTTGTTGGTCGAGTAGGTCAGATCACCCTCGTCGCCGATGTGCGGGGCCAGGGCGGCCGCCATCTCACCGCTGCTCGCGCCCGCCTTGCGGATCAACAGCTTGACCGCAGGGGCACTGAGCAGATCCTCCAGCGACACCTCGGTGTTGTCCGGGTTGAGCCAGGCATGTTCGTAGCCGGGTGAGCTGACGAACTGCGGTGTCGCCGCATCGTGGGCACTGCGGCCGACCCGTTCGACCGCGAGACCGACACCGGGGATGATGCGCGTGGCCATCTCGGCCATCGTCGCCAGCGCCTGCACCGACAGCGTGCGGGCCGAGATGATGCGATCGGTCTCCGGGTCGTAGATCACCGCGCCGTTGGCGCACACCGACATCGGTGCGAATCCGAGTTGTTCGACCACCGGGGGCACCCACCGCGGCGGCCTGCCGGTGGCCAGCACGAAGCGGGTACCCGCGTCCACCGCAGCCCGGATGACGGCCGCGGTGCGCGGTGTCACGCGTTCGTGCTCATCGAGCAGTGTGCCGTCGACGTCCGTCGCGATCAGGGTGGGCAGCATCAGCCGTCCTCGCCCGGGGGTTTCGCCGCCCGCCTGGCCGCCTTCTCCGCGGCCTCCTCCATATCCATCCGGTTGGCCTCGGCCAGCGTCGGTGCACCACCACCCAACCGGTGCGGCACCCAGAACTCGCCCGCCGGATGCGTGCCGTAGGAGTCCTGGACCTGGGTCAGCAGGTGCTGCATGCGGTGGTGCAGCAGCGCCGTCAGCTCGGCGGGGGGCAGCGTCGGGTAGATCGGTTCGCCGACGGCGATCGAGATCGGCACCTTGGGCCTGCGCATGTTGCGCGGGTGCCCCTTGGTCCAGACCCGCTGTGCGCCCCAGATGACGTGCGGGACGATCGGCACGTCCGCGGCGATCGCCATCCGCGCCGCCCCGGACTTGAAGTCCTTGATCTCGAAGCTGCGGCTGATGGTCGCCTCGGGATAGACCCCGACCAGTTCACCGGCCTTGAGTGCCGTACAGGCCGCCGCGAAGGAATCGGCGCCGCTGGCGCGATCCACCTCGATATGGCCCAGCTTGCGCATCAGCGGTCCGCCGACCTTGTGGTCGAAGACCTCTTTCTTCGCCATGAAGCGGACCTTGCGGCCGCGGCCCTGCTGGAAGGCGGGCAGACCGGCGAAGGTGAAATCGAAATAACTGGTGTGGTTGATGGCGATGACGGCGCCACCTTTGACGGGCAGATTCTCCAGGCCCGTGACGGTGAACTTCAACCCCTGCAGCCGCCAGAGCAGCCGGGCGGCTGCGATGACGGTCCCGTATACCGGCTCCACCCTGTCAGCCTAGTTCCACCACGAACCGGCCTCCCGCCTCGGCATCCGGCCGGGGCGGGCCGGCGCTAAACTCATAGCCGAGTGCAGAACCACCAGAAAGGTCATACGTGCAGGTCACAAGCGTCGGACATGCCGGTTTCCGGATTGATACGGAGGCCGGCAGCATCCTGTGCGACCCGTGGGTCAACCCGGCGTACTTCGCGTCCTGGTTCCCGTTCCCGGACAACAGTGCGCTGGACTGGGACGAACTGGGCGACTGCGACTACCTCTACGTCAGCCACCTGCACAAGGATCACTTCGACCCCGCCCTACTGCGTGCGCACGTCAACAAGGACGCCGTCGTGTTGCTGCCCGATTACCCGGTGCCGGATCTGCGCCGCGCGCTGGAGGAATTGGGCTTTCACACGTTCGTGGAGACCACCGATTCGGTGAAGCGCCGCGTCAGTGGGCCCAAGGGCGACCTGGACGTGATGATCATCGCGCTGCGGGCCCCCGCCGACGGTCCGATCGGCGACTCGGGTCTGGTGGTCTCCGACGGCGTGACCACGGCCTTCAACATGAACGACGCCCGGCCGATCGACCTCGACGTGCTGCACGCCGAGTTCGGTCCGATCGACGTGCACATGCTGCAGTACTCCGGGGCGATCTGGTACCCGATGGTCTACGACATGCCGGCCCGCGCCAAGGCGGCTTTCGGCACCCAGAAACGCCAACGCCAGATGGATCGCTGCCGCCAGTACATCGCCCAGGTCGGCGCCACCTGGGTGGTGCCCTCGGCCGGACCGCCGTGCTTCCTGGACCCGGCGCTGCGCGACCTCAATGACGATCAGGGCGACCCGGCGAACATCTTCCCCGACCAGATCGTGTTCCTGGACCAGCTGAGCCGCAACGACCACCATGGCGGTCTGCTGATGATCCCCGGATCCACCGCCGATTTCACCGGGGCGCAGCTCAATTCGCTCGATCACCCGGTCGAGAACCCGGAGGTCATCTTCACCACCGAGAAGGCCGCCTATATCGAGGCGTATGCGCAGCGGCAGGCACCGGTGCTGGCCGCCGAGAAGGCGGCCTGGGCACCGGCCGACGGCGAATCGCTGCTGGAGCCGCTGCGCGCCCTTTTCGAGCCGATCATGCTGCAATCCGACCAGATCTGCGACGGTATCGGGTATCCCGTCGAACTCCGCCTCCCCGGCCACACCGGCGCCGAGACCGTCGTCCTCGATTTCCCGAAACGGGCCGTGCGCGAAGCGATTCCGGATGAGAAGTTCCGGTACGGATTCGAGATCGGTGCGGAACTGGTGCGCACGGTGGTGCGCGATCACGAACCGGACTGGGTGAACACCATCTTCCTGTCGACCCGGTTCAAGGCCTGGCGGGTCGGCGGGTACAACGAGTACCTGTACACCTTCTTCAAATGCCTCACCGATGAACGCATCGCCTATGCCGACGGCTGGTTCGCCGAGGCCCACGATGACAGTGCATCCACCACCTTGGACGGCTGGGAGATCCAACGCCGCTGTCCGCACCTGAAGGCCGACCTGTCCAAATTCGGTGTGGTGGAGGGCTCCACGCTGACCTGCAATCTGCACGGCTGGCAGTGGAATCTGGAGAACGGACGCTGCCTGACCGCCAAGGGCCACCCGTTGCGGACTGCGAGGATCTCATGACGACGACAGTGTCCTACGACGACGGGCTGATCCAGCTGGATCGCCAGGCCCTCACCCTGCGGCGGTATCACTTTCCGTCAGGGACATCGAAGATCATTCCGCTGCAGTCTATTCGGAGTTACCGGGCGGAGTCACTCGGCCTCGCATTCGACCGGTTCCGGATCTGGGGCCCCTCGGATGACCCCCGCCGCTGGTTACCGCTGGACGTGTGGCGGCCCACCAAGTCCACGTTGGTGGTGCTCGACATCCCCGGCACCCGGCCCAGTCCGGCATTCACCCCGCTGCGGGTCAAGGAATTCCTCGCCGTCCTCGACGAACTGCTTGCGGACTAGCGAGGCCTCAGCACGGGTATGACGGCACGAGTCCTGACAGCGACTCCACGGCCTGCGCGACGCGGAATGCCATCGCTTCGTCATTCGGATGACCGACTA
>JBPPMV010000225.1:0-2215 GCA_051306235.1 Mycobacterium sp. | reverse complement strand
GGCGCGCGGTAGATCTCGGGTGCGAACGGGCCGAAGCCGTTCTTGTAGGGCATCGACTTCGCGGTCAGCGCCATCGTCAGGTTGGTGCGGCCGTGGTACGCGTGGTCGAAGGCCACCACGGCCTGCTTGCGGGTGTACGAGCGGGCGATCTTGATGGCGTTCTCGACGGCCTCGGAACCCGTGTTGAACAGTGCCGAGCGCTTCTCTCCGGTGCCGGGGGTCAACCGGTTGAGCTGTTCGCAGACGGCGACGTACTGCTCGTAGGGCGTGACCATGAAACAGGTGTGGGTGAACTCTCCGACCTGAGCGGCGACCGCCGCGGCCACCCGCGGTGAGGCATTGCCGATGGTGGTGACCGCGATACCCGATCCGAGATCGATCAGCCGATTACCGTCGACATCCTCGACGATGCCGCCACCGGCGCGCGCGGCGTACACCGGCATCGTGGTGCCGACGCCGCGCGCTACCGCGGCGGTCTTGCGATCGATCAGGGCCGACGACTTCGGGCCCGGGATCGCGGTGGCTAGGTGGCGGGTCTGTTCGACGGCAGTCACGGCTGACTCCTGCTCGGGATTCACACATGGGGTGTGTTCGGGGACCGACGGTGGGCACGCGCAGGCTCAACCCTAATCCGCTGGTAGCGGATGCGGGTGAAAACAGCAGCTGATGCGTGGTGGGCCTTCGGATTACGTGTATTCGGGGAGATTGTGCCACGAATTCAGTTGGATCTACACCCATTTGTGGCTGTGCCGGGCAGCGCAGTCCGGTCCGGGGCTGTGGGGTGAGCGACGGGGGCGGCACCCCGGTAATGGCACACTGGGGGGCCATACCCGCTGAACAACCGCGAAGGACAGCAGTTTCATGGATCTCGTCATCTTCCTGCCCCTCATCCTCATCATGGGCGCCTTCATGTACTTCGCGTCGCGCAAGCAGAAGAAGGCCATGCAGGCCACCATCGACCTGCACGAGTCCCTGACCATCGGCGACCTGGTGCACACCACGTCGGGGCTCAAGGGCACGATCGCCGGTATCAACGACGATTACGTCGACCTGGAGATCGCGCCCGGTGTGGTTACCACCTGGATGAAGCTGGCGATCCGGGACCGCATCGTCGAGGCCGATGACGATGATGACGACGAGTACGAAACCGACACCTACGCCGAAGAGACCGGCGCCGTCGAGCTGACCGACAGGCCGACACCCAAGACTGACAGCAACTGACGCAGTTTCACCGCGTACCCTCCCGGTAGCGCTGCGCAGTCATGTATTGAGCAGTTAAAAGGTTAAGCAGCGCTGCGTCCCATCCCTGATCGTTTCAAGGAGACCCAAGAACCGTGGCTTCGTCTTCGGCGCCGGTCCACCCTGTCCGCTATCTGTCGCTGTTCCTGGCACTTCTCGTCGGCGTCTACCTCCTGGTCTTCCTGACCGGAGACAAGAAGCCCGATCCGAAGCTGGGCATCGACCTGCAGGGCGGCACCCGGGTCACCCTCACCGCGCGCACCCCCGACGGCTCGCAGCCCTCGCGGGAATCCCTGCTGCAGGCCCAGGAGATCATCAGCTCCCGTGTCGACGGGCTCGGTGTGTCGGGCTCGGAAGTGATCATCGACGGCGACAACCTGGTCATCACCGTTCCCGGGGACGACGGATCCGAGGCGCGCAGCCTCGGTCAGACCGCGCGGCTCTACATCCGTCCGGTGATCCACGCCATGCCGGCCCAGGCGCCGGGCGATCCGGCTGCCCAGGCGCCGCCGGGTGGACCGCCGGGACTGCCGCCGGGCGGCGATCCCGGTATGCCACCCCTGCTGTCACCCGCCGAACCCGAGGCCCCGATCCGTACTCCCGGCGACCCGGCGCAGACCGGCGCCCCGGCCGCTCCCGCACCGCCGGCGGCCCAGCCGCGTCCCTATCCGCTGGAGCCGGCACCGACACCGTCGCCCACGCCGGCCCCGACACCGGGGCAGCCACCCGCTCCGGGTCAGCCTCCCGCGCCCGGCGCGCCCGATGAGGAGGCCAATCTGGCCCAGCGCATCGCCGATGAGAAGCAGCTGCGCCAGAGCACCGACCAGAGCATCCAGCTGCTGGCCCTGCAGTTCCAGGCCACCCGCTGCAATGACGAGGATGTGCTCGCCGGTAACGACGATCCCAACCTGCCGCTGGTCACCTGCTCGGTAGACCATCAGACGGTGTACCTGCTGGACAAGTCGATCATGAGCGG
>JBPPMV010000224.1:0-17658 GCA_051306235.1 Mycobacterium sp. | reverse complement strand
CTGCGGCTGATCAGCGGTGAACGCATCACCACTCTGGAGCTCGATCAGTCACTGCGGGTGACGCCGTCCTCGGCGCTGATGGGCGACTTGAAGGCACTGCTCGGCCCCAGCTGCCTGGGCGGCTGAGCGCTCGAGGTGTTGCCTGATCAGGCACCCGATGCGATGCGCGGATTCGTGGCTGCAGTACTAGCTCCGGCTGAAGACGCCGCCGGCTAGCCACACCGCAGTCGCCGCTGCGGCGCCGGTGAGGACGGCCGGGCCTGCGCTGGCAGTGACGACACCGACCACGACAAGCGCGAGCGCGCCGACAATCAGCGCGAGCAGCTTGTACATCGGCCAGGGAACCCCGGCGACGCTGATTTCGGTGTGCGTGGTCACGGGTAAACGATACCTCGCAATCCAGAGTTCGGCCACCCGAAACCTTGAATGCGTCGCGGCTTCTTGTCGGTCGCCGTCGAATACCCGTTTTCGCCGGGACAGCAGGTAGTGGCACCATTGACCGGGTGTCTGCTGATCTGGTTCGAGGCCCCCAGGTATCGCCGCTCACCGCGGCCGACATCGACGAGGCCGCTGCGCGAATCGCCGGCGTCGTGACCCGGAGCCCGCTGCAGTTCAGCGACCGGTTGTCCCATGCGACCGGCGCACAGGTCTATCTCAAGCGCGAGGACCTGCAGGCAGTGCGTTCCTACAAGCTGCGCGGCGCCTACAACCTACTGATGCAGCTGAGGCCTGCCGAACTCGCCGCGGGTGTGGTCTGTTCATCGGCGGGCAATCATGCGCAGGGATTCGCGCTGGCCTGCCGGTCGATGGGCGTGCACGGACGGGTCTATGCGCCGGCCAACACGCCGAAGCAGAAGCGCGACCGCATCCGCTATCACGGAGGTGAGTTCATCGAACTGATCATCGGCGGCAAGACCTACGATCTGGCCGCCCAGGCCGCACTCGATGATGTGCGTCGCACGGGTGCGACGCTGGTGCCGCCCTACGACGACCCGCGCACCATGGCGGGACAGGGCACCATCGCCGTCGAGCTGCTGCAGCAGCTGCCCGGCGAACCCGATATGGTGATCGTCCCGGTCGGCGGCGGCGGCTGCATCGCGGGCATCACCACCTATCTGTCCGCATGCACCACCAACTCGGCGGTGCTGGGCGTGGAACCGGCGGGCGCGGCATCGATGATGGCGGCGCTGGCAGCCGGCACGCCGGTGACCCTCGATCATGTCGATCAGTTCGTCGACGGCGCCGCGGTGGCCAAGGCGGGCGTGCACACCCATGCCGCGCTGGCCGCGGCCGGAGACATGGTGTCGATCACCTCGGTGGACGAGGGCGCGGTGTGCTCGGCGATGCTCGACCTCTATCAGAGCGAAGGCATCATCGCCGAGCCGGCGGGTGCGCTGTCGGTGGCGGCGTTGATGGAGACCGATATCGCCCCCGGGTCGACGGTGGTGTGCATCATCTCCGGCGGCAACAACGACGTCTCGCGATACGGTGAGATCCTCGAACGGTCACTGGTGCACCGCGGCCTCAAGCACTACTTCCTCGTCGACTTCCCACAGGAACCCGGTGCGTTGCGGAGTTTCCTGGACACGGTGCTCGGTCCCAATGACGATGTCACCCTCTTCGAGTACGTGAAGCGCAACAACCGCGAGACCGGTGAAGCGCTGGTCGGCATCGAGCTGGGCTCGGCTGCCGACCTCGACGGGCTGCTGACGCGGATGCACGACTCCGAGGCCCACGTCGAACTCCTGGAGCCGGGTTCGCCGACCTACCGCTACCTGACCTGACGCAGAACTGCGACAGAATGTCCTGGGATCACGGTGCCTGCGGCATCGGCTGAGCATTCTTCCCAGGCGAGGACGGTCTCGCCGGCGACCGGCACGTGCGCCGGGTTCTCACCGAGATTGCAGGCGATCGCGAAGTGTCCGCGGTGCATCACGAACCAGCGGGCGGCTTCTTCATAGTCGATCCGTAGGTGGGTGAGCCAGGGGTCGGCAAAATCGGGCTCATCGCGTCGAAGGGCGATCAGGCGCCGGTAGAACTGCAGCAGCCCGGCGTGGTCACCTTCGGTCACTTCGGTCCAGTTCAGTTTCGAACGGGTGAAGGTGTCGGGATCCTGGGGATCGGGGATCGCATCGGCATCCCAACCGTGAGCGGCGAATTCGGCCTTGCGGCCCGCGGCGGTTGCACGTCCCAGTTCGGGTTCGGGATGCGAGGTGAAGAACTGGAACGGGCTGCTCGAGCCCCACTCCTCACCCATGAACAGCATCGCGGTATAAGGGGATCCGAGCGCCAGTGCTGCCTTGATCGCCAACTGACCCGATGTCAGGTTCTGCGACGGCCGATCACCGGTGGCGCGGTTGCCCACCTGATCGTGGGTGAGGGTGAAGGCCAGCAACCGGGTCGCCGGAATGGCGGTGGTGTCCAATGGCCGGCCGTGCCGGCGGCCGCGGAACGACGAGTAGGTGCCGGCGTGGAAGTAGCCGTGCGCCAGCGTGTCTGCGAGTGTCGCGAGGGATCCGAAATCGCGGTAATAGCCCTGTCTTTCGCCAGATACCGCGGTGTGGATGGCGTGGTGGATATCGTCGTCCCATTGCGCGGTCATGCCCAGGCCGCCGCGATCACGGGGTGTGATCAGCCTGGGATCGTTCATATCGCTCTCGGCGATCAGCGACAGCGGCCGACCCAGCTGGGCTGCCAGCGCATCGGTGTGGGCGGCGAGTTCTTCGAGGATGTGGTAAGCGGTGGTGTCCACCAGTGCGTGCACGGCGTCCAATCGCAGACCGTCCGCACCGAATTCGCGCATCCACCGCAGCGCGCAGTCGAGGATGTAGCGGCGTACCTCGTCGGCACCGGCGTCGGCGATGTTGACCGACTCGCCCCACGGGTTGCTGCCGGTCGACAGATACGGGCCGAACCTGGGCAGGTAGTTCCCCGACGGGCCGAGGTGATTGAACACCGCGTCGAGCAGCACACCGAGGCCGTGGGCATGGCAGGCGTCCACGAAACGTAGCAGGGCATCCGGCCCGCCATAGGGTTCGTGCACGGCATACCAGAGCACGCCGTCATAGCCCCAGCCGTGGGTACCGCTGAACGCGTTGACCGGCATGATCTCCACGAAATCGATACCGAGATCGACCAGATACGAGAGCTTTTCGATAGCGGAGTCCAGGGTGCCCGCCGCAGTGAAGGTGCCGATGTGCAACTCGTAGATCGTGGCGCCCTCGATGGAGCGGCCTGCCCAGTCGGTCGGTGTCGCGTCGGGGGTCCAGAGTTGCGAGGGCGCGTGCACCCCGTCGGGTTGACGGGCCGAACGGGGATCGGGCAGTACCGTGTCGTCATCATCGAGGACGAATCCGTACCGACTGTCCGCATCGGCCGGTACCTCGGCGCGCCACCAGTCGTCGGCCGCGCGTTCCATCGGGTACACGGTGCCGTCGACGTGCAGCCGTACCCGCTCCGGACGCGGTGCCCACACCGCGAACTGCTTCTTCTCGGCCGTCATTCGGCGCGCTCCAGCAGTGCCACCGGAAGCTCGGCGAACAGCTCCGTCGCCGCCGGTGTGCCCCCATGGATGCGACCGGTGAGCCGATCGGTCCAGATGCCATCCGGCAACGTCAAGGTGGTGTCACCCCAACCGGATTCGGCGAGCTTGACCGTCCACCGCGAGACCGCCACCAGCACGTCGTCGCCGCGCAGGAAGGCGACCAGGTGTGCCGATGCCGATCCGTCGGCCAGCACCGGGCGGTAATCACCGTCGAGGAATGTCTCCGGCAGTTCCCTGCGCAACCGCAGCGCCGCGTGGGTCACTCGCATCTTGGGATCGGTGCCGTCGCGCAGCGCCACCCGGCGCGCGGCGTAGTCCACCGGCCGCCGGTTGTCCGGGTCGACCAGACTGTCATCGAACAGCTCGGTGCCCTGATAGATGTCGGGGACACCGGGCACGGTCAGTGCCAGCAGTTTCTGGCCGAGGCTGTCGGTGCGGGCGTGTTGGTCCGCGCGTGCCACCAGTGCGGTCAGCTCCTTGGACACCGGCCCGTCGTCGATGACGCCATCGAGCCAGTCGTGCACGCATGCTTCGAAATCGGCGTCCGGATCATTCCATGAGGTGTGCACGGCGGCTTCGCGGATCGCCTTCTCCGCGTAGGCATGCAGCCGGGTGCGTAGCGCGTCCGACACCGTGCCGTCGACGGGCCAGACGCCGAAGATGTTCTGCCACAGGAAAAGTGCAGTTGCGGTATCGGGGGTCAGCACGATCTGCATCCAGCGCTTCACGCTGTCGGCCCATTCGTCGGCCAGCTGGGACAGCACGCCGATGCGGGTGCGGACATCCTCGCTGCGCTTGGTGTCGTGAGTCGACAGCGTCACCATGGCATGTGGCCACAGCCGTGCCCGGGTGGCGGCACGTTCGTGGAACTCGGCGGCGCTCACCCCGAACAGGGCGGGCTCGCCGCCGACCTCGTTGAGGGTCACCAACCGGGCATCCCGGTAGAACAGGCAGTCCTCGACCGCCTTGGCGGTCACCGCGCCGCACAGCTGCTGGATACGCGCGGCCGCCTCGCCTCCGCGCGCCAGTGCGGCGGCGACCAGCACCAGCGCCTCGGCCAGATCGGGCCGCGCACGCACGGTATCGGCGATGGCGGTCGGCGCGATCGACGCCAGATCCAGATAGTCGAACCTGTATACCTGCACGTGGGTCAGGAAGGTGCTGACGGCATCGGCCAGCAGCGCATGATCGGTGCCGACCTCGCAGACGATGGACCGTCGGACCCGTGCCAGTTCACTGGCGAGGGTGACGGTCGCCGCCCCGGTCTTCAGCTCGGAGACCAGTTGCCCGGTCGCGGCATAATCGACGCCGCTGGACTCATACAGCGCCGTCAGCCTCGGTTCGGCCGTCGGATCGAGGAACAGGCCACCGATCTCCCGCAGCGCGTCATAGCCGGTGGTGCCGTCGACGGGCAGCCCGGTGTCCAGCGACTCCTCGGGGGCCAGGATCTTCTCGATGACGATCCAGGCGGAAGGGCCCACCAGATCGCGAAGCTCGCTCACGTAGACAGCGGGATCGGCAAGCCCGTCGGGGTGATCGACGCGCAGCCCGTCGACCAGGTCGTCGGTGAACCAGCGCCGCACCTCGGAGTGGGATGCCGAGAACACCGCCGGGTCCTCCTGGCGCAGCCCGGCCAGTGAGGTGATGGAGAAGAACCGGCGGTACCCGCAGAGGTTGTTTCGCCAGCCGATGAGCTTGTAGTGCTGGCGATCGTGCACCTGGGGGCCGGTGCCTGCTGCGGTGCCCGGGGCTGTCGGCCACACCCGATCGCCGAGCCGCAGGTTGTCCCCGTCCACCGTCAGGTCTGCGATGTCGTCATCGGAACTCAACACGGGCAACACGATTCGGCCCTGATCCAGATCCCAGTCGATATCGAAATACGAGCTGTACGCCGACTCGGCCCCGTGGGTGAGCACGTCCCACCACCACGCGTTCTGTTCGGGGTCCTCGACCCCGACGTGGTTGGGCACGATGTCGACGATCAACCCCATCCCGCGGGCGCGGGCCTGGGCGGACAGTCCGGCCAGCCCATCCACGCCGCCCAGTTCGCCCGATACCGTGGTCGGGTCGGTGACGTCGTAGCCGTGGCTCGATCCGCGGGCCGCGGTGAGGATGGGGGACAGATACAGATGCGAGACCCCCAGATCATCCAGGTAGCCGAGCAGGTTGACGGCGTCGGCGAAGGTAAACGCATCACCGCGCATCTGCAGGCGATACGTCGAGACCGGGGTGCCCACTATCAGCCTGTTTTTCGGAGCACCCGCAGGGAGCGCGGATGCAGCGAGATCTTCTCCCCTGCCGCGATCATCAGATCGTCGGTATCTGCGGGCACGCCGGTGTCCAGCGCGGTGACCCACTGGGACGCGTAATCCTTGCGCGGCAGCACGAAATCCAGCGGTTCGTCGTGCGCGTTGAAGCACAGCAGGAAGGAATCGTCGTGCACACGTTCGCCGCGAAGGTTGGGTTCCGGGATGGCTTCACCGTTGAGGAACACCGCGATGCTCCTGCCGAAGCCCGAACCCCAGTCCTCGGGTGTCATTTCGGCGCCGGCCGGTGTCAGCCAGGCGATATCGCGCACCTGGCCGGGTTTGCGGACGGGCTTTCCGTCCAGGAACCGCCTGCGCCGGAACACCGGGTGCTTCTTGCGCAGTGCCACCGCTTTTCGGGTGAACTCGAGCAGGTCGGCGTTGGCCTCGATCTTCGACCAGTCCACCCATGCGATCGGTGAGTCCTGGCAGTAGCTGTTGTTGTTGCCGCTCTGAGTGCGCCCGATTTCGTCACCGTGGCTGATCATCGGGGTGCCCTGCGACAGCATCAGGGTGCCGAGGATGTTGCGCATCTGGCGGTGCCGCAATTCGAGGATGTCGGGGTCGTCGGTAGGACCTTCCACGCCGCAGTTCCACGACCGGTTGTGGCTTTCGCCGTCGCGGTTGCCCTCACCGTTGGCGGCGTTGTGCTTCTGGTTGTAGGACACCAGGTCGTTCAGCGTGAACCCGTCGTGGCAGGTGACGAAGTTGATGCTCGCACTCGGACGTCTGCCGGTCGCCTCGTAGAGGTCCGAGGAACCGGTCAGTCGGGAAGCGAACTCGCCAAGGGTTGCGGGCTCGCCCCGCCAGTAATCGCGCACAGTGTCGCGATACTTCCCGTTCCACTCGGTCCACAAACCTGGGAAGTTGCCGACCTGGTAGCCGCCCTCGCCGATATCCCACGGCTCGGCGATCAGCTTGACCTGGCTGATCACCGGATCCTGCTGCACCAGGTCGAAGAACGCGCTCAGGCGGTCCACGTCGTAGAACTCGCGCGCCAGCGTGGAGCACAGGTCGAAGCGGAATCCGTCCACGTGCATCTCCAGCACCCAGTACCGCAGCGAGTCCATGATCAGCTGCAGTGTGTGCGGGTGACGGGCGTTGAGGCTGTTACCGGTGCCGGTGAAGTCCTTGTAGAACTGGAGATCACCGTCGAGGAGCCGATAGTAGGCCGCGTTGTCGATACCGCGGAAGTTCAGCGTCGGACCGAGGTGGTTACCTTCGGCGGTGTGGTTGTAGACCACATCGAGAATCACCTCGATACCGGCGTTGTGGAAGGACCGCACCATGCCCTTGAACTCGGCGACCGCGCCGCCGGCGTGGTGGTTGGCCGCGTACTGCGAGTGTGGCGCAAAGAAGCCGAATGTGTTGTAACCCCAGTAGTTTCGCAGTCCCAGTTCGAGCAGCCGATGGTCGTGCAGGAACTGGTGTACCGGCATCAGCTCGATGGCGGTCACGTTCAGCGACTTCAGATGCTCGATGATCACCGGGTGCGCCAGCCCGGCGTACGTGCCGCGCAGATTCTCCGGAATAGCGGGATGCAGCTGCGTCATGCCCTTGACGTGGGCTTCGTAGATGACGGTCTCGTGGTAGGGGGTGTTGGGCCCCCGGTCCGAACCCCAGTCGAAGAACGGGTTGATCACGACGCTGGTCATCGTGTGGCCGAGTGAGTCCGCCGGGGGCTCCGCGGGGGTGAACGCCGGGTGCTCTGAGTCCAGGTCATACGAGAACAGCGCCTGGGTGAAATCGAAGTCGCCGTGGAACGACTTGCCGTATGGATCGAGCAGCAGCTTGCTGGGGTCGCAACGGTGTCCGGCCGCCGGATCCCACGGACCGTGCACCCGGAATCCGTAGCGCTGACCCGGGCTCACCGTCGGTAGATAGGCATGCCACACGTAGCCGTCGACCTCGTCGAGCGCGATGCGTTGCTCGGTGCCATCCTTGGCGATCAGGCAGAGCTCGACCTTGCGGGCCACCTCGGAGAACAGCGAGAAGTTGGTTCCGGCACCGTCGTAGGTGGCGCCGAGCGGGTACGCGGAACCTGGCCATACCGTGATGTCCACGTCACCACCAGCCGGTGGCGGCCGCCAGCTGACGCCCGAGCTCGTTCGTCATCGTCCGGACATACGTCGCCGACAGGTGGTGAGAATCATGATACATCAACACATTTCCCTCCACTACCCGGCAGAAGTCCGGCCGGCACACCGCGTCGGTCATATCGAGTGGCTTCAGGTTAGGGAACCGTCCTACGTAGGCCAAAGTCGGGTTGTCGTCGGACATTACCTCAGAGCGCTTGATGCCGCACGAGATCGCAGTGCCACCGTCGGCCAGGCAGTCTGCCGGAAAGTAGGGTTTGTTGTTGCGCACCAACCAGGGCGTATCGCGAATCGCCAACACGTCGATACCGGCGTCCGAGAACTCTTGCCAGATACCGAGATACGTGCTGGGCATCACATCTCCGGGCTTGACGTTCCACGGACGGGTCGAGGTGGTGAACACGAAATCGGGCTTGTCGGCAAGCAGTTTCGGCATCACCTTCTGGTTCCATTCACGGCACTTCGGATAGGGCCGGTTATCGCCCATCACGAGCGGCTTCTCCTCGGTGGTCAGCGGACACCCCATCTTCAGATCGGTGACCACCTTGAAATCGTGCAACCCGCCCAGCAGGTCCAGCGCGGTGATCCAATGCTCGGCATGAGAACCACCCGCCAGCGCGATGGTCCGCTGGGCATCCTTGTTGCCATAGGTGCAGTTGATGACGTTGGTGTCACTGAAGTCGCTGATACACCCGGCGCCGGTCGATTCCGGGATATCGTCCTTGGCCTCCAGCACGGTGGGCCGCATCGGCAGCTTGGGCACCTTGGCGTTGTTGGTCAGGGCGCGCGACCCGGGGTAGTCGCGGGCCGACAGTCCGGACAGTTCCTTACCGCTGGCCCGCTCGACGGTGACATGCTCACGCCAGGTGAAGGACGTCGCGGTCAACGTGACACCCAGCAGGGTCACCACCGAGCCGAGAACGATTGTCGGGCGACGCAACCGGGTACGCCACCGGGTGCGCCACGGTATGGCGACATGAAGGTCCGGGCGTGGCAGCGGTTTGCGGTACCGCAGCGGGGTCTCGACATACCGGGTCGTCAGCCAAGCCAGCACGCCCGACACCAGCAGGATCACCGCCCCGTCGGTGAACTCCGCATGGTCCCGGCCGCTGTAGGCGAGCCAGAAGATGAGCAGCGGCCAGTGCCACAGGTACAGCGAGTACGCGACCGACCCGAGCGCGACGAATGGCTTGGAAGCCAGCAGCCGGTTCGGTGCAGGCAGCTTCCCGCCGGTGTGCGGGTCGGCGACGCGGTTGGCCGCGGACAGGATGAACAGCACCGTGGCGCCGACGGGCACCAGGGTCCACGGTCCGGGGAACTCGCGCACGCCGTCGATCAGCCATCCACACAGCAGGATGGCGGTCAGCGAGACGGTGGCCACACCGGTGCGCACCCACATCGGCCAACGCACATAGGGGACCAGTGCGCCGATCAGCGCACCGAGGGTGAGTTCCCAGGCGCGGGCGAAGCTGCTGTAGTAGGCCACAGCCTGATCGGCGTTGTGCGCGATGATCGCGTACACGAAGGACGCGATGGTCAGCGCGCTCAGCAGGACGATGAACACCCAGCGCAGATGCCTGCCGAGCGGCCTGCGCAGGAGGTAGCCGAACGCGAAGATGAGCGCCAGCAGCGAGATGTAGAACTGACCCTGCACCGACATCGACCAGATGTGCTGGAGTGGACTGACCGTCTCACCGGCGCGGAGGTAGTCCGCCGCGGTGTTCGCCAGTTCCCAGTTCTGGTAGTACCCGAGGCTGGCCAGGCTCTGGTCGGCAAAGGTTTCCCAGCGGGTTTCCGGTTGGATCAGGATGGTCAGGACCGCGGCGGCCGCGAGCACGACGATCAGGGCCGGCAACAGCCTGCGCACCAGCCGCACGATCTCCGGTATCGGTCGCAGCGAAGTGCTCTGGTCGAGCGCGGCACGCAGCAGCCGGCCGCCGAAGAAGAACCCGGACAGCGCCAGAAACACGTCGACACCACCGGAAACCCGGCCGAACCAGATGTGGAAGATCGCCACGAGAGCAATCGCGACCCCACGGAGTCCGTCGAGGTCGTGCCGGTAGAAGCCCGATGCGCGGGTACCCATTCCGGTGCCGGCGGTCGGTGCGGGACTGGCCTCGGATTTCGAGCGGGTCGCAGGTCGGGCGGGAGCGAGGGTCATCATGGTCGGGGAGTCAATCTACCTAAGAAACCTGGGTGTCTC
The DNA here is from genome assembly GCA_051306235.1 of Mycobacterium sp. Lineage (GTDB taxonomy): Bacteria > Actinomycetota > Actinomycetes > Mycobacteriales > Mycobacteriaceae > Mycobacterium. The sequence continues at coordinate 7,509 of JBPPMV010000224.1, read as the reverse complement.
CGGCCACGGGCGTGACATCACACCTGTTGAGCAAAGCGATAGTGTCCGGTGCCATGCCCGCGTTGACACCAGCTGAGATCAGCGCGATCGACACCGCGCACATCTGGCACCCCTACAGCACCATCGGTTCCGGTGCCCTCGAACCGGTGGTGGCGGTCGGCGCCAAGGGTGCCTGGCTCACCGTCATCCGCGACGGTGAGCCGCTGGAGGTGCTCGATGCGATGAGTTCGTGGTGGACGGCGGTGCACGGTCACGGCCACCCGCGTCTGGACGCCGCGATCACTGCGCAACTGGCGACGATGAACCACGTCATGTTCGGCGGTCTGACCCATGAGCCGGCGGCCCGGCTGGCCCAACTGCTGGTCGAGATCACCCCGGAGGGCCTGGAGTCGGTGTTCTTCAGCGATTCGGGGTCGGTGGCGGTCGAGGTGGCCGCCAAGATGGCGTTGCAGTACTGGCGCAGCCGGGGCCTGCCTGCCAAGCACCGGCTGATGACCTGGCGGGGTGGCTATCACGGCGACACCTTCACCCCGATGAGTGTGTGCGACCCCGACGGGGGCATGCACTCGATCTGGACCGACGTCCTGGTACATCAGGTGTTCGCCCCGCAGGTGCCCGGCCCGTACGACCCGGCCTATGTGGCCGCCTTCGAACGACAACTGGCCGAGCACGCCGACGAGCTCGCCGCGGTCATCGTGGAGCCGGTGGTGCAGGGCGCCGGCGGGATGCGCTTCCACGACCCGCGTTACCTGATCGATCTGCGGCGGTTGTGCGATGCGCACGGCGTGCTGCTCATCTTCGACGAGATCGCCACCGGTTTCGGGCGAACCGGAGAGCTCTTCGCCGCCGACCACGCCGGCGTCACACCCGACATCATGTGCGTGGGCAAGGCCCTCACCGGCGGCTATGTCACCCTGGCGGCCACCCTGTGCACGGCCCACATCGCCGAGACCATCAGCGCAGGGGAGCCCGGTGCCCTGATGCACGGACCGACCTTCATGGCCAACGCGTTGGCGTGTGCGGTGTCGGTGGCCGCCGTGGAACTGCTGCTGGAAGGGGACTGGCGGGCCCGGGTGGCCGAGATCGGAGCGGGTCTGCGCGAGGGCCTGGAACCGGCGCGATCGCTGCCCGGGGTGGCCGATGTGCGGGTGCTGGGCGCCATCGGCGTCATCGAGATGGCCGATCCCGTCGATATGGCGGTGGCCACCGCGAGCGCACTCGAGCACGGACTGTGGTTGCGGCCCTTCGGCACGCTCATCTACGCCATGCCGCCGTTCATCTGCACACCCGATGAGATCGCCGCAATCGGTGCGGGCATGGTCGGCGTCGCGCGTGCATTAACCTGAACCCGGAATTGAACACCGTTCAGGATGAACAAATGGAACACCGTTCAGGAGGAGGCAGCGCCGTGACGCGCACCGGTCTTTCCCCGCTGGCCTGGCTCGCCGATGTCGAGAAGCAGCGCCGTGGCCAGGGCCTGCGGCGTGAACTCCGGGTGCGCCCGCCGGTCGGCACCGAGCTCGACCTGGCCTCCAACGACTATCTGGGCCTGTCCCAGCACCCCGCAGTGCTCGCCGGTGGAGTCGAGGCACTGCGGATCTGGGGTGCCGGTGCCGGCGGTTCACGACTGGTCACCGGTAACACCGAACTGCACGAGCAGTTCGAGACCGAGCTGGCCGCTTTCACCGGCGCGGAGTCGGCGCTGGTCTTCTCGTCGGGCTACACCGCCAACCTCGGCGCCATCGTCGCGCTCACCGGACCCGGATCGCTGTTGGTCTCCGATGCGCTGACCCACGCCTCCATCGTCGACGCCTGCCGGTTGTCGCGGGCCAAGGTCGCGGTGACACCGCACCGCGATATCGCCGCGGTGGCCGAAGCGCTGTCCGGGAGGGCCGAGGATCGCGCCGTCGTGATCACCGAATCGGTCTTCAGCACCGACGGTGTGCTGGCACCGCTACGCGAGCTACACGAGGTGTGCCGCCGATACGGCGCACTGCTGATCGTTGACGAGGCACACGGGCTCGGGGTGCGCGGCACCGGTGGCCAGGGTCTGCTGCACGAATTGGGGCTCGCCGGGGCGCCGGATGTCGTCATGACGACGACCTTGTCGAAGGCGCTGGGCAGCCAGGGCGGTGCGGTGCTGGGGCCTGCGGCGGTCCGCGCGCATCTGATCGACACCGCCCGGCCGTTCATCTTCGACACCGGCTTGGCACCCGCCGCTGTCGGGGCGTCCCTGGCCGCGCTACGAGTGCTGATCGACCAACCGGAACTTGCCGCCGCGGTACTGACCCGTGCGGCCGAGCTCGCCCAGATCTGTGGGGTCACCGAGGAGCCCACATCGGCGGTGGTCTCGGTGATCCTCGGTGATCCCGAGGTATCGGTCGCCGCGGCCGCCGCCTGCCAGGAGCGGGGGGTTCGGGTGGGCTGTTTCCGGCCGCCCACCGTGCCCGCAGGCACGTCCCGGCTGCGGCTGACTGCGCGCGCCGCCCTGAGTGATGACGAGATGGCGCTGGCCCGCGAGGTGCTGACGGACGTCCTCGGCACGTGAGCGTTCTGGTGGTGACCGGTACCGATACCGGTGTCGGCAAGACGGTGACCACCGCGGCGCTGGCGTGCGCGGCGAGGCTGGCCGGTTTGGATGTGGTCGTGTGCAAACCGGTCCAGACTGGATCAGCGGATGGCGATGACGATCTCGGCGAGGTGCGCCGGCTGTCCGGGGTGCTCGCGTTGCACGGCGGCTGGCGCTATCCCGAGCCGCTGGCACCCGTCGCCGCGGCCCAGCGGGCCGGGTTGCCGTTGCCGACCCGCGCCGAGTTGTCGGCCTCCGTGCGTGCCGTCGACGGGCCTCGTCGGCTGACCATCGTCGAGGGCGCAGGTGGGCTGTTGGTCGAGATGGGTGCCGGCGGGGTCACGTTGCGCGATATCGCCGCCGATCTGTCCGCGCCGGTATTGGTGGTCGTGTCGCCGGGGCTCGGGACGCTCAACCACACCGCGTTGACGCTGGAATCCCTTGCCGGACAAAGTATCCCCGCGGCCGGCCTGGTGATCGGCGCATGGCCCGCCGACCCGGGCATCGCCGAGCAGGGCAATCGGGCGGCGCTGGCGCAGCAGGCCGAGGTCCGTGCGGTGCTGCCTGCCGGTGCCGGCGCACTCACCCCGGCGGACTTCGAGGCACTGAGCGTGGCTGCCTTCGATCGGCACTGGATCGCGAGCCTGGTGTAGCCATGGTGCATTCCGTCGAGGTGATCCTGGATGCGGACGCCGACGCCGCCGTCCGGGGTATCTGGGACGCCCTGGCCGCGGCCGGTCTGCCCAGCCAGGCCGCCCACCGCGGCCCGAGCAACCGCCCGCATGCCACTCTGACGGTCGCGCCGGAATTGGCGGGCGGGGTCGACGCGGATCTGGCCGCCCTGCTGGCGGACCTGCCCGTGCCGTGCCGGCTCGGCGCTCCGATACTGTTCGGACGCGGCCCGTTCACCCTGGCGTTGCTGGTGGTCCCGTCCACCGAACTCCTCGAGCTGCATGCCCAGGTGAACCGTATCTGTGTGCCGCACATGAGCTCTGGACCGCTTCGGCATGCACTTCCCGGGCAGTGGACCCCGCATGTCACGCTCGCCCGGCGGGTCGGCGCCGAACTGCTGGAGCAGGCGATGGCCGTGGTGGCGACCGGATCCCAGCACGATGGCGATATCGACGGCGAGTTCGTGGGAATGCGGCATTGGGATGGCGATGCCCGCCAGGAGCATTGGATCAGCTGACGGCTACCGACACGCGGCGCCACCGCCGGTGCGCGCTGTGTCGGTCGAGGCGGCGCTGTGCACCGCCATGCCGTCGATGAGCAGGCCGAGACCGAAGGCGAAACGCCGGCCTGCGTCCTCGGCCAGCGTCGATTGACCCTGCGGGAGATCGGCGCCCGCGGCATCCCACTGCAGTCGTGACTGCTCGTCCACGGTGAAACCGAGCACGTAGTAGACGACCGTGCGGGCGGCGAGGTCGGCATGCGCGGCATCGACACCCGATTCGGCCGCCGCGCCCGACAATCGCGCCACGACCTCCGTCATGGCCTCGGACTGCCCCGCCGCGAAGCTGGCCGAGACCAGTTCGGCGCCGTCGGTATGGGAGAGCAGCGCGTCCCGCAGACGGTGGCAGTCCGCGGAAACCTGGTCGCGCCACGCGCCTTCGGAAGCCATGGCCAGGGCCGGCTGCAGAATCCGGTCCGCCACCGCGCCGAGCAACTGCTGCTTGTTGGCGAAATGCCAGTACAGCGCGCCCGGGCTGACGCTGAGTTCGCGGGCGAGCCGGCGCATGGTCAGGTCGGCGATCCCGAAGTTGTCCAGGATCGCCGTGGCGGTATCGACGAGGTCACGTTTGTGCAGCTGCACACCGTTACTCTAACCTGAACGGTGTTCAAGTCGAGTAGTCGTTGTAGGGCTGTTAGGGAGACGTACGGATGACGGACATTCTGGTTCAGGCGCGTGAGCAGGTTTTGGAACGCGGCGTCGGCCTCGATCAGGACCAGACCCTGCAGGTGCTGCAACTGCCCGACGATCAGCTCGACGCTCTTCTGGAGCTCGCGCACGACGTCCGGATGAAGTGGTGTGGTCCCGATGTCGAGGTCGAGGGCATCATCAGCCTCAAGACCGGCGGCTGCCCCGAGGACTGCCACTTCTGTTCGCAGTCCGGGCTTTTCGCCTCTCCCGTGCGCAGCGCATGGCTGGACATCCCCAGCTTGGTGGAGGCCGCCAAGCAGACCGCCAAGACCGGTGCCACCGAGTTCTGCATCGTCGCCGCGGTACGCGGACCCGACGAGCGGCTGCTGTCGCAGGTCGCCGCCGGCATCGAGGCCATCCGCAACGAGGTCGACATCCAGATCGCCTGTTCGCTGGGCATGCTCACCGAGGATCAGGTGCAGCGCCTGGCGGATATGGGCGTGCACCGCTACAACCACAACCTGGAGACCGCCCGGTCGTACTTCACCAACGTGGTCACCACGCACACCTGGGAAGAGCGTTGGGACACCCTGCGCATGGTCCGCGAAGCCGGTATGGAGGTCTGCTGCGGCGGGATCCTGGGCATGGGCGAGACGCTGGAGCAGCGCGCCGAGTTCGCCGCCAACCTGGCCGAGCTCAACCCGCACGAAGTGCCGCTGAACTTCCTGAACCCGCGTCCGGGCACCCCGTTCGGTGACCTCGAGGTGCTGCCGGCCGCCGATGCGCTGCGCGCCGTCGCCGCTTTCCGGCTGGCGCTGCCGCGCACCATGCTGCGGTTCGCCGGTGGCCGCGAGATCACCCTCGGCGACCTGGGCGCCAAGCAGGGCATCCTCGGTGGCATCAACGCCGTCATCGTCGGCAACTACCTCACCACCCTGGGCCGGCCGGCCGAGGCCGACCTGGAACTGCTGGTCGATCTCCAGATGCCGATCAAGGCTTTGAACGCCACGCTGTAGAACAGGGTGGTGATCACGATCGACGATGAACCGGCCCTGCCCGCCCTGCCCGCGCCCGTCGGCGCCGGTGTCTACAACGTCTATACCGGTGCCGAGATCGGTGCCGCGGCGGGCAGCGTCATCCCGACCGCGGCGCAACTTGGGCTGGAGCCGCCCCGTTTCTGCGCCGAATGCGGCAGGCGGATGATCGTGCAGGTGCGCCCGACCGGATGGTGGGCCAAGTGCTCGCGGCACGGTCAGGTGGACTCCACCGATCTGGACACGCAGCGATGAGCCAGACGGTTCCGGTGAGCGGCCCGGTGCACACCGGAATGCACGGCGCACCGCTGCTCTCCCACCGCGGCGCCGCGTTCCGCGTCTTCGCCGGCTTGGCCGGTGCGGGTGTGGTGATCGGTGCGCTGTGGGCCTGGCTGGCACCGCCCATCCAAGGTGTCGTGGCGCTGACGCGCAGCGGCGACCGGGTGCGGGCCTATGTCGGCAACGATTCGGACCACCTTTTCCTCGGCGCCTTCCTCCTGGTCGGGCTGCTCGGCGTACTCGCCGTCATTGCAGCGGTGCTCGTCTGGCAGTGGCGGGCTCATCGGGGTCCCGTATTGCTCGCAGCGCTGGTTGCCGGGATGTCCGCGGCCGCGGGTGCCGCGACGGGAGTCGGTGCGGCGGTGGTGCATTGGCGTTACGGCAGCATCGACGTGGATACCGCGCCGGTCAGCGAGAGCAACCGGGTGCACTACGCGCTGGAAGCGCCCGCGGTGTTCTTCGGGCACGGGCCCCTGGTGATCGCGGCGAGCATCCTGCTGCCGGCGGCGGTCGCCGCCCTCACCTATGCACTGTTGACGGTGTCGACCTCGCGGGACGATCTGGGCGCGTGGCCGCCCGTCGAGTACACCGGGGTGTACCCGCCGATCCCCGCATCGGTCCCACCCGTCGCACCCGCAGGTCCCGTCATCGACCCGCGGACTGCGCCGGGCGGCCCTCCTCAGACGTCCCCTCCCCAGACGTCCCCTCCACAGACGTCCCCTCCACAGACGTAGCCCCCACAAAGCCGGCTCTCAGCGGTAGATTGACGCGCGCACAGCTGTGTCACAGCAAAGAGACAGCTGCGACGATCAACTCTGAGTGAGGTCCGCGATGCCGCTGCTGGAATACAAGTCGACGCCGTCGTGGCTGCAGGCATCGCGTCGCAAGATGATCGACAAGATCCCGGTCACGACCATGCGGCAGATGCTCTATCTGGCGATGATCCGCAAGCGTGGCAACTTCACCGACCCGACAACCTTCAACGAGAAGGTGAACTGGCGGATCTTCAACGACCGGCGCGACCGGATCGTGAAGGCCTGCGACAAGATGTGGATGAAGGACATGGCCCGCGAGGCCTACCCGGGTGCGGATCTGCGCATCCCGGCCACCTACTGGTCCGGGCTCGACCTGCGCGACGCACCCGATCTGACATCGCTGCCGCCGTGGGTCCTCAAGCCCAATGCCAGCAGCGGGCGCGCGTTGTTCGGTCCCGATCCGCAGACGACTCTGGCCGATCTGGTCCGGCAGACCAGCACCTGGTTCGACGAGACACCGCTGGAACTCGGCGAGTGGGGTTACAGCGAAGCCCGCCCGGAGCTGCTGCTGGAGGAACGCATCCCGTCCGCGGACGGCCAGGCGCTCGTCGACTACAAGTTCTTCGTCTTCGACGGCCGCATCGAGCTGATCCAGGTCAACCGGGGCCGGTTCGGCTCCCACCAGACCGCCACCTTCCTGGACGCCGACTGGCGGCAGCTGCCGGTGCGCTGGCGCATCCAACCGGTCACCGACGAGCAGCGGCCCGCCGAGCTGGACAAGATGATGGAGATCGCCGGAATCCTCGGTGCGGACTGGGATTTCATCCGGATCGACCTGTATGCCGTCGACGGTGAGGTCTGGTTCGGCGAGTACACCCCATATCCGGGCAGTGGTCTGCTGCGCTACAAGCCGATGAGCTTCGACCGTGAGCAGGGCCTGCAGTGGAAGCTGCCGACGCTGGCGGACGTGCAGCGCGGCCGGCCCTAGGGCGCTACCCCGTTCGTCAGCGG
>JBPPMV010000223.1:0-2056 GCA_051306235.1 Mycobacterium sp. | reverse complement strand
ACCTACTTCTGGGCGCACGCCACGTTCGTCGAGCAGGTCATCTACTTCGCCGACACCTTCGTCAAGCGTCTCAGCGAGGCCGAGAAGGAACAGATCTACCTGGAATCCAAGACCTGGTACCGCCGTTACGGTGTCAGCGACCGCCCTATGCCGGCGACCTATGCCGAATTCGAGCGGTACTGGGACCGGATGCTCAACGAGGTGGCCGTCCCGCACAAATCCGCCAGATACGGCGTCGGCTACGTGACCAAGGGCTTCCCGTGCCCCAAGGGTGTGAACCCGGTGGCGTGGAAGATCGTCGCGAAGGTCTTCGACCCGGTCGCCGCGTTCATCACCGCCGGTGGGCTGCCGCCGCGGGCACGCGACCTGTTGGGGCTACCGTGGACCGAGCGCCAGGAACGCAACTACCAGCGTTTCGCCGCACTCTGCCGGTCCCGCCCGGTCAACTGGGTCTGGGACAGATTGCCGATGTCGGTGCGGTACAGCAAGTTTGCCCAAGCCGGCTATGCCAGGGGCTGACGCAGGCGAAACCATCCTCGACGCCGCACTCGTCGAGTTGGAGCGTCATGGCTTCCGCAAGGTCGCCCTCGACGATGTCGCGCGGCGGGCCGGTGTCAGCCGGACCACCATCTACCGGCGCTTCGCAAACCGTGACGAGCTCGTGGGCGCCGTCATCGAGCGCGAGAACGTGGCGCTGTTCGCCGATATCGCCAAGGAATTGAACGAAAACAAGGATGCCAAGCCGCAAGCGAATTACTACGTGGAGGCCTTCACGTTGTCGATCATGCGGTTCCGGCGCCACCGGGTGCTCAACCAGATGATCGTCGACGATCCCGCGCTGGCCCAGGAGATGCTGCACCGGCACTACGGCGCTGCGGTCGAACGGATGGCCACCGCGCTGCGGGTGATCTTCCCGGATGGCTTCGCCGAGCGGATCGGCGCGCCGGCCGTCAACGACCTGGCCGACACCATCCTGCGGTACGCGGCGATGGTGCTGCTGCTACCCAGCATGCAGCCATTGCAGACTGCTGACGATATCCGTGCGTTCGCCACCAGGCATTTCCTGCCCAGTCTCCCCGCGGCGCTGCGTTCGGTATCGGCCTGATTGTTTGGTGGCTCACATTTTCGGGCAGCCGTGAGCCATGACTACTGAAGAGGGCCGCGGCACCGAGGCAACGCCAGAAGAGATCGGGGCCTACGAGGACAACCGCCCGACGTCGGTGTTGCCCGGCAGTGATGGCACGGTATCGGGCACCGCCGTGTCCGACTGGCTGGACGACGACGGAAACCCGAAATACAACAAGGACTCCACAGTCGATCACGACTCCAAAGCAAACAGCGACGCGAAAGCAAACGACGACGCCGGAGAATAAGCTGGCGGAGTGACGTCACGACTGGACCAGATCGTTCCCGCTTTCGTCGAGATGGCCCACTCCATCGTGTGGGCCTCGGTGGCCACCGTCGACGCCGACAGCAAGCCGCGCAGCAGAGTTCTGCACCCGATATGGGAGTGGGACGGCACCGATCTGTTCGGCTGGGTGGCCACGGTGCCCTCACCGGTCAAGCAGAAGCACCTTGCCGTGCACCCGTACGTGTCGGTGAACTACTGGGCTCCCAGTCACGACACCTGCGCCGCCGACTGTCTGGTCGAGTGGTACTCCGATGACGAGACCCGAACGGCGGTCTGGGACAAGTTCGTCAACGCCCCGGAACCGCTGGGATACAACCCGACCATCATCCCGGGCTGGGATTCGCCCACCTCGCCGGCGTTCGCGGTACTCCGGCTGACGCCCTACCGGCTGCGGGTGCAGCCCGGCACCATGATGACCGAGGCCCGCGGTGACGTACTCATCTGGAGCGCGTGAGCAGCACGCGGATTCCACCGGTGCCACCCGAAGCACTTGGCGCCACGGCCCTTTCACCACGGCCAGCGCCTCGCTCAACGGCACCACCCGCGGGTCCGTCACCAGCAGGCTGCGGCCCTCGATCTGAACCCGCCCCGACCCCGACGCCTGCAGGTTGCGCACCCAGTCGGTGCCGGTGCCATACGGCAGTA
>JBPPMV010000222.1:0-6669 GCA_051306235.1 Mycobacterium sp. | reverse complement strand
ATTCCCCTGGGACATCACCGAACTGCGCCGCGGGGACGGCGAACTGTTTGCCGTGGTGCGTGCCGAACCGGACGGCTCGGCGCCGGCCACCTGGGCCGGCCTGCTGGACGCGGCGACCTCGGCCGCCTCGGACGTATTCGACAGCCCGCTGCGGCTGCGGATGCCGGCCCGGATCGACCGGGTCCAGTTACGCGGTGCGCCAGTCCCTTCGGCGATCCTGCACATCCGCCGCGGCACGGGCACCCTCGCCGATGTGACGATCGCCGATGCCGACGGAACGGTGGTCGGGGCGATCGACGGCATGTTCTTCGATCAGCTGGAGAATCCCGGCGGCAATGATGTCAGCCGGATGATGCAGCAGCTGGCCTGGCATCCCACGTCCTGGGCAGCCGACACCCGTCCCTCGCAGGTAATCCTGGTCGGCGGTGACGCCCGGACGCTGGCGTGGTGCATGCGCGATCTCGCCGCCGCCGATGTGGAGCACCGGCTGTGCAAGACCCCCGAGGAGATCCCGGCCACGCTGGCCCCGGGCGCGGTGGTGCTGGTGCTGCCCCGACCCGAGGACGCCCCCGTCGACACCGTCGGTGTCGTACATCAGGCGCTGACCACGCTGCTGGACCGCCCGGGCGAGCGAGCTCAGCTGTGGGCGCTGACCCGCGGCGTGTACGAGGGCGGCGATATCAGCGGCGCCCCGCTGTGGGGCTTCGCCCGGGTCGCCGCGGCCGAACACCCCGGGCTGTGGGGCGGCGTCATCGATGTGGCCGATGACAGCCTGCCGATCGGGGCGCTCGCCGCACTCGGCGGAAACGGCGTCGTGGTGGTCCGTGATGACATCGCACTGACCGCCCGCCTCACCCACGCCGAATCTGCAAGGCGGACAACGCTGTCCTGCTCCCCCGCCGGCACCTATCTGATCACCGGCGGCACCGGGGCACTCGGCGTGCGGATCGCCGCGCGGCTGGCCGACCTGGGTGCACGCCGTATCGTGCTGCTGTCCCGCAGCGGTATCGCCGACGACCGGGCGTCCTGGGCTGCCGAGCAGGAACCCGTCCGCACCATCCTGTCGCTGGAGGAACGCGGCGTCTCGGTGCGGGTGGCGGCCGTCGATATCGCCGCGCCCGGCGCGGCCCGCGATCTGCGCGCCGTGCTGCACGACCTGCCGCCGGTGCGCGGTGTGGTGCACGCCGCCGGCGTCGAGGCCGGCGCCCTGCTGGCGGCCACCACCGCCGAGGACTTCACCCAGGCGATGCGCCCCAAGGTGGACGGCACGCTGACCCTGCACGAGGTGTTCCCACCGGGCGAGCTGGACTGGCTGGTGCTGTTCTCGTCGTGCGGATACCTCGCGGGCTTCCCCGGCCAGGGGGCCTATGCGTGCGCGAACGCCTTCCTGGATGCGTTTGCCCAGCACCGTCGCAGCCTCGGCGATCGCACCACCGCGGTGGCCTGGACGGCCTGGCGTGGTCTCGGAATGGGTTCGGCCTCAAGCTTTGTCGCCGCACAGCTCAACGCCCTGGGCATGGGCACCGTCGGCGCCGACGACGCGATGCGCGCACTCGATCTGGCGGTGCGGGCCGATCAGGCACATATCGTGGTGCTGCCCGTGACCGCCGATGCCGCGTCGGTGCCAATGCTCGCCGATATCGCACCACAGGCTGACGATGACTCCGCGCTGGGTGGACTGCAGCTACCGGTCGGCCGCGATGGGGTGGACACCGAGGTGTGGGTCGCCGAACTGGTCGCCACCACGGTGGCGGCCGAGCTGGGCCTGCCCGACGGTGGTGTCGACCCGCGGCTACCGCTGGCCGAGATCGGCGTCGACTCGATCATGACCGTGGCCCTGCGCAAGCAGCTGGAGCGCAAGACCGGACTGGCGCTGCCGCCGACGCTGCTGTGGGAACATCCCACGGCCGCGGCAGTGGCCACGCGGATCGTGGAAATGCTGGCGCCGCACGATCATTCGGTGACCGAGGAGGTTGGGGCGTCCTGCGCCTGATCCCCGGCGAACTGTGCGAGATCCGTAACGCTGACCGTCACCGATCACGCACGAATCGCTCAGTCGTCGAGCAGGTCACGCACCACCGCGTCGGCGAGCAGCCGCCCCCGGTCGGTGAGAACCAGCCGGTCGGCGGCGGCGAGCACCAGGCCGTCGGCGATCGCCACATCGGCGCGCTGCTGCTCGTGCCCGGTCAGCACCGCACGCGGCAGGCCGCTGCGCAACCGCATCCGCAGCATCACGTCCTCCACGTGCCGGGCGCCGACGTCGAGATTCTCTGAATCGGCCACCGGAAGCCGGCGCTCGGCCAGTGACTCGGCATAAGCCTTGGGGTGTTTGACATTCCACCACCGGGTCGCGCCGAGAAAACTGTGCGCACCCGGCCCGGCGCCCCACCAGTGGCCGCCGTCCCAGTAGCCGAGGTTGTGCCGGCACTCCCCGCCGGGCCGGGCCCAGTTGGACACCTCGTACCACTGCAGCCCGGCAGCCGACAGGCGCGCATCGAGCATTTCGTAGCGGTCGGCCAGCACATCGTTGTCGGGAGCGGGCAGTTCCCCGCGGCGCACCCGGCGGGCCAGCGCGGTGCCGTCCTCGACGATCAGCGCATACGCCGAGACGTGGTCGACCTCGGCGCCCAGCGCGGTCTCGATCGAGCGCACCAGGTCATCGTCGGTCTCACCGGGCGTGCCGTAGATCAGGTCGAGGTTGACGTGTTCGAACCCCTCGGCGCGGGCCTCCAGAGCGGCGGCCGGGGCGCGGCCTGCCGAGTGCACCCGGTCCAGCACCTTCAGAACATGCGGCGCGGCCGACTGCATGCCCAGCGAGATCCGGGTGTAGCCGGCTGAGCGCAACTGCGCGAACAACGCCGGCGAACTGGACTCGGGGTTGGCCTCGGTGGTCACCTCCGCGCCGGGGGCCAGCTCGAAGTGGTCCTGTACCGCGGCCAGCACCGCGCTGAGGCCATCCCCGCCGAGCATCGTGGGGGTGCCGCCGCCGACGAACACGGTGTCCACCTGGCGTGGTCCGACCCGTGCCGCCGCCAGCTCCAGTTCGACCCGCACCGCCGCCAGCCAGCCGTCCGGATTCGCCCCGCCGAGCTCCGAAGGTGTGTAGGTGTTGAAATCGCAGTAGCCGCAGCGGGTGGCACAGAACGGCACATGGATGTAGATGCCGAAGGGGCCATCGCGGTTCAGGTGCACGCTGCTCATGTCCGGAATTGTCCCAGACCGGGGTTTTGCTCCCCCTGAGCGCAAATCTGGCCCGGTTAGGGCAGGTGGGGGCTGTCGTGGCAGAATGGCGCACGTGACCGCCGCCGTGGACAGCACCACCCGCATTGCGCTGGTGGTCCGTCGGCATGTCGACCTGAAGCGCCTCTGTAGCTGTTGTTGTCTGCCCTGACCCGCGTCGATATCGGAATCTGCCCGCCCAAAACCTGAGCTGGCCGCCGGATCTGCGCCGCCGGCCAGCCCCCGGCGAGTGCGCGATTCACGAGCCGGCTCCTTCGACTAGGAGCCCAACAACATGACCGAAACGGTCTCAAACCCCGCTGAGAAGCCAGCCAAGCCGGTCAAGCGACCCCGCGGTGAGGGCCAGTGGGCGCTCGGTTACCGCGAGCCGCTGAACCCCAATGAGCAGGCCAAGAAGGACGACAACCCGCTCAACGTGCGGCAACGCATCGAGAGCATCTACGCCCCCGGCGGCTTCGAGTCGATCGACAAGGGCGACCTTCGCGGCCGTTTCCGCTGGTGGGGCCTCTACACCCAGCGCAAACCCGGGTATGACGGCACGTGGACCGGCGACGAGAACACCGACATGCTCGAGGATGAGTACTTCATGCTGCGGGTCCGCAGCGACGGCGGTGCACTGACCGTCGCCGCATTGCGCACCCTCGGCGGCATCTCCACCGAGTTCGGCCGGGACACCGCCGACATCTCCGACCGGCAGAACATCCAGTACCACTGGATCGGCGTCGAGAACATGCCGGAGATCTGGCGCCGCCTCGACGAGGTCGGTCTGCAGACCACCGAGGCCTGCGGCGACTGCCCCCGTGTCGTGCTGAACTCCCCGCTGGCCGGCGAGTCGCTCGACGAGGTCGTCGACGGCACCCCTGCGGTGAACGAGATCGTCAAGCGCTACGTCGGCAAGCCCGAGTACTCCAACCTGCCCCGCAAGTTCAAGACGGCGATCTCCGGGCAGCAGGACGTCGTGCACGAGGTCAATGACGTCGCCTTCATCGGCGTCGAGCATCCCGAGCACGGGCCCGGTTTCGACCTGTGGGTGGGCGGCGGCCTGTCGACCAACCCGATGCTCGCCCAGCGCGTCGGGGTCTGGGTGCCACTGGACGAGGTGCCCGATGTGTGGGAGGGCGTGGTCAGCGTCTTCCGCGACTACGGCTACCGGCGGCTACGCGCCAAGGCCCGGCTGAAGTTCCTGATCAAGGACTGGGGCGTGCAGAAGTTCCGCGAGGTACTGGAGACCGAATATCTCAAGCGCCCGCTCATCGACGGACCGGCACCGACCCCGTCCCCCCGGCCGATCGACCATGTCGGCGTGCAGCGGCTCAAGAACGGACTGAACGCCGTCGGCGTCGCCCCGATCGCCGGGCGCGTGTCGGGCACCATCCTGAGCAAGGTCGCCGACCTGGCCGAGGCCGCCGGCTCGGACCGGGTGCGCTTCACCCCGTACCAGAAGCTGATCGTCCTCGACGTCGCCGATGACAAGCTCGACGAGCTGCGGGCCGGCCTCGATGCGCTCGGCCTGCCGTCCACCCCGTCGCACTGGCGCCGCAACCTGATGGCCTGCACCGGTATCGAATTCTGCAAGCTGAGCTTCGCCGAGACCCGCAGCCGCTCCCAGGTGCTGGTGCCCGAGCTGGAGAAGCGACTGGAGGACATCAACGCCCAGCTCGACGTGCCGGTGACGATCAACATCAACGGCTGCCCGAACTCGTGCGCCCGCATCCAGGTCGCCGATATCGGTTTCAAAGGCCAGATGATCGATGAGGGCAATGGCCCCGAGGAGGGGTTCCAGGTGCATCTGGGCGGCAGCCTGGGCCTGGACAGCGGTTTCGGCCGCAAGTTGCGCCAGCACAAGGTGCTCTCCACCGAGCTCGGCGACTACATCGAGCGGGTCGTTCGCAACTTCGTGAAACAACGCGAGCCCGATGAGCGTTTCGCTCAGTGGGCGGTACGCGCCGACGAAGCGGATCTGAGGTAGGTAATGGGCAACGACGCGCTGATGACGGAGGAAAACCTGCGGGGAATTGCCGAGCGCGGCGCCAAGGAGCTCGATGGGGCCGACGCGACGGATCTGCTGCAGTGGACCGATCAGAACTTCCGCGGCCACTACATCGTGGCGTCCAATATGCAGGACGCCGTGCTGGTCGCGCTGGCCGCGAAGGTCCGCCCCGGCGTCGACGTGATGTTCCTGGACACCGGCTATCACTTCGTGGAGACCATCGGCACCCGCGATGCCGTCGAAGCGGTCTACGACGTCAAGGTGCACAATGTGGCACCGGAAAACAGCGTCGCCGAGCAGGACGAGCTGCTGGGCAAGGATCTGTTTTCCCGTAATCCCGCTGAATGCTGCCGGATGCGCAAGGTCGAACCGCTGAGCAAGGCACTCAAGGGGTTCTCGGCGTGGGTGACCGGAATCCGCCGCGTCGAGTCGCCGACGCGCGCGAACGCACCGCTCATCAGCTACGACGAGGCCTTCGGTCTGGTGAAGATCAACCCGCTCGCGGCATGGACCGACGAGGACATGCAGGCATATATCGACGCCAACGGCATCCTGGTCAATCCGCTGGTCTACGAGGGCTACCCGTCGATCGGGTGCGCCCCGTGCACCAGCAAGCCGATCGCGGGCGCCGATGCGCGCAGCGGCCGGTGGGCCGGACAGTCGAAGACCGAATGCGGACTGCACGCGTCATGAGTTCTCGGTGATGTCACCGGTCCTGGTGCTCACCGCGCACGGCAGCGCCGACCCGCGTTCGGCGGCGACCACCTACGCGGTGGCCGACACCATCCGCCGGCTGCGTCCGGACCTGGACGTGGTGCCCGCGTTCTGTGAGCAGACCGCGCCCAACCTGGTCGACGTGCTACAGACCGTGGGTCCGCACGCGGTGGTGACTCCGCTGCTGCTGGCCGACGCATTCCACGCCCGCTCCGATATTCCGGCGATGATAGCCGCCAGCGGGGTGCCCGCGCGCCAGGCCGGGGTACTCGGCGAGGACGACCAGCTGATGGCCGTGCTGCGTCGCCGCATCGCCGAAGCCGGTGTCTCCGCACAGGATTCGAGTGTCGGAGTGATCGTGACAGCGGTCGGGTCGTCGCGCCCGGAGGCCAACGCCCGCACCTCGACGGTGGCACCCTCGGTGGCCATCGGTACCCGGTGGATCGGGACCACGACCGCCTTCGCCACCGGACCGAAACCGTCACTGCAGGCAGCGGCCGACCGTCTTCGACGCCGCGGCGCCGACCGGATCGTCATCGCACCCTGGTTCCTGGCGCACGGCAAGATCACCGACCGGGTCGCTGATTTCGCTGCGGCTGAAGGTATTCCGATGGCATCGCCGCTCGGGGCGCACCGCTTGGTGGCCGAAACGGTGCTGGACCGTTTTGACACCGCACTGGCGCTGTCCGCCGCCGCCTGATTCAACCGGGCCCGCAGGACCCACA
>JBPPMV010000221.1:0-8678 GCA_051306235.1 Mycobacterium sp. | reverse complement strand
CGAATCGAGAAGAGGATCAACAAATGAGCCAGCTCGTACCGGAGGCGGCCGCCGCCGAGCCCGACGGCACCGTCAAGATCCGCATCGAGGGCCTGAAGAAATCCTTCGGCGAACTGGTGGTGCTCGACGGTATCGACACCACCATCAGCAAGGGCGAAGTGGTCTGCGTCATCGGGCCGTCCGGCTCGGGTAAGTCGACGTTCCTGCGCTGCCTGAACAAGCTCGAGGACATCACCGGCGGGAAGGTGGTCGTCGACGAATTCGACCTCACCGACTCGAAGGTCGACCTCGACAAGGTTCGTCAGCACATCGGCATGGTCTTCCAGCACTTCAACCTGTTCCCGCACATGACCGTGCTGGAGAACGTCACCCTGGCACCACTTCTGACCAAGAAGCTGGACAAGGCGGCCGCGCAGAAGAAAGGCCTCGAACTGCTCGATCAGGTCGGCTTGGCCGAGAAGGCGAACGTGAAGCCGTCGACGCTGTCGGGCGGGCAGAAGCAACGGGTCGCGATCGCCAGGGCGCTGGCGATGAACCCGTCGATCATGTTGTTCGACGAGGCGACCAGTGCACTCGATCCCGAGATGGTCGGCGACGTCCTGCAGGTGCTGCGGGATCTGGCCCAGGGCGGTATGACGATGGTCGTGGTGACCCACGAGATGGGCTTCGCGCGCGAGGTCGCGTCCCGGGTGCTGTTCATGGACGGCGGGAACATCGTCGAGGACGCCGCCCCGGCCGATCTCTTCGACAATCCCAAACACCCTCGGCTACAAGAGTTCTTGTCGAAGGTGCTCTGACGCCGGGGTGCCGCAGATTCGACCCCGGGCCGGGGATCCGGTCTGGTTGGCTTCAGTGCTGCGCGATGAAGGCCTGAAACCGCTCGAGTACCCCGACTGGCGTCACCGCGGGCACGGCGCGTTCAAGGACATCCGCGGGGTGATGGTGCACCATACCGGTTCGGGTCGCGCCGGTGCGGGCTCCATCGCCCTGGGCCGCCCCGACCTTGCCGGCCCGCTGTCGCAGATACACATCGCCCGCGACGGGACCGTCACCGTGGTGGCAGCCGGAGTTGCCTGGCACGCCGGCGTCGGCATGTATCCGTGGGTGCCCGCGAACATGGGCAACTGGCACCTGATCGGTATCGAGTGCGCCAACAGCGGTACCGGTCCGTCTGCGCCGCACCGCAGGAACTGGCCCGACGCACAGTATTTCGCGTTGGTCCGGTGCTGCGCCGCGATCAACCGACGGCTGGGGCAGACCTCGGCGCGCACCATCGGCCACAAGGAGTACGCCGGCC
Source organism: Mycobacterium sp. (assembly GCA_051306235.1). Lineage (GTDB taxonomy): Bacteria > Actinomycetota > Actinomycetes > Mycobacteriales > Mycobacteriaceae > Mycobacterium. The sequence goes on along the minus strand of JBPPMV010000221.1, from coordinate 7,381 downwards.
GTGCCCAGGGCAAATGGGATCCCGGTGCCATCGATATGTATGTCCTGCGGGCCGATATCGCCGAACACCTCGACACCGGAACCGATTTCGCGTCGACCCCGCGGCCGTCGGTGCCGGTCGGCGAGTACACCGACATCCTGTTGTACCGCGGGAGCGAGGGCGCCCAGGTGGCCGAATTGCAGCGCAGGCTCAAGGCTGCCTATGCGGCCTACGCCGGGGAACTCGCCATCGACGGGGTGTACGGCGTGCAGACCGAGAACGCGGTGCGGGAGTTTCAGCGCCGCTTCGGCGGACTCAGGGTCGACGGCATCGTCGGACCGGCGACTGCCGCGGCGTTGCGGCTGAGGGGGGTGTGATCCCGTTCAGTTCCTGGTCTGACCTAACCCTGAGTGATGGAGTTCCCACTGCCGGATTCGCTCACCTGGGGTGTTCCGGTGCGGTAAGTGACCTTGTTGTCGAACCCCGATACCGCGATCTCCCGGGTGGACTCGGTGGTGACGATGTTCTCGAACCCCGACACCGTGACGGCGGTGCAGTTGCCGGTGATGTTCACGGTGTTGTTGGCGCCGCTGATGATGACGATGTTGTCATTGCACGCCACTGTCTTGTCGGTGCCGATCCCGCTGATGGTCACGGTCGTGCCCGGTTCCGGTGTGGAGTCCGACGGACCGCCGGGCTGCTCGGGAAGCTGAATGATCGTCGGCAGGGACGGTAGGTCCGGCAGCGAGGGCAGCCCCGGCGCCTCCGGTCCGTCGGTCAGCACGTCACCGCCACCGGAGATCCCGGGCACGCCCTGCGCAGCGGTGTTGGAGTAGACGAAGAACGCCGCGGCGCCGCCGGCGAGCAGGAAGAGCGCCAGCACGATCGGCACGATCGCCATCCAGGGTCGGAACCCGGAGTTCGTCGGTTGTGGCGCGGACGGATACGGCATCGGGTAGCCGGCTGTGTAGGGGTCGGCACCGTAGGGCGATTGGCCGTAGGCGGGCTGTCCGTATGGGGGTTGGCCGTACGCGGGTTGGTCGTAGGGAGCTTGCGCCGTCCACGGCTGCGTCGGTGGCGGCAGCGGCGGTGGGGGAGGCGAGTCACGGCGCGTCCCGAATTCGGTGGGTTCCAGCGCACGGATCCGGGCTTCCGGATCGTCCTGCGGGTTCATGGCCAGATGGTCGCATATCCGGTGGCGGTCCGGTGGGCAGGAGCGCAGCGACCGGGGAAATGTACCTGCATACGCCTGCGGCGCCGGAGCCACCGAAGTGGTCCGACGCCGCAGGTTCAGCCGAGCCCTATGCCGGTACCGGAGCTTTCTCCGATGCCGGTTCTGCGGCCCGCGGTCCGTGGTCGTCGACCATGGTGAGTTCGTCGAACGGGTCCTTACCGCTGAGAACGGCGTCCACCTTGGCGCGGTCGATCGTCTTCGTCCACGAGCCGACCAGCAGGGTCGCGACCGCATTGCCGGAGAAGTTCGTCAGCGCACGGGCTTCCGACATGAACCGGTCGATACCGACGATCAGGCCGACACCGTCGAGCAGGTCGGGACGGTGCGCCTGCAGGCCGCCGGCCAGCGTGGCCAAGCCCGCACCGGTGACACCCGCGGCGCCCTTGGAGGCGACGATCATGAAGACCAGCAGGCCGATCTGCTCGCTGAGGCTCAGTGGATCGCCCAGTGCCCCGGCGATGAACAGTGAAGCCATGGTCAGGTAGATCGCGGTGCCGTCCAGGTTGAACGAGTAGCCGGTGGGGACCACCACGCCGACGGTTGAGCGGTCGACGCCGATGTGCTCCATCTTGGCAATCAGGCGCGGCAGCGCCGACTCCGAGGAGGAGGTGGAGACGATGAGCAGGTACTCGCGGGCCAGGTAGCGCACCAGCTTGAAGATCGAGATACCGGACACGGCGCGCAGCAGGGTGCCGAGCACGCCGAAGACGAAGATCAGGCAGGTCAGGTAGAAGCCGAGCATCAGTGTGATCAGCTGTCCGACCGCGGCCCAGCCGGTCTGGCCGACCACATTGGCGATGGCGCCGAAGGCGCCGATGGGGGCCAGCCACAGGATCATCGCCAGCACCTTGAAGACCAGCTTCTGCAGGTGCTCGATACCGCGCAGGATGGGTTCGCCGGTCGAACCGAGCGCCTGCAGTGCAAAGCCGACCAGCAGCGCCACGAACAGGGCCTGCAGGACGCTGCCCTCGGTGAGCGCCGAGAACAGTGAGGTCGGGATGATGCCCTGGACGAAGTCCATCAGACCGCCGGCCTCATGGGCCTTGTCGGCGAGTTCGGCGCCCTTGCCCGCTGTGTCGGTGATGTTCAGGCCCTCACCCGGGTGCAGCAGGTTTCCGACCACGAGGCCGATGGCCAGCGCGAAGGTCGACATCCCGAGGAAGTAGACGAACGCCAGGCCGCCGACCTTGCCGACGGTGGCGGCCTTGCGTACCGAGCCGATGCCCAAGACGATGGTGCAGAAGATGACCGGGCCGATCATCATCTTGATCAGATCGACGAACATCGTGCCCAGGACGCCGACGCTCTTGCCGACGTCGGGCGCGAGGATGCCGACGCCGACGCCGGCGACCACCGCGATGATCACGGCGATGTAGAGCCAATGGGTGCGGTCCCGCTTTTTGGGGGGCTGGCCCTCCGGCGAGGTTTCCGCCGGAGCGTCCTGGGAAGTTGTCATGTAAGGATGGTCCGACAGGGCGTGAGCCAGGTCACGTTTTAGTTCATTTCGTTCACGGGAGGTGCGCCGCGTGGTGGCCGACCGAATCTCGCGGTGGTCACTGGCGGGCCAGGCGATCGCACTGCAGATCCTGGTGATCGCACTGATCGTGGTGGTGGGCAGTGCGCTGGCGCTGCTCGACGCGCGCCAGGACGGTGACGCCGCCGCCGAGGCTCAGGTGCTCGGCATCGCCACCTCGCTGGCCGATTCCCCGTCGACCGCCGATGCGATCGTCACTGGCCACGCCACCGCGATCCTGCAACCGGTCACCGAGTTGGTGCGCAGGCACACCGATATCGCGTTCATCACCATCATGGCGCCGGACCGCACCCGCTACACGCACACCGACCCGACCCAGATCGGCGCGGCCTACCTGGGCACCATCGAGCCCGCGCTGCGCGGGGAATCGTTCACCGAGGTCTACACCGGAACGCTGGGCCCGTCGATCCGGGCGGTGGCACCGGTGCACGACGGCGACGGCCGGATCATCGGCCTGGTCGCCGCGGGCATCCTGCAGCAGAGCCTGGCCGAGCGGTGGCGCGAGCAGTGGTCGATCATCGCCGCGGTCGGCCTTGGCGCCCTTGCGGTTTCGCTGGTGGGTGTATGGGGGATCCGGCGCCGGCTGTTGCGCCAGACCCGCGGGCTGCGCCCCGACGAGCTCCGGGTGATGTACGACCATCACGATGCCATCCTGCACGCGGTGTCCGAGGGTCTGATCGTGCTGGATCGTGACGGTGTGGTGCTCGCCAACGACGAGGCCCGCCGGCTGCTGGGCCTGCCGGCGGGTCCGGTGTCGGCCGCCGATCTGCCCGAGTTCCTGCGCAATCCCGATCCCGGGGTGCGCGACGAACTGCACGTCACCGACGACCGGGTGCTGGTGGTCAACCGGGCGCGGGTGTCGGATGCGGGAAGCTCGGGCAGCGAGGTGGTGACCATCCGCGACCGCACCGAATTACAGGGCGCGCTGGGCGAACTCAGCTCGCTGCAGGGATTGACCGATTCGCTGCGCGCCCAGGCGCATGAGTCGGCCAACAAACTGCATACCGTGATCACCATGGTCGAGATGGGGCGCCCCCAGGACGCCGTCGCGGTGGCCACCAGGGAACTGGAGCTCTCCCAACTTCTGGTGGACCGGCTGTCGGAGGCGGTCAGCGAGCCGGCGTTGGTGGCGTTGTTGCTGGGCAAGACCGCACAGGCCGACGAGCGCGGTATCGCGCTGACCGTCACCGAGGACACCCAGCTGCCGTCGGATGTCGTGCTCACCGGGCAGGAACTGGTGACGGTGCTGGGCAACCTCATCGACAATGCGATGGATGCGTGCGACCGTGAGGACCCGTGGATCGAGGTGACAGTGGTTCAAGATGATGAGGCGTTGCGAATCACCGTGGCCGACAGCGGTACTGGGATGGAGGCCGAGGCGTTCGCCCACGCCCAGCGCCGGGGGTACTCGACGAAGACGGCCGACGGGCACGGACTGGGGCTGGCGCTGGTGGCCCAGGTGGTGCATCGCCACGGCGGCACGCTGAGCACCGATGTGACCTACGGATCGGTGGTCTCGGTGGTGATCGACCGGTGATCCGAGTGCTGATCGTCGAGGACGATGTGCTGATCGCCGAGGCGCACCGGACCTATCTCGGCCGACTGGACGGCTTTTCGCCTGCGGCGGTGGTGCACACCGCCCGCGACGCCATGCGTGCGGCGGCCACTGCGGCGGCGGCGGGGGAGCCGATCGAGCTGGTGTTGCTGGACCTCGGCCTGCCCGATGCCAGCGGTATCTCGTTGGCCTCCGGGCTGTCCGGACTCGCGCCGGCCCCCGACATCATCGCCATCACCTCGGAGCGGGACCTGGAGATGGTGCGCGCCGCGGTCTCCCACGGCGCGCTGGCCTATCTGCTCAAACCGTTCACGTTCGCGGCGTTCCGGGATCGGATGGAGCGGTACCGGCGCTACCGCACCGCACTGCCCGCAGGCACCGAGGCCGCCAGCCAGGCCGAGGTCGACCGGGCGATGGCCGAGTTACGGGTCGGCGCCGACAAGGCGGTCACCCCCAAGGGTGCGGCCCCGCAGACCACCGACGAGATCGCGAGGGCGGTCCGCGACTGCGCACCGGGGCTGACCGCCGATGAGGCCGCCGCGCAGGTCGGGGTGTCGCGGGTGACGGCCTGGCGGTATCTGGAACGGCTGGCCGATGAGGGCACGGTCACCCGTAACACCGACTACGGCAAGGCCGGGCGCCCGAAGACGCGCTATCAGTGGCGCTGACGCGCCCTGCGCAGATGCCGTCAGGGTTGACGGTTATCGGTACGCTACTGCCATGGCGGAATCCGAGCGTAGACCGCATCGCGAGCGGCGCGCCGACAGCCGCGCGCTGATCCTGGAGGCCGCTGTGCAGGCGCTGGTGCTGCACGGCTACTCCGGCGCGACCACTGTCGTCATCCAAGGGTTGGCGGGCGTCTCGCGCGGCAGGCTGTTGCACTACTTCCCGTCCCGGGAACAGCTCCTGGTCGCGGCCGCCCAGCATCTGGCCGTCGAGCGCATCAACGAGATGGAGGCGTGGTTCGATTCCGCCCCTGCCGCGGCGACGGGCGCCGTCGAGCGCATCGACTATGCAGTCGCGTTGTTGTGGAGGACATTTCGACAGCCGTACTTCTGGGCTGCCATGGAGCTGTGGTTGGCGGCCCGGACCGATCCGGCTCTGCGCAGTGAGTTGGCGGCGTCCGAGCATCGGCTGGGCCGGGCGATCGAACATGTGATCGCGACCATGTTCGGGCCCGTGCACAGCAGTCACCCGGCGTTTGCCGACACCCGCGAGCTCCTGTTCACCAGCATGCGCGGGGTGGCGTTGACCTATGCGATCGACGAGCGCGACCCCGACACCGACCCGCACCTGGAGGTGTGGCGAGATCTCGCCCGCGTCCGGCTCGGGACAACATTCGAGTAATAGCAGTCAATATTGACTGTTATTGTCGAGCGGTGACCGCGATACCGCGTACCCAGGACCGGATGACCCACGATGTCTGGCTGCCCGCCGAGATCGTCGAACTGCGTGCCGAGGCGCGCGCAGCGGTCCAGCGGCAGGTGGTGCCCCATGCCCGCGAGATCGGCCTGCGTGAGGAGTCGGTGGACAGCTTTCCGTGGGCGGCCTTCCGCGGACTCGCCGACGAAGGCATGTTCGCCGTCCCGTTCGGGCCTGAGCACGGGCGCGGGTTGGCGCACCCGATGCTCGGCACCTGCACGGTCGCCGAGGAGATCGCCTACCACTCGTCCTCGCTCGCCGGTGTCTACGACGGGCAGTGCATCCTGGTTCCGCAGACGCTGGCCTACGCCGACCGGGAACTGCGCTCTCGGCTGGTTCCCGAACTGGTCAGCGGCCGGGTCGCATTCGCATTCGCGACCACGGAGCCGGACTCCAGTTCCGATCTCACTCCGCAACGGTTGCAGACCGTTGCCGAAGAGGTTGCCGGCGGATTCCTGCTCAACGGTCGCAAGCGGTGGATCACCAACAGCGTGGTGGCGGGATGGGTATCGGTGCTGGTACGCGCCGGCGCGGACGGTAATCGCGCATCGATGCTGCTCGTCGACCTGTCCTCGCCGGGTGTCCGCGTCGGTGCCCCGGATCTGAAGATGGGGCACCGGGGCCAGATCACCGCGGACATCGTGTTCACCGATGTGCACGTACCGCGGGCCAATCTGCTCGGCGAGGTCGGCGGCGGGATGAGCGTCGCACTATCGGCCCTGGTGCGCGGCCGGATCGGCATCGGTGCCGCGGGTGTCGGGGTGGCGCAGGCCGCACTCGACCTGGCGGTATATCGGTTGCAGACCCGAGAGGTGTTCGGCGCTCCGTTGGGCGCGATGCAGCACTGGCAGTTCGTGATGGCTCAGCGGGCCACCGAAATCGAATGCGCGCGCACGCTCTACCAGAAGGCGGCGACATTGATCGACCGCGGCGACCGCACTGCGGAACCGGAAGCCGCGATGGCCAAGGCCTACGGCACCAGGCTGGCCAATGACCTTGTGCGTGAAGCAATTCAGATCCACGGAGCAGTGGGATTCGCCCGGCAGGTATCCGAGAGTGGCGAGTCGGTGCGCCTGGAGGAGATGTACCGCGACGCGAAGATCCTGGAGATCTTCGAGGGGGCGAACGAATTGCAGCAGTGGATCATCGCCCGTCAGTTGATCGGTCGCGATATCACCGGTTGATCCGACGGCGCACCGGCATCACATTTCCATCAGGCAAAGACTCCGTGTGCTGCCAGCAAATGGACCGATCGCGATTTATGCTGTCTGCGACCGGTGTCCGAAAGGCGTGCTGTGTACACGACTGCGATGTATCGGCGGCTGCCGCCGCTGGCCGTACTGGCCCTCGTTTCCGGCGTCCTGGTGACGGCTGCGCCCGCTCAGGCGGCGCCCGAATCGGCATCGGGAACGGCCAGCGTCACGGTCAACACCGGTAGCCGGGACCTGAATGTGCGCTCGGCACCGTCGGCCACCAGTCAGCGCGTCGGCACCCTGCGTAACGGCGCCACCGTGCTCATCGCCTGCTACACCAGGGGCACGGTATTCCAGGGTGGCCCCTACAACCTGTCCACCGACCTGTGGAACCGGCTGTCCGACGGTGGCTACGTCACCGACGCCATGCTGGAAACCGGGTCCAACGGTCCCGTTGTGCCACC
>JBPPMV010000220.1:0-3161 GCA_051306235.1 Mycobacterium sp. | reverse complement strand
AACGAATACGTCATTACCCTCAGTGAGACTGACTACAAGAAGGTGAGCGCCGACCCCGACCGGACATCACGTACATTTGCCCGCCACCTGGAAGGTTTCATTCATGACCAGGGGTGGCAAACGTATGGTGATGTGGTCGTCAGGTTTGAGCCATCGCCGAGCCTGCACACCGGACAGTTCCGCGCCCGTGGAGCGGTCAACCCAGACACGAGCACCCGCGAACCTGCACCAGCAAGCCGAGACCGCGCGTCCACCGCAGAACCAGGAGCACCAGCGATGACCGACAACCCGAGCTACCGAGGCCAGGGACAGGGTCGGCCCGGCGACGACCAGTACGACGACCGGTACCGCCAGCCTGACGAGGCCCGTGGCGGCTACCCGCAGGACCAGGCCGGACACCCCGACCAGGGTGGTTACCCGCCGCGCCAGGGCGGCTACCCCGATCAGGGCGGCTACCCGCAGGACCAGGGCGGCTACCCGGATCAGGGTTACCCGCCGCCGTCCTACGACCAGCGTCCGCCCGCCGGATACGGCCAGCCCGCAGGACAGCCCCCGGCCGGATACCCCGACCAGGGTTACCGCCAGGCGCCGCCGCCGGCCGGATACGGCCAGCCCGCAGGACAGCCCCCGGCCGGACCGCCGCCCGGATACGGCGACTACGACTACGGCCGCCCCCCGGCGCGCCAGGACGAGGGCTACGGCCGTCCGCCGGCACCGCAGGCTCCCGGGTACCCCGATCAGGGCGGTTACCCGGACCACCAGGGTGGCTATCCCGATCAGGGCGGTTACGGCGGCCAGCAGTACGGCCGTGCCGACTACGCCGCCCCGCCGGCGGCACCCGACTACGGCCGCTACGGTGAGCCGCCGGCCCAGGCCGGTTACCCCGACGCCGGCTACGGTGAGCCCGCCGGTTACGACTACGGCGCCCAGCCCGCGGCCGCACCGGCCGGATACGGCAGTGGCTACGGCGCCGCGGCGAACGTGACCCTGCAGCTCGATGACGGCAGTGGCCGCACCTACCAGCTGCGCGAGGGCGCCAACGTGATCGGTCGCGGCCAGGACGCCCAGTTCCGGTTGCCCGATACCGGAGTGTCGCGGCGGCACCTGGAGATCCGCTGGGACGGCCAGATCGCCCTGCTGTCGGATCTGAACTCCACCAACGGCACCACGGTGAACAACGCTCCCGTTCAGGAGTGGCAGCTCGCCGATGGTGACGTCATTCGGCTGGGGCACTCCGAGATCATCGTCCGGGTCCACTGAGCGCCGTAGCAGTCCGCTTCACCCGCGCTCCGCTGTGCACCCCCGTATGGTGACGGCGGAAGTCGCACGGAACTGGGACGGAGAGGACGTCGGATGCAGGGGCTAGTACTGCAGCTGACGCGTGTCGGGTTTTTGCTGCTGCTGTGGCTGTTCATCTGGTCCGTGCTGCGCATCCTGCGCACCGACATCTACGCACCGACCGGGGCCGTCATGGTCCGACGCGGGCTGGCGCTGCGCGGATCGCTGCTGCCCAGCCGGGAAAAGCGGCACATCGCCAAGCACCTGGTGGTGACCGAAGGCGCACTGGCAGGCACCCGCATCACGCTCGGCAGCCAACCGGTACTGATCGGCCGCGCCGACGACTCCACCCTGGTGCTCACCGACGACTACGCATCGACACGGCACGCCAGGCTGTCACCGCGAGGGTCGGAATGGTACGTGGAGGACCTAGGATCGACCAACGGCACATACCTTGACAGGGCGAAGGTGACTACGGCGGTAAGGGTTCCGATGGGGACGCCGGTACGTATCGGCAAGACAGTGATCGAGTTGCGCCCGTGACACTCGTGCTCAGATATGCAGCGCGCAGCGACCGCGGTTTGGTGCGCGCCAACAACGAGGACTCGGTGTACGCCGGGGCCCGGTTGCTGGCCCTGGCCGACGGTATGGGCGGGCACGCCGCCGGTGAGGTGGCCTCCCAGCTGGTGATCGCCGCGCTGGCCCACCTCGATGACGACGAGCCGGGCGGTGACCTGCTCAACAAGCTCAACGTGGCAGTCCACGAGGGCAACTCGGCGATCGCCGCACATGTGGAGGCCGATTCCGAGCTCGAGGGCATGGGAACGACGCTCACCGCCATCCTCTTCGCCGGTGGCCGGCTGGGCCTGGTGCACATCGGTGACTCCCGCGGCTACCTGATGCGCGACGGTGAACTGTCTCAGATCACCAAGGACGACACCTTCGTGCAGACACTGGTCGATGAGGGCCGCATCACCGCCGAGGAGGCGCACAGCCACCCGCAGCGGTCGCTGATCATGCGGGCGCTCACCGGTCACGAGGTCGAACCCACGCTGATCATGCGGGAGGCCAAGGTCGGCGACCGCTACCTGCTGTGTTCGGACGGGTTGTCGGATCCGGTCAGCCAGGACACCATCGCCGAGGCGCTGCAGATTCCGGACGTGGTCGACGCCGCCGACCGGCTCATCGAGCTGGCCCTGCGCGGGGGTGGCCCCGACAACGTCACCGTGGTGGTGGCCGATGTTGTGGACTACGACTACGGCCAGACCCAACCCATCCTGGCCGGCGCGGTCTCCGGTGAGGATGACAACACCGCTCCCCCGAACACGGCCGCCGGCCGTGCCTCGGCCTTCAACCCGAAACGCAACCAGCCCAAAAGGGTTGTCACGCAACCTGAAGAGCAACGACCGCCCCGCTCCAAACGCCGGATGCTGATGGCCGCAGTAGTGGTCCTTCTGGTAGTGGTGGCGGGGCTGACCATCGCCCGCGAGATCATTCGTAACAACTATTACGTCAGCGAGCAGGACAACACCGTGGCGATCATGCGCGGTGTGCAGACCTCGTTTCTGGGATTGTCCCTGCAGGAGCCGTTTCTGGTCGGTTGCCTGAACCCCCGAAACGAACTGTCGCTGATCAGTTTCGGGCAATCCGACGACGCATTGGACTGCGAGGTGCTGCGGCTGCAGGACATCCGTGAATCCGAGCGCGCCCAGGTCGCCGCGGGCCTGCCGTCGGGTTCCCTCGATGACGCGATCCGGCAGATCAACGAACTGGCGCGCACCTCGCTGCTGCCGATCTGCGCACTGCCGACCCGCACGCCCACCACCACCACGGTGCCGCCCAGCCCGACGCGGCCGCCGGCCACTCCCCCGCCGCCGGGCCCC
>JBPPMV010000219.1:0-3017 GCA_051306235.1 Mycobacterium sp. | reverse complement strand
TTCCGAGAACGGCGGGCAAACCGACATCCGGGCCCCGATCGTGCGGGCCGCCAACCGCGCGGTGCGACTGCGGGCCGCCGCCGAATTGGTGGCCGATGTGGTGCCACCGCCGTTCGGGGTGTACCCGCGGGCGCGTGAACTGCTCGAACAGCATGCCGACGTCATCTGCGCCCAACGTGTCACCGGACCGTCGATCAGTGACGACTTCGTCCTGGAGCTGCGCGCCGAAGCCACCGACAACGCCCTCGCGGTATCTGCGGCCCTGCCCCTGCTGACCGTCGCGGCGCATCTCGGCGAGCTCGAACTGCTCTATCCGAGGGGTTAAAGCCGGGTGTGCCATTCGCAATGTCACGCTGTGGGCGCCGCCATCGATATATATGGATGACGGCGCCAGCAGGGTGACATTTGCGAGCGGCAGAGCGGTCAGGAGGCCTGCGGGCAGCAGATCGACTTTAGGTTAGGCATGCCATACTCGCCCGGTGTCCGAGTATGCGATCGAGCTGGAAGATGTCACCAAGCAGTTCGGGGACAAGCAGGCCCTGCGTGGGGTGACGTTCCGGATGCCGGCGGGCACCGTGCTGGGCGTGCTGGGCCCCAACGGCGCAGGTAAAACCACCGCCATCAACGTGCTCTCCACCCTGATCCGGCCGACGTCCGGCACCGCCCGGGTGGCCGGGTTCGACGTCGTCAAACAGGCCGCCCGGGTACGCAAGAGCATCGGCTTGACCGGCCAGTACGCCGCCATCGACGAGATGCTCACCGGCCGGGAGAACCTCATCCTCTTCGGTGAACTCAACGGACTCCCCCGTGCCACCGCCCGGGCCCGCGCCGACGAACTGCTCGAGGCGTTCAGCCTGACCGATGCCGGCGGCCGTCGTGTCGGTACCTACTCGGGCGGGATGCGCCGCCGCGCCGATATCGCCTGCGGGTTGGTCGCCGAGCCTGCGGTCGTGTTCCTCGACGAACCCACCACCGGACTGGACCCACGCAGCCGCCGTGAGGTCTGGGATCTGGTGAGTTCGCTCACCGGCCGGGGCACCAGCGTGCTTCTGACCACCCAGTACCTCGATGAGGCCGACGCCCTGTCCGATGCCATCGTCGTCATCGATCACGGCCAGGTGATCGCCGAGGGCACCGCCGACGAACTCAAGCAGCGTGTCGGCGGCACCTTCTGTCAGGTGACGCCGGTGCACACCGCCGACGGGCGGCGGATCGCCGAGGCGCTGGCCGGTCTCGGCGAGGTCAGTACCGACCCGGACAGTGGCGCGCTGTCGGTGCCGGCCCCCGACGGTCTGGCCAGCCTCTCGGAGGTGTTCCGCCGGATCGAGGCCCTGGGCATCGAGGTCGGCGATATCGCACTGCGCAAACCGTCGCTGGACGAGGTGTTCTTCACGCTGACATCCCGAGAGGCCCCGGCGTGACCGCTCTGAGCGCACTGACCAGACGGTCGGTACTCGGGACGCTGCGCGGCGGTGATCTGGTATTCGCCATCGGCGGACCGATCGCATTCTTCGTGTGCTTCGACATCACCCTGCGCAATGTCATCGACACCGGCACCATGAGCTACGCCCAGTACATCCTGCCGGTCATCGTGGTGCAGGCGATGATCTTCACGGCCATGACCACCGCCGACCGGTCCGCCCGAGACCACCTGAGCGGCATGGGCATTCGCATGCGTTCGCTGCCGATCAGTGCGCTGGCACCGGTGACCGCACGGATGCTGTCCGCGCTGGTGCGAGCGGGTGCGGCCATGGTCGGTGCGATCATGATCGGCTATCTGTTCGGGTTCCGGTTCTCCGGCGGCGTGGTCGGCGTCCTTACCTTCGTGGGGATCGCGCTGCTGCTGTCGCTGGGACTCTCGCTGGGCGCGGACGCGCTCGGATCCCTGGCCGGCAGCGCCGAGGAGGCCGGCCAGACCCTGCTGATCCCGCAGTTGCTGCTGGTCATGCTGTCCACCGGAATCGCTCCGGTGCAAGCTTTCCCGTCCTGGCTGGGGCCGTTCGTCGAGCATCAGCCGGTTTCGGTGATCGCCGGGACGCTACGCGGGCTGGCGATCGGCGAGTACCACCACATCGCGCTCAGCGTTGCCTGGTGCGTGGGACTGCTGGTGGTATTCGGTGCCATCGCGATCCGCATGCAGAGGCGGGCCGCATGACCCTGATACGGCAGAGCCGCCTGCAGGCCCGCCGCCTGCTGCTGGGCTGGCAGCGCGCCCCGGTGGTGCTGATCCAGTCGCTGATCTTCCCGACCTTCCTGCTGATCGTCTACAAGCAGGTGATCGGCGAATCGATACTCCATCTGACCGGCGGTAACAGCCTCTACGGCCTGGTGCCGATGTGCGCGATCGCCGGCGCACTGTTCGGCGCGATGGGCACCGGCGCAGCCATACCCGACGAACGGGAGTCCGGCCTGCTCAGCAGACTGTGGGCACTGCCGGTACACCGGGCGAGTGCGCTGACCGGACGGCTGGTCGCCGAGGGCACCCGGGCCTTCATCGGCACCCTGGTGATCACCGCCGTCGGCGTGGCGATGGGTCTGCGCTTCACCCAGGGTTGGCCCGCCGCAATCGCTTTCGTGCTGATCCCGGTATTCATGGTGATCGGGTTCGCCGCCGTCATCGTGGCCGTCGCCGTGCAGTCAGGCGGCAAGAACATCATCACCGGCCTGTCCACCGTCTGCTTCCTGCTGTTGTTCTTCAACTCCGGTATGGTGCCCGTCGATGTGTTCCCGAACTGGCTGGAACCGGTGGTGCGAGCCCAGCCGATGTCCCCGGCGATCGAGGCGATGCGCGGGCTGGCGGCGGGCGGACCGATCCTGTGGCCGGTGCTGCAGTCGGTGGCATGGGTCATCGGCCTGCTGGCGGTGTTCGGCCCCATCGCGGTGCGCGGCTACCGTGTCGCGGCCGAATCGGCCTGACCCGTGATAGACACGACGGATGGAGATCCTGGCCAGCCGGATGCTGCTACGGCCGGCCGACTATCCGACATCCGTTGAGTTCTATCGCGACCGGATCGGGC
>JBPPMV010000218.1:0-4225 GCA_051306235.1 Mycobacterium sp. | reverse complement strand
CGGGGCCACGACCCTCGACGAGTACCGCAAGCACCTCGAGAAGGACGCCGCTCTCGAGCGCCGGTTCCAGCCGATCAAGGTGGAGGAGCCTTCGGTCCCGCACACGATCGAGATCCTCAAGGGTCTGCGCGACCGCTACGAAGCGCATCACCGCGTCACGATCACCGACCAGGCGATCGTGGCCGCGGCCACCATGGCCGACCGGTCCATCTCCGACCGCCACCTTCCCGACAAGGCGATCGACCTGATCGACGAAGCGGGCTCCCGGCTACGGATCCGGCGCATGCAGGCGCCGCCCGACTACAAGGAGCTCGAAGACGAGATCGCGACGGTGCGCAACGAGAAGGAAGCGGCGATCGAGGCCCAGCAGTTCGAGCGAGCCGCGTCCCTGCGCGACCGCGAGAAGGAGCTGCTCGAGCAGCGCTCCGCGAAGGAAGTCGAGTTCCAGGCTGAGGGCGTCGACCTCTTCAACGAGGTCACCGAGGAGTCCATCGCCGAGGTGCTCGCGATGTGGACGGGCATCCCCGTGTACAAGCTGACCGAGGAAGAGACCGCCAAGCTGCTGCGCATGGAAGACGAGCTGCACAAGCGGGTGGTCGGCCAGCGTGGCCGCAGCCACCAGCGCGCCGTCGGTGATGGACACCCGGTGATGCGCCTCGTAGCGGTCGCGCAGACCCTTGAGGATCTCGATGGTGTGCTCGACGGTCGGCTCGCCCACCTGGACGGGCTGGAAACGACGCTCCAGGGCGGCGTCCTTCTCGATGTACTTGCGGTACTCGTCGAGGGTGGTCGCGCCGATGGTCTGCAGCTCACCGCGGGCCAGCTTCGGCTTGAGGATGCTGGCGGCGTCGATCGCGCCCTCGGCGGCACCCGCGCCGACGAGGGTGTGCAGCTCGTCGATGAACAGGATGATGTCGCCGCGGGTGTTGATCTCCTTGAGCACCTTCTTCAGACGCTCCTCGAAATCACCGCGGTAGCGGCTGCCCGCGACCAGCGAACCGAGGTCCAGGGTGTAGAGCTGCTTGTCCTTGAGCGTCTCGGGGACCTCGCCGTGCACGATGGCCTGGGCCAGGCCCTCGACCACGGCGGTCTTACCGACGCCGGGCTCACCGATCAGCACCGGGTTGTTCTTGGTGCGACGGCTCAGCACCTGCATGACCCGCTCGATTTCCTTCTCGCGGCCGATGACGGGGTCGAGCTTGCCCTCCATCGCCGCGGCGGTCAGGTTGCGACCGAACTGGTCGAGCACCAGCGATGTCGACGGGTTACCGGCCTCGCCACCGCGTCCACCGGTACCGGCTTCGGCGGCTTCCTTGCCCTGGTACCCGGACAGCAACTGAATGACCTGCTGGCGAACACGCGTCAGTTCGGCGCCGAGCTTCACCAGCACCTGGGCGGCGACGCCCTCGCCCTCACGGATCAGGCCGAGCAGAATGTGCTCGGTGCCGATGTAGTTGTGGCCGAGTTGCAGCGCCTCACGCAGGGAGAGCTCGAGCACCTTCTTGGCGCGCGGGGTGAAGGGGATGTGGCCGGACGGTGCCTGCTGGCCCTGGCCGATGATCTCCTCGACCTGGCTGCGCACGCCTTCCAGCGAAATCCCCAGCGACTCGAGCGACTTGGCCGCCACGCCTTCACCCTCGTGGATGAGGCCCAGCAGGATGTGCTCGGTGCCGATGTAGTTGTGGTTGAGCATCCGGGCTTCTTCTTGAGCCAGGACGACCACCCGGCGGGCACGGTCGGTGAATCTCTCGAACATCGGTTTTACCTGCTCTTCCTCACATAGGGCGGCCACGTGCGCTGTACATGAACTGAACAGACACCGCACCTGCCGTCCACTCTAGTGGTCGTGGGGTAGCGGTGCTCAGCCTTGGTGCCGCCGTTCATCCCATAACGCACACAGACCGCCGAACGTTTCCCGAAAAACGCCCGGATGAGTTCGCCGTCAGCGAAGTGGCTCGCGGGTCCGTATCCGCTGAGCGAACAATCGGCTACCGGCGAACCTTTTGCCGATCAGGTGGCGGCGTGGAACGCGTCGATGACCTCGGCGGGGATGCGCCCGCGGGTCGACACATTGTGGCCGTTGCGCCGCGCCCACTCGCGAATGGCCGCGCTCTGTTCCCGATCGATCGCCGCGCGCCCGCGGCCCGATCCGGCCGAGCGTCCACGACGGCGGCCACCGACGCGGCGGCCGGCTTCGACCCACTGCTTCAGGTCGCCGCGCAGCTTGGTGGCGTTTTTGGAAGAAAGGTCGATCTCATAGCTCACACCGTCGAGTGCGAATTCGACGGTCTCATCCGCCGCCGCTTCCCCGTCGAAATCGTCAACCAGCGTGACGGTTACTTTCTTTGCCATACAGCTCACACGACCCTTCTGCGGCCACTCATTAGATTCACCCCGAACCCCTGCCGCAATGCTTGCATACGAATGGAATTCATTCAACAACCACTGCGGAACCACACAGACAAAGCAGTCAGTTTGACTGTCTGCGCACAATCGGGAACAAAACCGTCTCTCTAATCGTCAGCCCCGTCAATGCCATCAGCAGACGATCAATTCCCATTCCGGTACCCGTCGTCGGTGGCATCGCGTACTCCAATGCGGCGAGAAAATCCTCGTCGAGGCGCATTGCCTCGTCATCACCTGCGGCGGCCGCGAGGGCCTGGGCCTGGAAACGTTCGCGCTGGATGACCGGATCGATGAGCTCGGAGTAACCGGTCGCCAATTCGAATTTGCGCACATAGAGGTCCCACTTCTCGGTGACCCCGGGAATGCTTCGATGAGCACGCGTCAACGGGCTCGTCTCGACCGGGAAGTCTCGCACGAAGGTCGGCGCCCACAACGTGTCACCGACGGTGTGCTCCCACAGTTCCTCGACCAATTTCCCGTGCCCATAACCACGGTCCGCGGGAATCTCGACCTCGAGACGTTCCGCGATGGACAACAGATGTTCCAGCGTGGTGTCCGGGGTGATCTCTTCACCGAGCGCGGCAGACAGCGACGGATACATTTCCAGCGTCTGCCATTCACCGTCCAAGTCATATGTGCTGCCGTCGGGAAGCAGCACCTCTCGGGTGCCGAGAGCCTCGTCGGCCACTTCTTGTATCAGTTCGCGGGTGGTGGTGGCGGAATCGTCATATGTGCCATATGCCTGATATGTCTCCAGCATCGCGAATTCCGGTGAATGCGTGGAATCCGCACCCTCGTTCCGAAAATTCCGATTCAGTTCGAAAACCCGCTCGAAACCGCCGACGAGGCAACGCTTGAGGAACAGTTCCGGGGCGATACGCAGATAGAGGTCGGCATCGAGAGCGTTCGAGTGGGTGATGAACGGCCTGGCCGCGGCGCCGCCGGCCAGCGTCTGCAGCATGGGGGTCTCGACCTCGAGAAAACCACGCCGTTCCAGGGCCGACCGCACCGCCCGCACCACCGCGATGCGCTGCCTGGCGATCGCACGGGCCTCCGGTCGCACGATCAGATCCACATATCGTTGCCGGACCCGCGACTCCTCGCTCATCTCCTTGTGGGCCACCGGAAGCGGCCGCAGTGCCTTGGAGACTATTTGCCAGGAATCGGCCAGCACAGAGAGTTCGCCACGGCGCGAGCTGATGACCTGTCCGTGCGCGAAAACGATGTCGCCGAGGTCGACATCGGCCTTCCAGGCATCAAGTGATTCCTGGCCCACCTCGGCGAGGCTGACCATGAGCTGCAACTGGGTGCCGTCACCGTCCTGCAGCGTCGCGAAACACAGCTTTCCGGAGTTCCGGGCGAACACCACCCTGGCCGCGACACCGACGATGTCACCGGTCTGAGTGTCCACCGGCAGATCCGGGTAGGCCGCCCGGAGTTCGGCCAGCGAATGGGTGCGCGCCACCTGTACCGGGTAGGGGTCGCGCCCCTCGGCGAGCAGTCGCTCGCGCTTGGCCTGCCGGATCCGGTACTGCTCCGGGGTGTCATCTTCGGAGTCGGACCGGTCGGGAGTGGCTGCGGCCGGCACACCTGGCTCTTCGTTAGAACTCACGACAAGCCAGCTTAATCAGCGACGGCCGCGCTGGTTATCGCGGTTGCGCTCGAACACCAGGCGCAGCCCCTCCAGCGTCAGGTGCTGGTCGTAATGGCCGACGGTGCGCAGATCGGGCAGGACCAGCGGCGCGGAGTTGCCGGTCGCCACAACCGCGACGTCACTGCCGCCGAAACCGTCCACATCGGCGCGAATCCGGTCGACCAG
>JBPPMV010000217.1:0-2766 GCA_051306235.1 Mycobacterium sp. | reverse complement strand
ATACTGGCGATCGTCGGAGCCGATCTCGGCTATTACGCGCAGCACCGGATGCAGCACCGGGTCCGGCTGTTCTGGGCCGCGCACAGCGTGCACCACTCCAGTCAGCACTTCAACATGTCGACCGCGGTGCGGTTGCCATGGCTGATTCCTGGGCGCTTCCTCACCTCGGTGGTCTACGTACCGCTGGCAGTGATCGGCGTTCCGGTGTGGATGATCTTCCTGTCACAGGCCATCGTGCTGCTCTTCCAATACCCACTGCACACCGAGCGGATCGGAAAGCTGCACCCGGCAATCGAATTCGCGTTCAACACACCGTCACACCACCGCGTGCACCACGGCGCAAACAACCCTTACCTGGACAGGAACTACGGTGGCATCCTGATCATCTGGGACCGGCTGTTCAACAGCTACGCGCACGAGGACGAGCAGGTTTGCTACGGACTCACCCACAACATCGATACCTACAACCCGATCAAGGTGAACTTCCACGAGTTCGCCCTGATGGTTCGCGATGTGTGGCGGGCCGAGACCTGGCGGGCGCGGGTCGGATACCTGCTGCGGCCACCGGGATGGACAGCTGCTGCCCCGGCCTCACCTCGGCAGGAACTGGCAAGCAGAAGTAACTGACGGGCAGCTCGCCTAGTCTGGCGTCATGAGGTTCGACGAGTACCGCGGCTACGATGCGACCGGACTGGCGAAGCTGGTCGCCGACAAACAGATTCAGGCCGCCGAGCTGCTCACGTTGGCCCGGAACCGGGCCGCGGCGGTGAATCCGAAGATCAACGCCATCGTGCGCGATATCCCCGCTGACCCGTCGGATGAGCTGCGTGGGCCGTTCGCGGGTGTGCCGTTCCTGATCAAAGACCTGGCACAGGATTTTGCCGGGCTACCCAGTTCCAGCGGGTCCCGGTCGTTGCTGAACGTTCCCGCCGCCGAGCACGCCACCATCGTCGCTCGATGGATCGACGCGGGCCTGGTCATCTTCGGCAAGACCAATCTGCCCGAGTTCGGGGCAAAGGGGATTACCGAATCGGAGGTCTGGGGACCGGCGCGCAATCCCTGGGATCCGGGCCGGACTCCCGGCGGATCCTCGGGCGGCTCGGCGGCCGCGGTCGCCGCGGGTATCGTCCCGTGCGCGGGCGCCAACGACGGTGGCGGATCGACCCGAATCCCGGCGGCGTGTTGCGGACTGGTCGGCCTCAAGCCCGGCCGCGGGGTCACCCCGATGGGTCCGGGCTACGCCGAATCCATGCACGGGGCGGCAGTCCAGGGTGTGGTCTCCCGGACGGTCCGGGACACCGCAGCCATGCTCGACGTCATCACCGGCGGTGAGCCTTTCGGGCCCTACGCCCCGGCCCGGGCAGAATCCGCATACGCCTCGGCCGTCGGACAGCAGCCGGGCACGCTGCGGATCGGCGTCCGGGTGCCCTCGGCGATCACGCCGACACCGCACCGCGAGGCGTACGCGGCGGTGGAGTCCACGGTGCGTGCCCTGACCGATCTGGGACATCACGTCGAGGAACTCCCCACAGCGCCGTTCGACGACGCGCAGCTGGCGCGCGAGTTCCTGCTCACCTGGTTCGTCTACCTGGCCTGGGAGGTGGCCGAGGCCAAACGCATCTCCGGTGCGGGCGATGACGCGTTCGAACGCGACACCCTCATCATGGCCTCGCTGGGGCGGGCCACCAGCAGTGTGGATTATGTCGACGCCGTGCAGCGCCGCCACGAGCACACCCGTCGGCTGAGCAGCTTCTTCGAGGACTACGACCTGTTGCTCACACCCACTCTGGCGACCCCGCCACCGCGGATCGGTGAGTTCGATCTACCCGAAACGCTCGGCCGGGCCGCCGATGTACTGCTGAAGACGCGCACCGCAAAACTGTTGCGCTACACCAATATCGTCGACGATATGATCGACAAGAATCTCGGCTGGGTGCCCTACACACAGCTGGCCAACCTCACCGGCCGACCGGCGATCAGCCTGCCGCTGCACTGGACTGCGGACGGGCTGCCGCTCGGGGTGCAGTTCGTCGCGCCGCTGAACGGCGAGACCCTGCTGATCCGGCTGGCCGCCCAGCTCGAAGAGGCTTTGCCGTGGGCCGACCGGGTGGCGCCCTGCTAGGTGAGGGCCTCGGCGCGCACCTGGGCGCTCTGCAGTTCGCCGGCGATGGCGGGCACCCGGGTGGCCCGCACGTACACGGTGTCCCCGGCTCGTAGACCCAGGGCCTCGGCGTCACCGCGGGTGATCTGCGCGGTGAACGGCGTGCCGTTGACCGCGCTGATCAGTTCGACGCGCACCTCGAAACCCAGGGTGACGATCCGGTCGATGGTGGCTTTGGTGACCCCGGTCGACTCGGCGGTCCCGTCACCGGCGGCGATGGCCATATCGGGATTGCGGCCGACCCGGATATCGTGCGGGCGCACCAGGATGCCGTTGAGCAGTGACACCGTCCCGAGGAACGACATGACGAACGGGTTGGCGGGCGCGTCGTACACCTCGGTCGGTGAGCCCACCTGTTCGATCCGGCCCTTGTTGAGCACGGCGATGCGGTCGGCGACATCGAGCGCCTCGGCCTGATCGTGGGTCACGAGCACCGTGGTGACATGCACCTCGTCGTGCAGCCTGCGCAGCCAGGCCCGCAGATCCTCGCGGACCTTGGCATCCAGCGCCCCGAACGGCTCGTCGAGCAGCAGCACCTCGGGATCGACGGCCAGGGCCCGGGCCAACGCCATGCGCTGACGCTGCCCGCCCGACAACTGCGCCGG
>JBPPMV010000216.1:0-2223 GCA_051306235.1 Mycobacterium sp. | reverse complement strand
CGCGACGTGAAGTTCGTCGCCGCGTTCGACGTCGACGCCAAGAAGGTCGGGTTCGACCTGTCCGAGGCCATCGGCGCGTCGGAGAACAACACCATCAAGATCGCCGACGTCCCGCCGACCGACATCATCGTGCAGCGCGGCCCGACCCTCGACGGCATCGGCAAGTACTACTCGGAGACCATCGAACTCTCCGACGCCGACCCGGTCGATGTGGTCAAGGCACTCAAGGACGCCAAGGTCGACGTGCTGGTGTCCTACCTGCCCGTCGGTTCCGATGAGGCCGACAAGTTCTACGCCCAGTGCGCCATCGACGCCAAGGTCGCGTTCGTCAACGCGCTGCCGGTGTTCATCGCCTCGGACCCGGAGTGGGCCAAGAAGTTCACCGACGCCGGTGTGCCGATCGTCGGCGACGACATCAAGAGCCAGGTCGGCGCCACCATCACCCACCGCGTGATGGCCAAGCTGTTCGAAGATCGCGGCGTCACGCTGGACCGCACGTACGAGCTCAATGTCGGCGGCAACATGGACTTCAAGAACATGCTCGAGCGTGAGCGCCTGGAGTCCAAGAAGGTGTCCAAGACCCAGGCCGTCACCAGCAACCTGACCGGCTCGCTGGCCGACAAGGTGTACGACAAGAACGTGCACATCGGCCCGTCGGATTACGTCGCCTGGCTCGATGACCGCAAGTGGGCCTACGTCCGCCTGGAGGGCCGGGCCTTCGGTGACGTGCCGCTGAACCTGGAGTACAAGCTCGAGGTCTGGGACTCGCCGAACTCGGCGGGCATCATCATCGACGCCGTGCGCGCCGCGAAGATCGCCCTGGACCGCGGCCTGGGCGGCCCGATCCTGCCGGCCTCGGCCTACCTGATGAAGAGTCCGCCGGAGCAGATGGCCGACGATATCGCCCGCACCCAGCTGGAAGCCTTCATCGAGGGTTAGTTGTCGGTTTGTGGCGTCGTACCCGTAATGATTACGGGTATGACGCCACAAATCTCTGACGACGACCTGATCGATCTCGACGAATTCGCGCTGCTGCACGAGAACGCCGAGCAGGCCGGGGTCACCGAGATTCCCCCGGCGCAGCGGTTGGAACTCGGCGAGATCAGCGCCGTGAAGTGGGGTTCGGAATCGCCGCAGGTGGTCTTCCTGCATGGCGGCGGCCAGAATGCGCACACCTGGGACACCGTCATCCTCGGGCTCGGACTGCCCGCGCTGGCCCTCGACCTGCCCGGACACGGCCGCTCGGCGTGGCGCGAGGACGGTGACTACGGCCCGAAGCTCAACGCCGAAACCATCAAACCCGTACTGCGCGAACATGCCCCCGACGCCCGGTTGGTCGTCGGGATGTCACTGGGCGGGCTGACCGCGCTACGTGTCGCCGCCACCGAACCCGCACTGGTGCCCGAACTGGTGCTCGTGGACGTCACCCCGTCCGCCCCCGAACGCCATGAGCAGATGTCCAAGGCCCAGCTGGGAGCCGTCGCCCTGGTGCAGGGCGAGCGCACCTTCCCGACGTTTTCCGCGATGCTCGACGTCACCGTCGCCGCGGCCCCGCACCGGGACCGGCACTCGTTGCGGCGCGGCGTTTTCCACAACACCCAGCGGCTGGACGACGGCACCTGGACGTGGCGTTACGATTCGTTCCGCAAGGGTGTCACCGACAAGAGTGACGGCATGCCGGACTCCTTCCTCGGACTGTGGGATGACGTACCGTCCATCACCATGCCGACGACGCTGGTGCGCGGAGCTGACTCCTACTTCGTCAACGATGAGGACGCCGCCGCGTTCGCCGAGGGGGCGCCCGGCTTCCGGCAGACGCACATCGTCGAGAAGTCCGGGCACTCGGTGCAGGGTGATCAACCGCTCAGGCTCATCGAGATCCTGCGCGGGATCGTCAGCGGCTGACCGGCACCACCGTGTAGCCGAGATCCCGCAGGATGCCGACCTCGACGGCACTGAGCACCCGGACGCCCGGGCCGCTGCCGGTCATGGCGTTCATCAGCAGCTGGTCCTCACCGGCGAAGGTGATGTCGTCGGTGTGATGGGCCGAACTGCCCGGCTCCCACAGAGACGGGTAGTACAGCGGAACGAAGCCGCCGTAGGCCGCAACCGCGTGCCGCCCCGAGAAGTACAGGCCACCGTCCTGGCCAGCCAGGTGGCCATCGAAATCACTGTCCCACCTGAGGTTCCGGCCGATGGGACGGTCGCCGGCAGCCGTCGCCA
>JBPPMV010000215.1:0-27844 GCA_051306235.1 Mycobacterium sp. | reverse complement strand
CGCCCACACTGTCCCCGCGCCGTAAGACCCGTCAGCTGATGGTCAAGGATGTCGGTGTCGGCAGCGACCACCCGATCGCGGTGCAGTCGATGTGCACCACCAAGACCCACGACATCAATGCCACCCTGCAGCAGATCGCGGAACTGACCGCCTCGGGCTGCGATATCGTCCGGGTCGCATGCCCCCGCCAGGAGGATGCCGATGCGCTGGCCGCGATCGCCAAGAAGGCCAACATCCCGGTCATCGCCGATATCCATTTCCAGCCCAAGTACATCTTCGCCGCGATCGACGCCGGTTGTGCCGCGGTCCGGGTGAACCCGGGCAATATCAAGGAGTTCGACGGGCGCGTCAAGGAGGTCGCGAAAGCGGCTGCGGCAGCGAATATCCCGATCCGCATCGGGGTCAACGCCGGTTCGCTCGATCCCCGGCTGATGAAGAAGTACGGCAAGGCCACGCCCGAGGCGCTGGTCGAATCGGCGCTGTGGGAGGCCTCGCTGTTCGAGGAGCACGGCTTCGGAGATATCAAGATCAGCGTCAAGCACAATGACCCGGTCATCATGGTGGCCGCTTATGAGTTGCTGGCCGAGAAGTGCGATTACCCGCTGCACCTCGGTGTCACCGAGGCCGGGCCGGCCTTCCAGGGCACCATCAAGTCCGCGGTGGCCTTCGGCGCGCTGCTGTCCAAGGGCATCGGTGACACCATCCGGGTATCGCTGTCGGCGCCGCCGATCGAGGAGATCAAGGTCGGCAACCAGATCCTGGAATCGCTGAACCTGCGTCCCCGTGGGCTGGAGATCGTGTCCTGCCCGTCCTGCGGGCGCGCCCAGGTCGACGTCTACAAACTCGCCAACGAGGTGTCCGCGGGCCTTGAGGGCATGGACATTCCGCTTCGGGTCGCCGTCATGGGTTGCGTGGTGAACGGTCCCGGCGAGGCGCGGGAGGCCGACCTCGGCGTCGCTTCCGGTAACGGCAAGGGGCAGATCTTCGTCAAGGGCGAAGTGATCAAGACGGTCCCGGAGGCGATGATCGTCGAGACGCTCATCGAGGAGGCCATGCGGATCGCCGAGGATTTCGAGGCCGCGGCAAGTCCCAGCGGTACGCCGGTTGTCACCGTAAGCTGAAACACGACCCCGTGAGCGGGGTCACCGGCTTGCCCAGAAAGAGTCCCGAATGTCGGCTCCACCGCTGTCCCGCGTCACTGATGACCGACAGGTGTCGGTGGTCCGTGAGTTGGACGCCGTGCGCCAGGTGCTCGAGGCCGACCCGGTGGCATCCTGCATGGTGGCGTGCCGGGTCCTCGACTTCGGGGTCGATCCCAGTGCGATCGGCGGTGAGCTGTGGACGCGCCGCGATCCGGCCGAATCCCTGTGTTACGCCGGGGCGAATCTGATTCCGTTGCGGGGCAGCATCGCTGATCTGATGGCCTTCGCCGACAAGGCACTCAGTGCGCCGCGCCGATGTTCGTCCCTGGTGGGCCGCGCCGAATTGGTCATGCCGCTGTGGCAGCGGCTGGAACCGGGCTGGGGCACCGCCCGCGATGTGCGGGCCGATCAACCGCTGATGGCGTTGTACGGGCCCGCGCAGTGTGCGGCTGACCCGGAGGTGCGACCGGTCCGGATGGAGGAGTTGGACGCCTATCTGGTGGCCGCGATCGAGATGTTCATCGGGGAGGTCGGTATCGACCCCCGGATGGGTGACGGCGGTCGCAGCTACCGGCGCCGAGTCGCCGGGCTGATCTCGGCGGGCCGCGCATGGGCGCGGTTCGAACACGGGGAAGTGGTCTTCAAGGCCGAGATCGGTTCGCAGTCGCCGACGGTCGGCCAGATCCAGGGAGTCTGGGTGCACCCGCAGTGGCGGGGCCGCGGTCTGGGTGCCGCGGGCACCGCGACAATCTCCGAGGCAGTGCTTAACAGCGGCCGTATCGCCAGCCTGTACGTCAACGGGTTCAACGAGGTCGCCCGCGCCACGTACACGAAGATCGGTTTCACCCAGGTGGGTACGTTCGCCACCATCCTGCTCGACTGATCTCATTCGGCTCGACGATCTCGCAGGGATAACGGTTCCGTCTCGGTGCGCCTCCGACGGATGCGCTCGCCACGCTCTTAACATCAGCCCCAATGACAACGCTGGCATCGTTAACCTCATCAGCATCACGGGCATCGC
Source organism: Mycobacterium sp. (assembly GCA_051306235.1). Lineage (GTDB taxonomy): Bacteria > Actinomycetota > Actinomycetes > Mycobacteriales > Mycobacteriaceae > Mycobacterium. Next base: position 25,681 of record JBPPMV010000215.1, on the reverse strand, counting down.
GCCTGCTGACCACTGGCGCGATTCTTGCCGTCGTCGCGACCGTCGGTTCGCTCAGCGCCTGCACGCCGAAACCCGATGGGCCCGAACCGGTTGCTGCACAGTTCTTCGAGGCGCTGGTCACCGGGGACACCGCCGGGGCGGCGGATCTGTCCGACAAACCGGCCGAGGCGCAGGCGGCGCTCAACGAGGCCTGGTCCGGGCTGCAGGCCCGCCGACTGGACACCCAGATCACCGGCTCCAAGTACGCACTGGACACCGGCACCGTGAAGTTCCGCTACACCTGGCACCTGCCCAAGGACCGGACCTGGACCTACGACGGCGAACTCAACATGGTGCGCGACGAGGGCCAGTGGCAGGTGCGCTGGAACGCCACCGGCCTGCACCCGGGGCTCGGCGCCAACCAGACACTGGCCTTGCGTGCCGATCCGCCGCGGCGGGCCTCGGTCAACGAGCGCGGCGGCAGCGATGTGCTGATCCCCGGCTACCTGTACCACTACGCGCTGGACGCCAGGGCCGCCGGCAGCGAGCTCATGCCCACCGCCGTCGCGATCGCCGACGCGTTGCGACCGTTCGACAACACCATGGACGCCCAGCGGCTCGCCGAGGAGGCCAGCTCGCGGTCCCGACCGCTGAGTCTGATCACGCTCCGCAAAGCCGATTACGACAAGGTGTTCCCGGCGATCGGTAACCGGCGTGGCGTCATCATCACCCCGCAGCCCGAAATGTTGGCCACCGACGACCAATTCGCGCCCGCCATCGTGCAGGAGGTCAAGAAGGCGGTCACCGCAGACCTCGCGGGTGAGCCCGGCTGGCGGGTCGTCAGCGTCAATCAGAACGGTGTGGACGTCGCCGTGCTGAACGAGGAATCCGGCACCCCTGCCCCGTCGGTGACCATCAGCCTGGACCGCGCCGTGCAGAACGCCGCCCAGGACGCGGTGGACATGGTGGGCCGCAAGGCGATGATCGTCGCGATCAAACCGTCGACCGGGGAGATCCTGGCCGTCGCCCAGAACGCCGCCGCGAACGTCGACGGACCGACCGCCACGATGGGTCTGTACCCGCCCGGGTCGACGTTCAAGATCGTCACCGCGTCCGCGGCGATCGAGCGCGATATGGCCACGCCGAACACCCTGCTCGGATGCCCGGGCCAACTGGATATCGGGCATCGCACCGTCACCAACTACAACGCCTTCGACCTGGGCACCGTGCCGCTGTCACGGGCGTTCGCGAACTCGTGCAACACCACCTTCGCCGAGCTCGCCAGCACCATGCCGCCGCGCGGTCTGACCACTGCCGCAGCCCAATACGGCATCGGTCCGGACTATCTGGTCGACGGTGTGCCGACGGTGACCGGGTCGGTCCCCCCGACGGTCGACCTGGCGGAACGCACCGAGGACGGCTTCGGTCAGGGCAAGGTGCTGGCCAGCCCGTTCGGTATGGCGCTGGTGGCCGCGACGGTGGCGGCGGGCAAGACACCGGTGCCGCACCTGATCGAGGGACGCGAGACCGAGGTGAACGGGACCGCCGGCGTGCCGCTGAGCCCCGAGATGATCGACGGCCTGCGCCCGATGATGCGGCTGGTGGTGACCAACGGCACCGCCAAGGAACTCAACGGCCTCGGTGACGTCCGCGGCAAGACCGGGGAGGCCGAGTTCAACGGCGGCTCGCACGCCTGGTTCACCGGATACCGCGGCGATATGGCGTTCGCCGCGCTCATCGTCGGCGGCGGCAGCTCGGAGTTCGCGGTCCGGATGTGCCGGGACATGCTCAACGGACTGCCCCCGGACTACTTGGCCTAATCTGATGTGGGATGAACAACGACGACCTCACCACGCTGCGCGTCTCCGACGCCGACCGTAACGGCACGCTGCGGCGGCTGCACAATGCGGTGGCGCTCGGGCTGATCGACATCGGCGAGTTCGAGGAACGCTCGGCGCTGGTGGCCCAGGCCCGGTTGCACACCGACCTGGAGGCCCTCGTCGGTGACCTGCCCGGCCCCGGCGCCATCATCACCTCCGCCGCGGACCGGGTGGAACTGCGCGGTGTGATGGGCTCGCTGAAACGCCAGGGGGAGTGGGTGGTGCCCACCCGGCTGGCATTGCACCGGCGGATGGGGTCGGTGGACCTCGATCTCACCCGGGCCCGGTTCGCCGGCCCGATGATCGTGCTGGAACTCGACCTGCGATTCGGTGGGCTCGACCTGCGACTACCCGACGGTGCGAGCGCCTCCATCGACGATGTCGAGGTCGTCGTCGGCAGTGCCAGCGACCACCGCCGCGATGCCCCCGCCGAGGGCAGCCCGCATATCGTGCTCACCGGCAAGGTTGTGTGCGGTTCGGTGGATATCCGTGGGCCGCGCCGGAATTGGAAGCCCGGGCTGCGAAGGCCCGCGCTGCGCCGGCCCTGAACCTTTGACGTCAGCGCGGTTCCAGGACCGCGAACGTCAGCGTCGCGCGCGCGGCGAGCCGGTCGCGGGTGACATCGGTGACATCCACCGAGGTCACGATGAGCCGCTTTCCGGACCGCACGATTTTGGCCTCGGCACGGGCGGTGCCCATGATCGGCGCCAGGAAGTGGATGTTGAGGTCGGCGGTCGTCACGTCGTATCCCACCCCGCTGGCGTTGCCGGCGAGAATGCCCGCGGCGATGTCGATCAGAGTCGCGACCAGTCCGCCCTGTAGCGCGCCACGCACATTCGCCAGATCGGGCCGGTTCTCCATCTCCAGCACCAGCCGGTCCGGCGTCGACTCCACCTCGCGGTAGTTGAGTCGGGTCAGGATGTGCGTCTCGCTCATCGCCGTACGGTAACACCATTACCGCTGAACGAGTGCCGCTCCCACCGCGGGTGAGCACAGCGCCGGGAGCGATCTCGGTAGGCTGGTGTCATGCCTGTTCGCGCGCCCCTTCGGTCCGGTGAGCTGTCCCCGACACTGCCGGTGCCCAAGTCCATACCGCGCCCGGAGTATGCGTGGAAGCCGACCGTCATCGAAGGCCACGAACCATGGGTGCAGACCCCCGAGGTCATCGAGAAGATGCGGGTTGCCGGGCGTATCGCCGCCGCGGCGCTCGCCGAGGCCGGTAAGGCCGTCGCCCCCGGGGTGACGACCGACCACCTGGACCGCGTGGCGCACGCGTATATGCTCGACCACGGTGCCTACCCGTCCACCCTGGGCTACAAGGGTTTTCCCAAGTCCTGCTGCACCTCGCTGAACGAGGTGATCTGCCACGGCATTCCGGATTCGACGGTCATCGAGGACGGTGACATCGTCAACATCGACGTCACCGCCTATATCGACGGTGTGCACGGTGACACCAATGCCACCTTCCTGGCCGGTGACGTCGCCGAGGAGCACCGACTGCTCGTGGAACGCACCCATGAGGCGACCATGCGCGCCATCAAGGCGGTCAAGCCGGGCCGGGCGCTGTCGATCGTCGGCCGGGTCATCGAGGCCTACGCGAACCGGTTCGGCTACAACGTGGTTCGTGATTTCACCGGCCACGGTATCGGCACCACCTTCCACAACGGCCTGGTCGTGTTGCACTATGACCAGCCCGCTGTCGAGACCGTGCTGGAACCGGGGATGACGTTCACGATCGAGCCGATGATCAACCTCGGGTCGCTGGAATACGAGGTCTGGGATGACGGCTGGACGGTCGCCACCACGGATCGTCAGTGGACCGCACAGTTCGAACACACCCTGGTGGTCACCGACGACGGTGCCGACATCCTGACCCTGGCCGACTGACGGGCGTGAAGGGCGCGCTCCTGGTCGCCGGCACCACCTCTGACGCCGGTAAGTCCATGGTCGTCGCCGGGCTGTGCAGACTGCTGGCGCGCAAGGGGATTCGGGTCGCCCCCTTCAAAGCCCAGAACATGAGCAACAACTCCGCGGTGACGGTGGAGGGCGGCGAGATCGGGCGCGCCCAGGCCATGCAGGCCCGCGCCGCCGGCCTGGCGCCCAGCGTCCGGTTCAACCCGGTGCTGCTCAAACCCGGCAGTGACCGGACATCGCAGCTGGTGGTGCGCGGCCAGGTCGCCGGCACCATGGCCGCCGGCGACTACATGATCCGGCGCCGCCAGCTCGCCGACGTGGTCAACGGTGAATTGGACGCACTGCGAACTGAATTCGACGTCGTCATCTGCGAGGGCGCCGGGTCGCCTGCCGAGATCAACCTGCGCGCGACCGATCTCGCCAATATGGGGCTCGCCCGCGCGGGCGAGCTACCGGTGGTGGTGGTCGGCGATATCGACCGGGGCGGGCTGCTGGCACATCTGTTCGGGACCGTCGCGGTGCTCGAACCCGCGGATCAGCGGCTCATCAGCGGATTCCTGGTCAACAAGTTCCGCGGCGATCCGGCGCTGCTGGAACCGGGGCTGCGCCAACTGCAGGATCTGACGGGGCGGCCCACCTACGGGGTGATCCCGTATCTGGACGGTCTGTGGCTGGACACCGAGGACTCACTGTCGGTACAGGCCGGGCAGAGCCTGGGGCAGGCGATCGCCCCGCGCGGGTCGGACTGGCTGACGGTCGCGGTGGTGCGGCTGCCGCGGATCTCGAACTCCACCGATGTGGAGGCGCTGGCGTGTGAGCCCGGCGTGGCGGTGCGCTGGGTGGCCGACGCGGGGGAGGTGGCCGACGCCGATGTCGTGGTGCTGCCCGGCAGCAAGGCGACGGTGTCCGACCTGGCCTGGCTGCGCGAGCGCGGGCTGGGCGCGGCGGTCGCCGCACACGCCGCGGCGGGACGGCCGGTGCTGGGTGTGTGCGGTGGTTTCCAGATGCTGTGCCGCTCCATCGACGATGACGTCGAATCGGGCTCGGGCATGGTCGACGGGCTCGGCCTGCTCGACGCCGATATCGCCTTCGAACGCGAGAAGACGTTGCGGCACTGGGAAACTCCGCTGCACGGATACGAGATCCACCACGGCCAGGTGGTGCGCAGCACTGAGGACGACTGGCTGGGCGTCGGGATCCGCCGCGGTGCGGTGTACGGCACGCATTGGCACGGACTGCTCGACAACGACGAGGTGCGGCGCGCCTGGCTCTCCGAAGCGGCCGCGGCGGCCGGCCGGGCCGGGTTCGTGGTGGCAGACGATGTCAGCGTGCTCGCCCGCCGCGACGCGCAACTGGACCTGATGGCCGATGCGTTGACCACGCACGTGGATCTCGACGCGCTGCTGGGACTGCTCGGCGGCGCTCCGGGACGCCCGGTCATCGGGTCCTCGCTGGGTAGCCTGGATCCATGATGCAACGGCTGCTGGCGCTGGCGCTGCTGCTGACGCTGACCGGGTGCGGCAGTGCCGTACAGGGCACCCCGACGTGGCCGGGTGCGAGGCTGGAGCGGGTGCTGCTGACCGCGGCCGATTTCCCGCCCGGTGTGCAGTACGACCGCATCATCGAGAATCCCGGCGAACCGGACGGCGCCGGTGCGCCGCCGGCGATGCTGAGCGATCCACCCGGCTGCAGTGAGGGTTTCACCAAGGTGATCACGGCATCCGCCGAGCGGGGCGCAGGCAGCGCCGCCAAGTACACCGTCAGCTACGACGGCGCCCGGATGTTGGTCACCGTGCTGAGCTGGACGCTGGACATGGAGGGCCTGGACGCGATCGCGCAGCGGTGTGCGAACTTCAACACCTATTTCGATCGCAACGCGCCGCCCATCCCGATGACCACCACCCGGCTGGACACCTCGCGGCCAGACGCACTGGTCTACGAGCAGACCATGGACCTCGCCGGCGCCCGCAGCAGCGTCTACTTCTCCTTTGAGAACGTCGATTCGATGGCTGTTTTCGCGGTGGCGTTCCCCACGCCGAACCCGGCCGTCACCGTCAAAGCCGCGCTGCCGCAGACATTTCTGGACGTGACCGGCAAACAGGCGCAACGTCTGCAGGCGCCGTGACGGCTCGGGCCCAAGACCGGAAAACACCTGCGCCGCGTCCACGGATGTCCTAGCGTGACCCACATGCCTCCCGAGATCACCGGACCCACGGTGACCTTTGACGGCGTCCCCTTCGCGGTCGAGGTCGCGGGCCCGGAGACCGCCGGAGTGGTCGTGCTGCTCGGGTCGGTGCAGCAACCCCCGGCCGCCTATGGCGCGGTCTGTCAGCGTCTGCACACCGCATCGCTGCGTACCGTCGTCATCGCGCCCTCGCCCCGGCTGAATGCCGCAGCGGTCATCGGCATCCTGGATCAGCTGCAGGTGCGCTGGGGCACCCTGGTCGGGGACCGGGTGGGGGCCGAACTGGCCTGGGAACTCGCCGCCACCCGGCTGGACCGGTTCACCGGCCTGGTCGTGATCGACCGCGGACATCCGCGCGCCGCCGACGAGGCCGGCGCCATCCGCGACGAGAACTGCCCACCGGTGGAGGTGGCCACCACCGCACTGGTGAGCACCGCGGCAGCGGCCAAGGTGGCGCGGGCCAGCCAACGCTTCGTGTACGGCGACTTCCGGCTGGTGGAGCTGCTCGGGCGGCGGAATGCCGGCGAATCCACGGCCCAGCTGGCCGCGGAGATCGTGATGCGCACCAGCACCTGGTAGTCGGCGGGGGCTCTCGCATTCCATTGGTCTGATGGCCTACCTTTAGAGGTGGCGGTGGTGTCAACGACGACCCACGCCGTAGCCGACAGGGAGCCAGCATGCTGACGCAGTCTGAACTGGAGCGTCTCGTCGCCGACCGCGAGATCGATACCGTGATCGTCGCCTTCCCCGATATGCAGGGCCGGCTCACCGGTAAACGGGTCTCGGCCCGGCTGTTCGTCGAAGAGGTCGCCGCGCACGGTGCCGAATGCTGCAACTACCTGCTCTCCGTCGACGTCGACATGAACACCGTCGACGGCTATGCGATGTCGAGCTGGGAGACCGGCTACGGCGATATGGTGATGACCCCGGATTTCTCCACCCTGCGGCTGTTGCCGTGGCTGCCGGGCTCGGCGCTGGTGATGGCCGATCTGTCCTTCACCGACGGCCGGCCCGTGCCGCCTGCCCCGCGCACCATTCTGCGCACCCAACTCGACCGGCTCGCCGAAAGAGGCCTGGGTGCGATCGCGGCCACCGAACTCGAATTCATGGTGTTCGACGACTCCTACCGTGACGCCTGGAAGGCCGACTACCGGAACCTGACGCCCGCCACCGACTACAACATCGACTACGCGATGTTGGCCTCGACCCGGATGGAACCGCTGCTGCGCGATATCCGCATCGGCATGGAGGGCGCGGGCATGTACTGCGAGGGCGTCAAGGGCGAATGCAATCTTGGGCAGCAGGAGATCGGCTTCCGGTACGACGAAGCCCTGGTCACCTGTGACAACCACACCATCTACAAGAACGGTGCCAAAGAGATCGCCGATCAGCACGGCAAGAGCCTGACGTTCATGGCCAAGTTCGACGAGCGTGAGGGCAACAGCTGTCACATCCACATCTCGTTCCGCGGAACCGATGGTTCGGCCGTCTTCTCCGATGAGAACGACGAACTCGGCATGTCGCCGATGTTCCGCAGCTTCATCGCCGGACAGCTCGCGACGCTGCGTGATTTCAGCCTGTTCTATGCACCGAACATCAACTCCTACAAGCGTTTCGCCGACGGTAGCTTCGCGCCGACGGCGGTCGCGTGGGGGATGGACAACCGTACCTGCGCGTTACGGGTGGTCGGACGCGGCCACGGGATGCGGATGGAATGCCGCGCGCCCGGTGGTGACGTGAACCAGTACCTGGCCGTCGCGGCGCTGATCGCCGGCGGTCTGCACGGTATCGATCAGGGGCTGGCGCTCGAAGACGCCTGCACCGGCAACGCCTATACCGGTAGCGCGCAACGGCTGCCGCGCACCCTGGCCGAAGCGGCGGCGGTGTTCGAGCAGTCCGAGGTGGCCAGGGCCGCGTTCGGCGACGAGGTCGTCGCGCACTATTTGAACAATGCGCACACCGAACTCACGGCGTTCAACGCGGCGGTGACCGACTGGGAGCGGGTGCGCGGCTTTGAGCGGCTCTGAAGCCAGACCTGTCCTCGGGCTGACCACCTACCTGCAGCGCGCCCAGACCGGCGTCTGGGATGTCGACGCCAGCTTCCTGCCCGCCATCTACATCGAGGGTGTCAACCGTGGTGGCGCCACCGCGGTCCTGCTGCCGCCACAACCCGGCGGAACCGAGATGGCCGACCGCATCCTCGACGGGATCGACGGCCTGGTGATCACCGGCGGCCGCGATGTCAATCCGGAAAGCTATGGCAGCCAACGACACCCGACCACCGACGAGCCGATGGGCGAACGGGACTCCTGGGAGTTCGCGCTGCTGAACGCGGCGCTGCGGCGCGGTATGCCGGTGCTCGGTATCTGCCGCGGTGCGCAGGTGCTCAACGTCGCCCTCGGCGGCACCCTGCACCAGCACCTGCCCGATGTGCTCGGCCACAGCCGCCACCAGCAGGGCAACGCGGTGTTCAGCACCTCCTCGGTGCACACGGTGGCCGGTACCCGGCTGGCCGGGATCATCGGCGACACCTCCGATGGGCAGTGCTACCACCATCAGGCCATCGACCGGCTCGGCGACGGCCTGATCGTCAGCGCCCGCGACACCGCCGACGGTGTCATCGAAGCCGTGGAACTCGCAGGCGACAATTTCGTGCTCGCGGTGCAGTGGCATCCCGAGGAACGACTCGACGATGTGCGGCTGTTCGCGGCGGTGGCCGAAGCGGCACGTGAATACACCACAGAAAGGGCTTCCCGATGAACATCTCGACGGTCATCAACCCGGCCACCGAGGACGTGCTGCGCGATGTCGAACTGCTCGACGTCGATGCGGTCGACGATGCGGTGGCCCGCGCGGTCGCGGCGCAGCGCCGCTGGGCCCGACTGGCCCCGGCCGAACGAGGCGCCGCCCTGCGCGCGTTCGCCAATATGGTCGACGCGCACATCGGTGAGCTCGCCGCCCTGGAGGTGGCCAACTCCGGGCATCCGATCAGCCAGGCCGAATGGGAGGCCGGGCATGTGCGCGATGTGCTGACCTACTACGCGGCCGGCCCGGAACGCCTTATCGGCCAACAGATCCCGGTCGCCGGTGGGATCGACCTCACGTTCCACGAGCCACTCGGTGTGGTCGGGATCATCACCCCGTGGAACTTCCCGATGACCATCGCGTCGTGGGGTTTCGCCCCGGCCCTGGCCGCGGGGAACGCCGTCGTGCTCAAACCCGCGGAGTGGACCCCGCTGACCTCCCTGCGGCTGGCCGAACTGGCGGTCGCGGCGGGCCTGGACCCCGACCTGTTCCAGGTGCTGCCCGGTGCCGGACCGGTGGTCGGTGAACGCTTCGTCAGCCACCCCGATGTGCGCAAGATCGTGTTCACCGGATCGACCGCCGTCGGCACCCGCGTGATGGCCGGGGCCGCCGCGCAGGTCAAAAGGGTCACCCTGGAACTCGGCGGCAAGAGCGCCAATATCGTGTTCGACGACTGCGATCTGGAACGGGCGGCGGCAACCGCACCCTACGGCGTGTTCGACAACGCCGGCCAGGACTGCTGCGCACGCAGCCGGATCCTGGTGCAGCGCAGTGTGTATGACCGGTTCATGGAATTGTTCGAACCCGCCGTCGCGGGCGTCGTGGTCGGCGACCCGAGCTCACGCGATACCGAGATGGGCCCACTGGTATCGCGCAAACACTGGGAGTCCGTGCGCGGCTATGTGCCCGATGACGCACCGGTGGCCTTCCGCGGATCGGCGCCCACCGGGCCCGGCTTCTGGTTCCCGCCAACCGTGTTGACACCGCAGCGCACCGACCGGACCGTCACCGAAGAGATCTTCGGGCCGGTGGTGACGGTGCTGCCCTTCGAGGACGAGGCCGACGCCATCGCGCTCGCCAACGACACCAGCTACGGGCTGTCCGGGTCGATCTGGACCGAGAATGTGTCCCGCGCACTGCGCGTCTCGCGTGCGGTGGAAGCCGGTAATCTCAGCGTGAACTCACATTCGTCGGTGCGCTACAGCACGCCGTTCGGTGGCTACAAACAGTCCGGGCTGGGCCGCGAACTGGGGCCCGATGCCCCGTTGTCCTTCACCGAAACCAAGAACGTCTTCATTGCCGTGCAGGAGGCACCCTGATGGATCTGACCCAACGACTCAAGGACAAGGTCGCCGTCATCACCGGTGGCGCCAGCGGTATCGGCCTGGCCACGGCCAAACGGATGCAGGCCGAGGGTGCGATCGTCGTCATCGGCGATATCGACCCGGGTACCGGCCAGACCGTCGCGAACGACCTGAACGTGACCTTCGTCCAGGTCGACGTCTCGGATCAGGCCGCGGTGGACAATCTGTTCGATACCGCCGTGCAGGTGCACGGTGGTGTCGACATCGCCTTCAACAACGCGGGGATCAGCCCGCCCGAGGACGATCTGATCGAGAACACCGGTATCGACGCGTGGGATCGGGTGCAGAACATCAACCTCAAGTCGGTGTTCTTCTGTTGCAAGGCGGCGCTGCGGCATATGGTGCCCGCCCAGAAGGGCTCGATCGTCAACACCGCATCCTTCGTCGCGGTGATGGGGTCGGCCACCAGTCAGATCTCCTACACCGCATCCAAGGGCGGCGTGCTGGCGATGTCCCGTGAACTCGGGGTCCAGTACGCCCGGCAGGGCATCCGGGTCAACGCGCTGTGCCCGGGGCCGGTGAACACCCCACTGTTGCAGGAACTCTTCGCCAAGGATCCCGAGCGGGCCGCGCGCCGCCTGGTGCACGTTCCGGTCGGCAGGTTCGCCGAACCCGAGGAACTGGCCGCTGCCGTCGCCTTCCTGGCCAGTGATGACGCCTCGTTCATCACCGCCTCGAGCTTCCTGGTCGACGGCGGTATCAGCGGCCACTACGTCACGCCGCTGTGAGCCATGACCTCCGAAACCGGGCCGCCACCGTCATCTGAGTCCCTGCTGCGCCCGGTCCGATTGGGCAATGCCTTCGAAGACACCGTGGCGCGGCTGCTGGAGACGATTCGCCTCGGCGTCCTGGCGCCGGGGGAGTCGCTGCCCCCTGAACGTGAACTGGCGACCCGGCTCGGGGTCAGCCGCGACACCGTCCGAGAGGCGATCAAATCCCTTGCCGACGCCGGCTATCTGGTGTCGCGGCGGGGTCGCTACGGCGGCACGTTCCTCGCCGAGGAGCTGCCGACGCCCCGCGCCGACGGTGTTCCGTTCGCCCGCGCGGAGATCGACGACGCGCTGCGGCTGCGGGAGATCCTCGAAGTCGGGGCGGCCCGGATGGCGGCGGGTCGCGCGCTGGCCGAGGCCGAGCGCGAGACGCTGTCCAGCAGGCTCGCCGACGTCCGCGGCGCCGCCCCCGAGGACTATCGGCGCCTGGACTCACGGCTGCACCTGGCGATCGCCGAGGCGGCGGGCGCGCCGTCGCTGGTGCCGCTGGTCGCCGACAACCGGATGCGCATCAATGAACTGCTCGACCAGATTCCGTTGTTGTCGTTGAACATCGCGCACTCCGATGAACAGCACGAGGCCATCGTGAACGCCATCTTGGCCTCCGATTGCGGTGCAGCATCCGACGCGATGTGCGCGCACCTGGCGGGTTCGGCGGCGCTGCTGCACGGCTTCCTGGACTGACGGCTCCGGCAGCCACTAGATTGCCCGGTATGGAGGACGCGTCGGCGGTGCAGAATGCGTCATCGGCCGTGCAGATGGCCTCGTCGGCGATGGCCGACGTCGACGCCGGCGAATGGGCCCGCCGATTCGACCTGCTGTCGGATCCGCACCGGCTGGAGATATTGCTCAGCCTGCACCGCGTGCCTGGCATATGTGTCAGTGACCTGGCCGCTGCGCTGGGCCGGTCCGAAAACGCTGTATCCCAAGCACTTCGGGTGCTTCGCGGGCAGGGCTGGGTGACCAGCAACCGTGTTGGACGTTCGGTCAGCTATCGGCTCACCGACGATATCGTGCACGATCTGTTGCATTGGATCGGTGCGGGTCACAGCTGACCCGAAAGTCCACCGAACAGGCGATTTCAGCCAAATCGAAGATTCACCGAACCCGCACGGCCCACTATCGAACCATGCCAGTGAACGTGCACATACGGAAGGATTCATGACATGAGCGCCGAACTCATCACCACCGACGCGGACCGCGCACTGAAGATCAAGCACCGTGCTTTGTGGGCATCCGGCGACTACGTCGCGGTGGCCACCGAACTCATCCCCGAACTCGGCCCGGAACTTGTACGGGCCTGCCGCGTCGGAGCCGGCGACCGGGTCCTCGATGTCGCCGCGGGCGCGGGTAATGCCGCCATCCCGGCCGCCGCAGCAGGGGCCTCGGTCACGGCCGCCGACCTCACCCCGGAATTGTTCGCCGCGGGCCGCACCCGCGCCGCGCAGGAGGGCGTCGAACTGGAGTGGGTGGAGGCCGATGCCGAGGCGATGCCGTTCGCGGACAACGCCTTCGACATCGTGATGTCTTGCGTCGGAGTGATGTTCGCGCCGCGGCATCAGATCGCGGCCGACGAGCTGGTCCGGGTCTGTCGGCCGGGCGGCACGATCGGTCTGATCAATTGGACCCCAACCGGTTTCATCGGTCAGCTGTTCGCCACCATGAAGCCCTACGCGGCGCCGCCGCCTCCCGGTGCCAGCCCTGGGCCATTGTGGGGCGATGAGGACCATGTGGCCGCACTGCTCGGCGACCGGGTCACCGACGTGACCATGCGGCGCCAGACGGTGATGTTGGACCACTGCGCCGAGCCACTGGAGTTCCGCGAGTACTGGAAGCGCAACTATGGCCCGACCATCGCGGCGTACAAGTTCAACGCCGACGATCCGCAGCGGACGGCGGCATTGGACGAGGCGTTCCTCGATCTCCTCACCGCGACACAGCGTGCGGGCGGCTGGGAGGCGGAGTACCTCCTGGTGACGGCGACCAGACGCTGACGCCCGGGGCGACCTGGACGAATCGACTCCATACATCTGTTCAGATGGACAGGTATTGAAGGATCGGCTTAGGCTCGTCCGATGAATGCCGTCACTCAGTCCCCGGGCGCGGTCTCCTTCGACCGAACAGACTGGACGTCGATCGCCGCGATGGCCGCCGTCGTCCTTGCACTCCATGTTTTCGGCTGGGGAGTGCTGGTCCTGGGGGTTGCCCCCCAACACATCACGCTCGGGTCGGCAGGAGTTTTCGGCGTCGGGCTCGGGGTGACCGCTTACCTGCTCGGCGTGCGGCACGCGTTCGACGCCGACCATATCGCGGTCATCGACAACACCACCCGCAAGCTCGTCGGTGAGGGCAGGCGATCGGTGTCGGCCGGCTTTTGGTTCTCGCTCGGACACTCCAGCGTTGTCTTCGGATTGGCGCTGCTCCTTGCGTTCGGAGTGCGGGCACTGGCCGGCCCCGTGCAGGATGAGGGCTCGCCGATGCTGCAGACTCTCGGCCTGATCGGCTCGGTGGTCGCGGGAACGTTCCTCATCTTGATCGGGTTGACCAACTTGTTCGCCGTGGTGGGCATCGCGAAGGTGTTGCGAGACATGCGGTCCGGTGCCTTCGACGAAGCCGAACTCGAGCGCCAACTGAACAACCGTGGATTCCTGGCGCGCCTTCTGAGCCGGGTGATGAGGCGGGTCAGTAAGCCATGGCACCTCTATCCCGTCGGATTGCTGATGGGTCTCGGGTTCGACACTGCCACGCAGGTTGCGCTGCTGGTGCTGGCCGCGGGCACCGCCGCCTTCACGCTGCCGTGGTACGCGGTCATGGTGTTGCCGGTCCTGTTCGCGGCCGGGATGAGTCTGTGCGACGCGCTCGACGGAATCTTCATGTCCCGCGCCTACGGGTGGGCGTTCCTCAAGCCGATCCGCAAGGTGTACTACAACCTGACCGTGACGGTGCTTTCGGTATTCGTCGCGCTCGCGGTGGGTGTGATCGTGTTGGCTGGATTGCTCACCGAACGCCTCGGTGTGGAGACCGGTCTGGTGGCCGCAGTCGGTTCGGCCGATCTTGAGTTCGTCGGGTTCATGATTGTCGGCATGTTCGTCGGGACCTGGCTGATCGCGTTGGCGCTCTGGCGGTTCGGGCGCGTGGAGGAGCGATGGGCCGGCAGCACGTGATCGCTGTCAGGCAACGAGCACCGGGCAACTTTCACTACGGCGGTGCTGCGCGCTAGACGATGCCGAGCAGCGCGTTCTCGACGATCTCGGACAGCGCGGGATGTATCCAGTACTGCCCCTTCGCAATCTGAGCCGCGGTCTGTCCCAGGCTCATCCCCTGAATCAGCGGCTGGATCAGCGTGGAGGCCTGGTAACCCATGAGGTGGGCGCCCAGGATGTCGCCGGTGGCGCGGTCGCCGATGACCTTGGCGATGCCGGTCTGATCCTCCATCGCCCAGCCGTAAGCGGTGTCGCCGTACTTCTGAACTTTGACCACGATGTCGTATCCCTGGTCGCGGGCCTCGGCCTCGGTCAACCCGACCGTGGCGATCTGCGGGTCGGTGAACACCGCGGACGGGACGAACCGATGATCGCTGCGCACCATGTCGGCGGTGTCGTCCCACCCGTGCAGCAGGTTGTGCCGGACGACCCGCATCTCGTGGTTTGCGACGTGTTTGAGCTGCCAGGCCGACGACACATCGCCGAGCGCGTAGATGCCGCGCGCCGTGGTGCGCTGGTACTCATCGACGACCACCATGCCGCTGTCGGTCACCTCGACACCCGCGAGATGTGCATCAAGTCTGTCGCCGTTGGGAATTCGGCCGGTCGCCACCAGGAGAACGTCGGCGCCCAGTTCCGTGCCGTCATCGAGTTCGAGCACGGTGCGATCTCCGTCTGAGTGCGATCCCACGACGTTGTGGTGGGTGCGCAGGTCCCACTTCTGCGCGGCGAGGTCGGTGAACGTGTGGCAGATGGTCTCATCGCAATGGGTCAGCAGGCCGGCGCCGCGCACCACGATGGTCACGCGGACGCCGAGGGCGGAGAAGACGTGCGCAAACTCGGCTGCCACGAACCCGCCGCCCACGATCACCATGTGTTCCGGCAGCTCAGGGAGTCGCATGACGGTATCGCTGGTCTCGTAGTGCACGCCGCACTCGAGGATTGCCGGCGGCACGTTGATCCGCGACCCCGCGGCGATCACCACCTGATCGGAGGTGAATTCGTCGCCGGCTTCGGTCCGCAGTGTGTAGCGGCCGTCGACGGTTCCGGTGAACCGGGCGTGGCTGCTGTACACATCGATGTTCGGCAGCCCCTCCTTGTACGCCTTGCCGCCCTGCGAGATCGGGTCGATGCGGCCGAAGACGCGATCCACGATATCGCGCCAGCGCACCCCGTCCAGGCGGGAGTCGACTCCGTATTTCGCACTGTGTCGGACGGTCTGGGCTACCTCGGCGGCGTAGACGAACATCTTGGTCGGGATGCAACCGACGTTGAGGCAGGTACCGCCGAAGGTGCCCTCCTCGCAGACCGCGATGCGCATCTGCCCGTAGCGTGCATCGACGGCTGTGTCGGGGATGCTGTTACCCGAGCCGGTTCCGATGATGGTCAGGTCGTAATGCTCCACGCAGGGCCGTCCTTATCCGGATTGTGGTGTGGTCGACGACGTCCCGGCTGTGAGATACCAGTCCAGCCAGCTGTCAAGTTCGTGGTAGGCGGTCGCTTTCGGCTCGGCGAGCGAGAGGAACACATCGTGTTTGGCGTCGGTGATCGGTACCACGGTAAGCCGGGCGCCGACACAGCCTGCCCAGCGGGCGATCTGATCGACGTCGAGCACCGCGTCACCGCGCTGGATCAGCTCGGGGTCCGGTGACTCGTTGACGCTGTGATCCGAGCGCAGGATCAGGCTGGGCACCCCGACATCCAGGCCCCGGTGCAACCGCTTCTGGCCACGCCGGATCGCGTTGATCCAGCCGAAGGTGACCGGGAACCCGCCGACCGGCTTCCACTCCAGGTTGTACTCGAACTCGCCGGCGTAATCGCGGTGCAGGCTGGTGCCGTACCCACCCGGGGTGGGTTTGCGGACGACCTGCATCCTGCGCAGCCGGGCCAGTGCGATCAGCGCGGCCGATGTCGGAGGGGTGCGCAGGATCGCCGGCCCGTGCAGATCGAAGAAGGGACTGTTGAGCACGAGCCCGTTGATCGGCCCGCTGGCGTTGCGCCTGCGCCGCCCGTCCAACCACAGCGACACGATCAGGCCACCGGCCGAATGCCCGTACACCAGCACCTCGGCGGTGTCGATGCAGTCCAGCGCGGCCTCCAGCGCGGAGTCGTAGTGCGCCAGATTGGAGGTGAAGTGCGGGGTCTGCCCGTCCCGGCGGGACCGGCCGCACTTGGGCAGGTCCAGGGCGTAGCAGGCGAACCCGCGGGCGGCGAAGTGATCGGCCAGTTCGGTGTGGAAGAAGTAGTCGGTGTACCCGTGTACCAACAGCACCGCGCGTTCCGGGCGCTGCCCGGCCGGCGGCGGTTCACCGCGGGAGATGACGGTGGCGACCAGCTCGCCCTCACCGTCGGGATCGGTGCCGAGGGCCAGGGACTGCTGCCAGTAGCCAGGTAATACGTCGGGCTCCCAGCCGGTCACGGTAGCCACTCTAGTGACCTGTACGGCCCGGCCGCCTTCCCCGTCACCGGCGGGATAACCTTAGTGATCGGCAAGCCGCCCGAAAAGCGGGAAATGTGAGCACAGAAGGACCAACGATCTGCGTGTCTGACCAGAATGTAGTGAAGACAGACGTGGTACTCGTCGGCGCAGGCATCATGAGCGCCACCCTCGGTGCGCTGCTGCGCCTTCTCGAACCCGACTGGTCGATCACGATGATCGAGCGCCTCGACGGTGCCGCCGCCGAGAGCAGCGATCCGTGGAACAACGCCGGGACCGGTCACTCCGCGCTTTGTGAGCTGAACTACACACCGCAGAAGTCCGACGGCTCCATCGACACCGCCAAGGCCGTCACCATCAACGAACAGTTCCAGGTGTCGCGTCAGTTCTGGGCCTACGCCGTGGAGAACGGGGTGCTGCCCGACGTCCGCAACTTCCTGAACCCGATCCCGCATGTGAGCTTCGTGCACGGCGCGGCGAACGCCGAGTACCTGCGCGCCCGCCACGAGGCACTGGTCACCAACCCGCTGTTCGCGAGCATGGAGTACATCAACGACAAGGACGAGTTCAGCCGCCGGCTGCCGTTCATGGCGGCCAAACGGGACTTCTCCGACCCGGTCGCGCTGAACTGGACGCAGGCCGGCACGGACGTCGACTTCGGGTCGCTGTCGCGTCAGCTCATCGGCTACACCGCCAACCACGGGATGACCACGCTGTTCGGCCACGATGTGCGCAATCTCCGCCAGGAGTCCGACGGCTCCTGGACGGTGAAGGTCGCCAACCGGCGTACCGGAGCCAAGAGCACGATCAGTGCCAAGTTCGTCTTCGTCGGCGCCGGTGGTGGCGCACTGCCGCTACTGCAGAAGGCCGGCATCCCCGAGGCCAAGGGTTTCGGTGGTTTCCCGGTCGGCGGGGCGTTCCTGCGTACCGGCAACCCGGAACTGGCCGCCGGTCACCAGGCCAAGGTGTACGGGTTGCCGCCGCTGGGGGCCCCGCCGATGTCGGTGCCGCACTTGGACACCCGGGTGATCAACGGCAAGTCCTGGCTGCTGTTCGGCCCGTTCGCCGGGTGGTCGCCGAAGTTCCTCAAGCAGGGCAAGATCACCGATCTGCCACTGTCGGTCAAGCCCAACAACCTGGCCTCCATGCTGGGTGTGGGTCTCACCGAGGGTGGTCTGCTGAAGTACCTGATCGGGCAGCTCCTGCTCAGCGAGAGCGACCGGGTGGACACGCTGCGCGAATTCGCCCCCAGCGCAGTCGATTCCGACTGGGAGCTGGACATCGCCGGCCAGCGGGTCCAGGTGATCCGCCGCAAGGGCGCCGGCGGTGTGCTGGAGTTCGGCACCACGGTGCTGACCGCGGCTGACGGCAGCATCGCCGGTCTGCTGGGTGCCTCGCCGGGTGCTTCGACGGCCGTGCCCGCCATGCTGGAGGTGATGGAGCGGTGCTTCGCCGACCGGTACCAGGGCTGGGTGCCCAAGCTCAGGGAGATGGTGCCGTCACTGGGCACCAAGCTGTCCGGCGAGCCTGCGCTGTTCAACGAGGTCTGGGATTACGGCACCAAGGTACTCAAGCTGGATGCTCCCGCGCCCGTATGACGGTCGCACTGCGCCGGAACTGGGCGAAGGATCTCGACGCCGCAACGCTCTACGAACTGCTCAAGTTGCGGGTCGAGGTGTTCGTGGTCGAGCAGGCCTGTCCCTACCCGGAACTCGATGGTCGCGACCTGCTCGCCGAGACCCGCCATTTCTGGCTGGAAGGTGAAGACGGTCAAGTGATTTCGACGTTGCGACTGATGGAGGAACATCCCGGCGGGGAAAAGGTGTTCCGGATCGGACGGGTGTGCACCAAACGTGCCGACCGCGGGCACGGTCACACCGCGCGGCTGATGCAGGCCGCCATCGCCGAGGTCGGCACCTACCCGTGCCGCATCGATGCGCAGACCTACCTGCAGGACATGTACGCCGTGCACGGATTCGTGCGTGACGGTGACGATTTCATGGAAGACGGTATCCCGCATGTGCCGATGGTCCGGCCGGGAGCGGTGAACCTGTGACGCTCACCCACTATCCGTTCAGCGCGCTCGTCGGCCACGACCGGCTGCGCCTGGCCCTGGTGCTCTGCGCGGTGCGACCCGATATCGGCGGTGTGCTGATCCGCGGCGAGAAGGGGACCGCCAAGTCCACCGCCGTCCGGGCCCTGGCCGCGGTGCTCGGTCAGGTCGACGACGACGCCCGCCTCGTCGAGTTGCCGATCGGCGCGACCGAGGACCGGGTGGTCGGCTCACTCGATCTGCAGAAGGTGCTGCGCGACGGCGAGCATGCGTTCTCCCCGGGTCTGCTGGCCCGTGCGCACGGCGGCGTGCTCTACGTCGACGAGGTCAACCTGCTGCACGATCACCTGGTCGATGTGCTGCTCGATGCCGCCGCGATGGGCCGGGTGCACATCGAACGCGACGGGGTGTCCCATTCGCACGACGCCCGGTTCGTCCTGATCGGCACGATGAATCCCGAAGAGGGCGAACTGCGCCCGCAGCTGCTGGACCGCTTCGGGCTGACCGTCGACGTGGCCGCCTCCCGCGATGTGGATGTCCGAGTCGAGGTGATCCGATCCCGGCTGGCCTACGAGGCCGACCCGGCCGGTTTCGCCGCCCGCTACGCCCAGGCCGATACCGAACTGGCCGGGCAGATCGCCGCCGCTCGCGCCGCCGTGGCCGATGTTGTGTTGCCGGACAACGAATTACGGCGCATCGCGGCATTGTGCGCGGCCTTCGACGTGGACGGTATGCGCGCCGACCTGGTGCTGGCGCGCACCGCGGTGGCGCATGCGGCGTGGCGTTGGAGTCGGGACGGGGCGAGCGAAGCGACGGGGAAGATCGCCGGGGCGAGCGAAGCGACGGGGAAGATCACCGTCGAGGAGCAGGACATCCGGGTGGCGGCCGAACTGGCCCTGCCGCACCGGCGCCGCCGCGACCCGTTCGACGATCCGGGTCTGGACCCCGACCGTCTCGACGAGGCCCTCTCGCAGACCGAGGAGGCACCCGAGGACCCCGAACCCGATCCCGAACCGCCCGGCGGGGGATCGGATGACCCCGGACAAAGCCCGGCACCGCAAGGTGATTCACAGAGCGACACCCCGGAAAACGGGAAGTCCGGTGAGCAGTCCGAGGCGCCGAAGAAGGCCGGCGCACCGCAGACCCGCTCGAGTGCGCCACCGGCGGCCACCTTCCGCACCAAGGCGCTCGTGGTACCCGGTGTCGGCGAGGGCGCACCGGGCCGGCGGTCCCGAGCGCGCAACCGCACCGGCAGTACCGTCGGATCGACCGATGTCCCCGGTGAGGGCCACGGCACGCATGTCTTCGCCACGCTCTTGGCGGCGGTCAACAACCAGCGACACCCCGGCCGCCCGCGGGTGCAGGCCGACGATGTGCGCCGCGCCGTCCGGGCGGGCCGCGACGGCACCCTGGTGATCTTCGTCGTCGACGCCTCCGGAGCGATGGCCGCCCGGGACAGGATGGCCGCGGTCGGCGGGGCCACCATGTCATTGCTGCGGGATGCGTATCAGCGTCGTGACAAGGTCGCGGTGATCACCTTCCGTGGTCAGCGCGCTGATCTGTTGTTACCGCCGACCTCCTCGGTGTACATCGCCGGGCGGCGGCTTGCCCGGTTCGACACCGGAGGCAAAACGCCACTGGCACAGGGATTGTTGGCGGCGCGCGATGTGGTGTTGCGGGAGAAGGCGCGCGACCGTGCCCGTCGACCGCTGGTGGTGGTGATCACCGACGGGCGTGCCACCGGTGGACCCGACCCGCTGGGCCGGACCCGGACCGCCGCCCGGCTGCTGGTCGCCGAGGGCGCCGCAGCGGTGGTCGTGGACTGTGAGACCTCTTTCGTGCGTTTGGGTTTGGCCGAGTTGCTGGCGCAGCAGTTGGAAGCGCCCGCGGTGCGGTTGGCCCACCTGCAGGCCGGCGAGCTGACGTCGCTGGTCAAGACCGCTGCATAGGAGGCGCGATGCCACAGGGACAACCGCTCACCATCCCCGCTGACGGGTTGACCACCAGGGCGCGGCGCAATGCCCCGCTGCTCGCCGTGCACACCGGACCCGGCAAGGGCAAGTCGACCGCCGCGTTCGGGATGGCATTGCGGGCTTGGAATCAGGGTTTCGATATCGCGGTGTTCCAGTTCGTGAAGAGTGCCAAGTGGAAAGTCGGCGAGGAGAGCGCTTTTCGTGAGCTCGGCCGGTTACACGATGAGCATGGCACCGGCGGGCCGGTGCAGTGGCACAAGATGGGCTCGGGGTGGTCCTGGACCCGCAAGCAGGGGAGCGAGGTCGATCACGCGGAGACCGCACGGGATGGTTGGGCCGAGATCAGTCGCCGGATCGCCGAGCAGCAGCACGACTTCTACGTCCTCGACGAGTTCACCTATCCGCTGAAATGGGGCTGGATCTCCACCGATGAGGTCATTGCGACGCTGGCCGAGCGGCCGGGTAACCAGCATGTCGTGATCACCGGACGCGATGCGCCACAGGCATTGATCGACGCCGCTGATCTGGTGACAGAGATGACCAAGGTCAAGCATCCGATGGATGCCGGCCGCAAGGGCCAGCGCGGTATCGAATGGTGAGCATCCCCGCCGTCATCGTCGCCGCACCCTCCTCGGGGAGCGGAAAGACCACGGTGGCAACCGGTTTGATGGGGGCACTGCGCCGCGCCGGGCACCGGGTTGCGCCGTTCAAGGTCGGCCCCGATTTCATCGACCCGGGCTATCACGCTCTGGCCACCGGACGGCCCGGCCGCAATCTCGATCCGGTGATGGTCGGCGAATCACTGATCGGCCCGCTGTACCGGCACGGCACCGCGGGCAGCGATATCGCCGTGGTCGAAGGCGTGATGGGGCTGTTCGACGGCCGCATCGCCGAGGGCGGGTTCGGTGCGATCGCGCAGGGTTCCACCGCGCATGTCGCGGGCCTGCTCGGCGCCCCGGTGGTGCTGGTGGTCGACGCGCGTGGCCAGAGTCACAGCATTGCCGCTCTGCTGCACGGCTTTTCGACGTTCGACAGCTCGATCCGGCTGGCCGGGGTGATCCTGAACCGGGTCGGCACGCCGCGCCATGAGCAGGTGCTGCGCCAGGCATGCGAACAGACCGGGGTGCCGGTGCTCGGGGCCATCCCGCGCACGGCCGAACTTGAGGTGCCCTCGCGTCATCTGGGTTTGGTGACCGCTGTCGAGTACGGCGCCTTGGCCGACCGGGCCGTCGCCGCGATGACGGATCTGGTGGCCCGCCACGTCGATATCGCCGCCCTGGTCGCCGCCGCTGCCAGCGGGGTGAGCGCCGATCCGTGGTCGCCGGCTGTCGCCGAGCCGGACCTCCCCCCGTCGCTTCGCTCGCCCCTGGCAGGCGGGGTGACCGTCGCGCTGGCGGCCGGTCGTGCCTTCAGCTTCGGTTACGCCGAGCATCGCGAGCTGCTGTGCGCTGCCGGGGCGGACGTCGTCGACTTCGACCCGTTGGCCGACACGCTGCCCGAACACACCGCAGCGCTGGTCATCCCGGGTGGATTCCCCGAACAGTTCACCGCCGAACTGTCGGCCAACGAGGCGGTGCGCGGGCAGATCCGGGCGCTGGCGGCCGCCGGTGCCCCGGTGCACGCCGAGTGCGCCGGCCTGACCTATCTTGTCGACGACCTCGACGGTATTCCGATGTGCGGGGTGCTTGGCGGCTCGGCGCGGTTCACCGAGCGGCTCACCCTGGGCTACCGGGATGCCGTGGCGGTCGCCGACTCGTCGCTGCACACCGTCGGAGAGCGCGTCAGCGGACACGAGTTCCACCGCACCGCAGTGACTTTCAGCGACGACCATCCGGCGGCCTGGCGTTTCAGCGGACCTGCAGGTCGCCAGGTCGCCGATGGCGCGGTGCGGCTGGGCGTGCACGCCGGGTATCTGCATACACACCCGGCCGCGCACCCGCGCGCCAGCTCCCGCTTCGTCGCAGCGGCCGCAACCTTTAAGCTCGGCGCGTGACAGAGAACGCCTACCTGGTCGGTCTGCGCCTGGAAGGCCGGAAGGTCGTCGTGGTGGGCGGCGGCACGGTCGCCCAGCGGCGGCTGCCCCTGCTGGTCGCCGTCGGGGCCGATGTACACGTCATCACCCGCGAAGCCACTCCCGCGGTGGAGGCCTTCGGCGATTCCGGGGCCAGCGTGACGGTAACCCTGCGCGACTTCCGTGACGACGACCTCGACGATGCCTGGTACGTGCTGGCGGCCACCGATGACCCGGAGGTCAACGCCGCCATCGTGGCCGGCTCCGAGCGTCGCCGCATCTTCTGTGTCCGCGCCGACGTGGCCCGCGAAGGTACCGCGGTGACCCCGGCGTCCTTCGAGTACGAGGGCCTGTCGGTCGGTGTGCTGGCCGGTGGTGAGCACCGGCGTTCGGCGGCCATCCGCTCGGCCATCCATGACGCGCTGCAGCGCGGGGTGATCAACGACCGCAGCGGCGAACCCGATGATGTGGTGCGCGAGGGTGTGGCACTGGTCGGCGGCGGTCCCGGAGATCCGGAGCTGATCACGGTGCGCGGCCGGCGTCTGCTGGCACATGCCGACGTGGTGGTCGCCGATCGGCTCGCACCCCCGGAACTGCTCGCCGAACTGGCACCCCATGTAGAGGTCATCGATGCCGCCAAGATCCCGTACGGCCGGGCGATGGCACAGGAGGCCATCAACAACGTCCTGATCGACCGGGCCAAGGCGGGCAAGTTCGTGGTCCGGCTCAAAGGCGGGGATCCGTTCGTCTTCGCCCGCGGCTATGAAGAGGTCATCGCCTGCGTCGAGGCCGGGGTTCCGGTCACCGTGGTGCCGGGTGTGACCAGTGCCATAGCAGTTCCTGCGCTGGCCGGCATCCCGGTCACCCATCGCCACATCACGCATGAGTTCGTGGTGGTCAGCGGCCATGTTGCGCCCGACCACCCCGAATCGTTAGTGAATTGGGATGCGCTGGCCGCGATGTCCGGCACGATCGTGTTGCTGATGGCCGTGGAGCGCATCGAACTTTTCGCGCAGGTTTTGCTGGCGGGCGGTAGACCAGCGGATACGCCGGTCATGGTGGTTCAGCACGGCACGACCGCGGCGCAACGCACCGTCCGCGCGACGCTTTCCGATGTCGGAGAGAGGGTGCGTTCGGAGGGGATTCGGCCGCCGGCGATCATTGTGATCGGGGCCGTTGCGGCCTTCGGCAGTTAAAGGATTCTTAAGATTACTGTAAGGTAACCCGGTATGACTGCACTCAACGACGCTGCCAAAGGCAGCGGCCGGAATGGCGCAGATGGTAGCGACAGGGCCCTTCCAGCACACGTCGGCCGGGGGGATATGCGGCAAAACAGCAGGTTACCGGCATGGTTGCCGCCCTGGAACTTCATCGCCGCCGTCATTGCCATCGGCGGTATGCAGCTGCTCGCGACCATGGACAGCACCGTCGCGATCGTCGCGCTTCCTAAGATCCAGGATGAGCTGGGCCTTTCCGATGCCGGTCGCAGCTGGGTCATCACCGCCTATGTGCTGACCTTCGGCGGACTGATGCTCCTCGGCGGCCGGCTCGGTGACACCATCGGCCGCAAGCGCACCTTCATCGTCGGCGTCACCCTGTTCACCATCGCCTCCGTGCTCTGCGGCGTGGCGTGGGACGAGGCCACGCTGGTCATCGCACGGTTGCTGCAGGGTGTCGGCGCCGCCATCGCGTCACCGACCGGCCTCGCGCTGATCGCCACCACATTCCCCAAGGGCCCGGCCCGTAACTCGGCCACCGCGGTCTTCGCCGCCATGACCGGCGTCGGCTCGGTCATGGGCCTGGTCGTCGGCGGCGCGCTCACCGAGGTGTCGTGGCGCTGGGCGTTCCTGGTCAACGTGCCGATCGGCCTGATCATGCTGTACCTGGCCCGCACCCACCTGACCGAGACCCACCGGGCCCGGATGAAGCTGGACGCCACCGGCGCGATCCTCGCGACGCTGTTCTGCACCGCCGCGGTGTTCGGATTCTCGATGGGACCGGAGAAGGGCTGGCTGTCGCCGCTGACACTGGGCTCCGGAGCTGCCGCGTGTGTCTTCGGACTCGCGTTCCTCTACGTCGAACGCACCGCGGAGAACCCGGTGGTGCCGTTCTCGCTGTTCCGCGATCGCAACCGGGTGGCCACCTTCATCGCGGTCTTCCTGGCCGGCGGCGTGATGTTCACCCTGACGGTGCTCATCGGTCTGTACGTGCAGGACATCATGGGCTACAGCGCGCTGAAGGCCGGCATCGGCTTCATCCCGTTCGTGATCGCGCTGGGTGTGGGCCTGGGACTGTCCTCGCAACTCGTCTCGCGGTACGCGCCGCGCTGGATCGTGATCGCCGGAGGCGTGTTCGTGCTCGCCGCGATGATCTACGGCTCGACGCTCAATGGCGACATCCCGTACTTCCCGAACCTGGTCATTCCGATCACGGTCGGCGGATTCGGTATCGGCATGATCGTGGTCCCGCTGACGGTGTCGGCGATCGCCGGGGTGGGCTTCGACGAGATCGGCCCGGTGTCGGCGATCGCGCTGATGTTGCAGAACCTCGGTGGACCCGTGGTGCTGGCCATCGTCCAGGCCGTCATCACCTCGCGCACCCTGTACCTGGGTGGCACCACCGGCCCGGTCAAGAACATGACCGAGGCGCAGCACAATGCGCTGGATGCCGGCTACACCTACGGACTGTTGTGGGTGGCCGCGGTCGCCGTGGTGGTGGGCGCGGTGGCGCTGTTCATCCGGTACAGCGCGGAGGAAGTGGCGCACGCCCAGGAAGTCAAGGACGCCATCGATGCCGGAGAGCTGGACGGCTCAGGAACGTCCGCACCAGCGGGATGATTCACCCGCGGAGCTGACTCCGGAATGCAGGTTTGGTCCCGCGTGTTGCAGGGTAGAATCTGTCCCGAAATCGTCGGTGTGTGCGCCCTTGTTGCGCATCAGCCAGTTCTGCGCGGCGAAACCACACTCGTGTAATTAGTCCACATCTGTGCACAACCCTGTGGATAACTGGCCCGTCGGGGGCCGTCGGTAGGGTTGGAAGCCATGTCGGCGTCAGAGCGTTCAGGTACGCGGCTGTCGGAAAGCGTGCTCGGTCCGGCGATCGTCGCG
>JBPPMV010000214.1:0-13032 GCA_051306235.1 Mycobacterium sp. | reverse complement strand
GCCGTCGCGCACCGAATATCCATCGCCGTCACCTTCTGGGCCATGAACCACAGTGGTCCACACCCCGATCAAGTGTCAGCGATGTCCCGAGACATCAATGTGTCAGCGATGTCCCGAAACAGAACAGTACGCCACGCGTACGCAAGCGCGCCGAAATCGCAGTCTGACTTAGCGCGACGAACCAGACCAGCCGCCGCCCGTCGTCTGTGCTCGCCTGCACCGTCGTGCGGTGAGATGACCGAAGTGCTGGCCCCGGACTAGAACACGTTCTAATCTGACCGGCATGGGATTCCTCAAGCAGACCACTCCCGTGATCGATTTCGAGGAGTGGAGCAAGGGCACCCGCGCCGAGCGGATCGTCCCGATGGCGCGGCACTGGGCCGAGGTCGGCTTCGGGACGCCGGTGGTGCTGCACCTGTTCTACGTGGCCAAGATCCTCGCTTACATCGTGGTGGCCTGGGTGCTGGTGCTCTCCACCACCGACGGGCTTGGCGGGTTCACCGACGTCACCGCCTGGTACAACGAGCCGATCCTCTATCAGAAGGTCGTGTTCTACACGATGCTGTTCGAGGTCGTCGGGCTGGGCTGCGGGTTCGGGCCCCTGAACAACCGGTTCTTCCCACCGCTGGGCTCCATCCTGTACTGGTTGCGGCCCAAGACGATTCGGCTCCCACCGTGGCCCAACCGCATTCCCTTGACCAAGGGTGATTCGCGGGGTCCGGTGGACGTGGCGCTGTACGCGGCGCTGCTGGTGATACTGCTGTTCGCCCTGTTTTCTCAAGGCACCGGCCCGATCCCCGAACTCGGCACCGATGTCGGTGTGCTGCCGGTATGGCAGACCGCGGCGATTCTCGGGCTGCTGGCCGTCGCAGGCCTGCGCGACAAGGTGATCTTCCTGGCCGCCCGCGGTGAGGTGTACGGGTCGCTGGCGGTGTGTTTCCTGTTCAGTGGCGCCGATATCATCCTGGCCGCGAAGTTCGTCTGCCTGGTCATCTGGATCGGCGCGGCGACCTCGAAGCTCAACAAGCACTTCCCGTTCGTCATCTCCACGATGATGAGCAACAACCCGATCTTCCGGTCGCCGGCCCTCAAGCGAAGGTTCTTCGAGCACTTCCCCGACGACCTGCGCCCGGGCCGGGCCTCGCGGTTCATCGGGCACTTCTCCACCGCCATCGAGGGACTCGTCCCGATCGTGCTGTTCTTCAGTCACGGCGGCTGGGCGACGGCCATCGCGGCGTTCATCATGCTGGTGTTCCACTTCGGCATCCTGAGCTCGATACCGATGGGTGTGCCGCTGGAGTGGAACGTGTTCATGATGTTCAGCGTGCTGGCGTTGTTCGTCGGACACTCCGATATCGGGCTCGGCGACCTGTCGAGTCCGTGGCCCATCGTCCTGCTGGTCGTGGTGGCCGGCACCGTCGTGCTGGGAAACCTGTTCCCGCGCAAGGTGTCCTTCCTGCCCGGGATGCGGTACTACGCAGGGAACTGGGACACATCGCTGTGGTGCATCAAACCCTCGGCGGACGCGAAGATCGCCGCCGGTATCGTCGCCATCGCGAGCATGCCCGCCGCGCAGCTGGAGAAGTTCTACGGCAGCAAGGAAGCCGCCCAGATCCCGATGTACATGGGATATGCCTTCCGCTCCTTCAACACCCATGGCCGCGCCCTGTTCACGTTGGCGCACCGGGCGATGGCCGGACATGACGAGGACGACTACACCCTCACCGACGGGGAGCGCATCGTCAGCACCGCCATCGGCTGGAATTTCGGCGACGGCCACATGAGCAACGAGCAGTTGGTCGCTGCGCTCCAGAGCCGCTGCCACTTCGAGCCGGGGGAGGTGCGCATCGTGATGCTCGATGCCCAGCCCATCCAGCGGCAGACCCAGCAGTACCGCCTGGTCGACGCGGCCACCGGTGAGTTCGAGCGCGGCTACGTCAAGGTCGCCGATATGGTGACCCGCCAGCCGTGGGATGACACCGTGCCGGTCTATGACGTGCAGACACCGACCGCGCGGTAGGGCCAGGCGGGCCGTCAGATCATCACATCGCGGACCTTGACGGTCTCCATGCCCTTCAGCAGCAGTTCGCGTGCGGTGTCCAGATGTTTGCGCCAGTGCGCCTCGGCGGCGTCACCGTCACCGGACCGCATCAGTGTCATGAGGCGCCGGTAGGAGCGCATCAGCAGATCGTAGTCGGATTTGGAGACCGGCCGGTTCTCCTTCATGGCGAATGCGGTGTGCCGCACCGTGATCTCGTGCAGCATGCCGGCCATCATGGTCAGCGTCGCATTGCCGGACAGTTCGACCATGCGGCGGTGGAACTCGCCGGTCGTCTCGGCCAGCCGGTCGGATTCCCTGCTGGCCGGGATGTCCTCGGCGAGCGCCTTCTCCAACTCGTCGAAGGCCTCGGTGTTACCGGATTCGGTGAGCAGCCGGACCGCCATCGGTTCGATACCGGACCGGGCCGTCATCACATCGGCGATGGTCGCGCCGGACAGTTCCAGCAACAGCCCCGCCGGTCGCGCCACGATCTCCGGGCCGGGCACCCGTACCCGCGCGCCGGTGCGTGAGCCGCGGCGCACCTCGACGAGACGCTCGGACTCCAGCACCCGTACCGCTTCGCGCAGGGTCGGACGGCTCACCCCGAAGTGGGCCATCAGCTCGGCCTCGTTGGGCAGGAAGTCGCCCTCCTTGAGCTGACCGTCCACGACCATCCGGCGCAGCGTCCCGGCGACCAGCTCCGCGGTCTTCGGCGACCGGATGGGCGCTCCGGCAACCGCCGGGACGGCACTGCGGCCGATCATCGGCGAGAGCGGGGTGCTGCCGGCCACGGTGAGACTCCTCGGGAATAGGCTGGACGTAGGTATTCAACTCAGTAAACCATGTCGGCAAACCCGTTGCGTGCACCCGCGTTCATCCGCCATCTACCAACCAGTAGGTTGACCTAGTAAACCTTCTGTCCTAGGTTCGATTTAAGTCCATCTATATAAAAGCGCCAACCACCTTCGAAGGAGAAGTCCATGGCTGAAGCGGTCATCGTCGAGGCAGTTCGCTCACCGGTCGGCAAGCGCAACGGCGCCCTGTCGGGTGTGCACCCCGCCGAATTGTCGGCACAGGTGCTCAACGGTCTGGTGCAGCGCGCCGGTATCGATCCCGCGCTCGTCGACGACGTCATCTGGGGAACCGTCATGCAGGCCGGTGAGCAGGCACTCGATATCGCCCGCACCGCCGTGCTGACCGCCGGGTGGCCCGAGACCGTCCCCGGCGTCACCGTGGACCGCCAGTGCGGCTCCAGCCAGCAGTCGCTGCACTTCGCTGTCGCCGGCGTGGTGGCCGGTCACTACGACATCGTCGTCGCCGGCGGTGTCGAGTCCATGTCGCGGGTCCCGATGGGCTCCTCGCTGGCCAGTGGCGGGCACCCCTATCCGGAGGCTTTCCTGGCGCGGTACGACCACAAGAGCCCGAACCAGGGCGTCGGCGCCGAGATGATCGCCGAGCAGTGGGGACTTTCACGCACCCTGCTCGACGAGTTCTCCCTGAGCTCGCACGAGAAGGCTGCCGCTGCACAGGATTCCGGCGCCTTCAAGGACCAGATCGTCGGCATCAAGGACCAGGACGGCAACGTTGTGCTCGAAGACGGCGGCATTCGCCGTGGCGGCACCATCGAGGGCCTGGCCAAGATCAAGCCGGCCTTCAAGGAGGACGGTGTCATCCATGCCGGCAACTCCAGCCAGATCTCCGACGGTTCGGCGGCGCTGCTGGTTACCTCGGCGGAGAAGGCAAAAGAGCTGGGCCTCAAGCCCATTGCCAAGGTGCACACCGCGGTGCTGGCCGGTGCTGACCCGGTCATCATGCTGACCGCGCCGATCCCGGCCACCCAGAAGGCACTGGCCAAGTCCGGCCTGACGGTCGACCAGATCGGTGTCTTCGAGGTCAACGAGGCGTTCGCGCCGGTGCCGCTGGCCTGGTTGAAGGACATCGGCGCCGACGAAAGCCGACTGAACCCCAACGGCGGCGCCATCGCCCTGGGCCACCCGCTCGGCGGGTCCGGAGCGCGGATCCTGACCACTCTGCTCTACCACATGCGGGACAACAACATTCAGTACGGACTGCAGACCATGTGCGAGGGTGGCGGCCAGGCCAACGCGACCATCCTGGAACTGCTGTGACCGAACCGGGTGCAGCGCCCGGGGCGCTTGTAGAACGACGTGGCAACGTCTCGATCATCACGATCAACCGGCCCGACGCCCGCAACGCCGTCAACGCGGCGGTGTCCATCGGTGTCGGTGACGCACTGCAGGCCGCCCAGGATGATCCGGAGATCCGGGTCGTCATCCTCACCGGAGCCGGTGACAAGTCCTTCTGCGCGGGAGCCGATCTCAAGGCGATCTCGCGCGGGGAGAACCTGTTTCACCCGGACCACCCGGAGTGGGGCTTCGCCGGTTACGTGCGGCACTTCATCGACAAGCCGACCATCGCCGCGGTCAACGGCACCGCTCTGGGTGGCGGTACCGAACTGGCGCTGGCCAGTGATCTGGTGGTTGCCGAGGAGCGCGCGAAATTCGGTCTGCCCGAGGTGAAACGCGGTCTGATCGCCGGCGCCGGCGGGGTGTTCCGCATCGTGCAGCAGCTGCCGCAGAAGCTCGCCCTGGAGCTCGTCTACACCGGCGAACCGCTGTCCTCGGCGGACGCGCTGAAATGGGGCCTGATCAACAAGGTGGTGTCCGACGGCACCGTCGTCGACGCCGCCCTGGAGCTGGCCGAACGCATTGCGATCAACGCGCCGTTGGCCGTTCGGGCCAGCAAGCGGGTGTCCTTCGGCGCCATCGACGGTGTGGTCGGCGCCGATGAACCGTTCTGGAAGCAGACCTTCGGCGAGTTCGCCACCCTGCTCAAGACCGAGGATGCACAAGAGGGACCGTTGGCATTCGCGCAGAAGCGCGAGCCTGTCTGGAAAGCGAAATAGATGAAGAGACTGGTTTTCGAAGCCGAGCACGAGCAGTTCCGGGAGACCGCGAAGCAGTTCCTGGAGAAGGAATGTCTGCCCAACGTCGAGAAGTGGGAAGCGGACCGGCTTGTAGCCCGCGAAGCCTATGTGGCGGCGGGCAGTTACGGGCTGATCGGGTTCAACATGCCCGAGGAGTACGGCGGCGGCGGGGTCGACGATTTCCGGTTCAACGCCGTCATCGTCGAGGAGTTCTCCAAGTTCGGTCTGGCCTGCCCGGGTGTGAGCCTGCAGAACGATATCGTCGGCCCGTATTTCAAGAACCTGGCCACCAAGGAACAGCTGGACCGCTGGATGCCCGGCTTCGCCAGCGGTGAGCTGATCGGTGCCATCGCCATGAGCGAGCCCGGCGCCGGCAGTGACCTCGCGGGTATCAAGACCACCGCGGTGCGTGACGGTGATGACTGGATCATCAACGGCTCCAAGACATTCATCTCGGCCGGTATCAACTCCGACCTGGTGGTCGTGGTGGCACGCACCGATCCGGAAGCCGGCCACAAGGGCTTCTCCCTGCTCGTGGTCGAGCGGGACATGGAGGGCTTCACCCGAGGCCGCAAGCTGGACAAGATGGGTCAGCACGCCGCGGACACCTCCGAGCTGAACTTCGAGGACGTCCGCGTCCCCGCCGCCAACCTGCTCGGCAGCGAAGGCAAGGGTTTCTACCATCTGATGGAGAACCTGCCCTCGGAGCGCCTGTCCATCGCCATCGCCGGTGTCGCCGGGGCACGGGCCACGTTCGACGAGACCCTGCAATACGTCAAGGACCGCAAGGCATTCGGGCAGCCGATCGGCAGTTTCCAGAACAGCCGATTCGTGATGGCCGAGCTGGACACCGAGCTCGACATCGCCGAGCAGTACGTGGATCGGTGCCTGCGCGCCGTGGTCGACGGTGAGCTCACCGCGGTCCAGGCGTCCAAGGCCAAGTGGTGGTGCACCGAGCTCGGCAAGAAGGTCGTCGACTCCTGCCTGCAGCTGCACGGTGGCTACGGCTACATGAACGAGTACCGCGTCGCCAAGGATTATGTCGATGTGCGTATCCAGACGATCTACGGTGGCACCACCGAGATCATGAAGGAGATCATCGGCCGCGATCTGGGGCTGTAAACCAGAAGACAAGAACGGCGCCCGCTCGTCAAGAGTGGGCGCCGTTCTCGTGGAAAAAGCTAGCCGGCCGCCGTCTCGGTGACGGTGACGGTTGCGGGCGTCTCCGCGGAGCCGGACGTCGGCGGGGCGGAGGTCGTGGTCTCCGTGGCGGACGTCGTCGACGTGGTGCTCGTCGTCGAGGTGCTGGTGGTGACCGGGGTCGGTGCCGCGGCCGGGTCCAGCACCGTATCGATGATGTAGACGCGCATATGGTCCGCGCCGATACCGCCGCACTCGACCTTGGCGTCATTGACCGTGATGTCGCCGCCGCTGCCCTTGACGACCACCGGCTTGCCCTGCTGGGTGTAGATGGTGCCCTCGATATCGTCGGGGCCGAGGATGCCGAGCGCCATGTGGTAGTAGACCAGCGCAGTCAGTGCGACCGGATCGGACTTGAGCGCTTCGAGCTGCTCGGGCGGCAGCTTCGCGAACGCCGCATCGCTCGGTGCGAACACGATGTACGGGCCGTTGTCGAGCACGGCGGCCACGTTCACCTCAGGGTTCACCTGGCCGGAGATGGCGTTACTGAAGGTGGAGATCGCCGGGATGCTCGCCAGCGCGGTCGACGACTGCGCCTTCGCGAGGTCGGTCAGGGAACCGGGGCCGGAGGCCACCGACTTGACGGTGGCATCACAGGTCGGCCCCTTGGGCTCCGCGATCACCGGTGCCGGTGTGGTGGTGGTGGGTTCGGCGTGGGCGATCACTGTCGTCCCTGCGAAGACGATGGCCGACGATGCGACCACCATGCCGAAGAGCTTGCCGGTGCGAGCGTGCACGTGTTTTTCCTCCCGCTCATGACTGGGTTAGCGCGCATCAGCGGGGACGCGGCTGACCGGTGTGTTCAAAGCCTCGGTTTCAAAGCCTCTGGCGTCCCCGCGGCGCCGGATGAATCGTATGCGCCCAGGTGAGCGCAGCCAAATGCTATGTAACAGGGGTCACCGGCCTGCGTACCCCGGCGCACAGCACGGCGGCGACGAAACACAGCCCGGCCGCGAGGTAAAACGCCAGGTCATAGGTGCCTTGTAGGTCCCGGATCCAGCCCGCCCCCGCTGCCGCCACCGCCGCTCCGAGCTGATGCGAGGCGAACACCCAGCCGAACACGATCGGGGACCTGCTGCCGAAGAAATCCCGACACAACACGATCGTCGGCGGCACGGTGGCCACCCAGTCCAGCCCGTAGAAGATGATGAACACCCAGGTGCCCGGCTCGGCGTGCGGGGACAGCAGCGAGGGCAGCAGGAGCAGAGACACCCCGCGCCCGGCGTAGTAGACGCACAACAGCAGCCGGGGGTCCACCCGGTCGGTGAGCCAACCGGAGAACACCGTCCCGGCGACATCAAGGACGCCGATGGTGGCCAGCAGGCCGGCCGCCAACGTGGTGGGCATGCCGTGGTCATTGGCCGCCGGGATGAAATGCGTGCCGATCAGCCCGTTGGTGGTCATCCCGCAGATCGCGAAGCTGGCGGCGAGCAGCCAGAACGCCCGGGAGCGCAACCCGATGCGCAGCCCGTCGAAGGCGGCGCTGAAGGTGCCCGTGGGCAGCACGGCAGGCTCGCGTGCGGGATCGGACGGGTCGGCGCCGTACGGGGTGAGTCCGATGTCCTGGGGTCGGTTGCGCATGAACAGCACGACCAGGGGCACGACGGCCAGCGCCGCCGCGGCCACGATCAGCGATGCCCAGCGCCAGCCGTGCCGGGTGGTCACCTCGGCCACGACCGGCAGGAAGATCAGCTGCCCGGTGGCGCTGGCCGCCGTCAGCACCCCGGTGACCAGCCCGCGGCGCGCCTCGAACCAGCGGGTCGCCACGGTTGCCACGAAGCCCATCGAGATGGCGCCGGTGCCGATACCGACCAGCACGCCCCACAACAGCACCAGCTGCCAGCTGGCGGTCATGAAGACGCTCAGTGCCGATCCGCTCGCGATCAGGACCAGCGCGCCGGCCAGCACGGGCCGGATACCGAAGCGGTCCATCAGCGCGGCGGCGAACGGGGCGGTGACGCCGTAGAGCGTCATGTTGACGGCCATCGCGACCCCGACGGTCCCGTGCGACCAGCCGAACTCGTGGTGTAGCGGATTCATCATGACGCCGGGCACCGACCGGAAAGCGGCCGCGCCCAGGATCGCGACGAAGCTGACGCCGGCCATCACCCACGCCCAGTGCAGGCGGCCGGCGGCGCGCAGCAGTGTCATGCGTCGACTCTCGCGCAGGCGTCTGAGTTCCGACTAGTGGCATAAATGACAGCACTCATCAAGAACATGCCAAACTGGGGTATGCACCGCCGGGAACCCCACCGCGTCGCCGTCCTGCTCCTGCCGCCGGTGGTGGGTTTCGACGCCACCATCGCCCCGACGCTGTTCGGCAAGGCCGAGGGACCCGACGGGACCCCGCTCTATGAGGTGACGGTCTGTTCCGTCGGTGCCGGACCGGTGCCCTCGATCAACGGTTTCTCGATGACCCCGACGGCCGGGCCGGAGGCACTGGCCTGCGCAGACACCGTCGTCATCTCCGGCACCCGGTACGCACCCGCCCGGATCGAGGGCACCCTCGAACCGGAGGTGCACGCCGCGCTGGCCGCGATCCGGCCCGGCACCCGACTGGTGTCCATCTGCACCGGGGCGTTCGTACTGGCCGCGGCCGGGCTGTTGGACGGCAGGCTCGCGACCACGCACTGGCGGTTCGCCGAAGCGCTGCGCACGCTTTTCCCGCTCGTGCAGGTGGACGAGAACGTGCTGTTCGTCGACGACGGGGATGTGCTCACCTCGGCGGGTCTGGCGGCCGGTATCGATCTATGCCTGCACATCATCCGGACCGACCACGGTGCGCAGGTGGCCAATGAGGTGGCCCGGTACTGCGTGGTGCCCCCGTGGCGCGAGGGCGGTCAGGCGCAGTTCATCGATCGGCAGGTGCCGATCGCCGATCAGGCCTCCACCGCCACCACCCGGGCGTGGGCGTTGGCTCATCTCGACGGGGAACTGACCGTGCTGACGCTGGCCCGGCACGCGCACATGAGCCCGCGGACCTTCAACCGCCGCTTCCGCGCCGAAACAGGTGAGGCGCCGGGCAGTTGGATCCGCAACCGCCGTCTCGACCGGGCGCGCGAGCTGCTGGAATCACGGGATCTGCCCGTCGACGAGGTGGCCCGGCTGTCCGGGCTCGGCACCGGCGGCAACCTGCGCCACCATCTGCGGCGCGGGGTCGGCATGTCGCCGTCGAGTTATCGCAAGGTGTATCAGGGCGTCTAGATACGGCAGCTGATTACGATGACGGCCATGCCTGAACCGCTGATCATCCCCATCCAGGGCCGCGCCCCGCAGTTGCATGCCGAATCATGGGTCGCGCCGAACGCCAGTGTGATCGGCCAGGTCACGCTCGCCGCGAAGGTCGGCATTTGGTACAACGCCACGCTTCGCGCCGAGTTCGAGCCCATCGAGATCGGTTTCGGCTCCAATATCCAGGATGGTGTCACTGCTCACGTCGACCCGGGCTTTCCGCTGTGCATCGGGTCCGGGGTGAGCGTCGGCCACAACGCCGTCCTGCACGGCTGCACCGTCGAGGACGACTGCCTGATCGGTATGGGGGCGATCGTGCTCAACGGGGCGGTCATCGGTGCAGGTTCGCTGGTCGGAGCGGGTGCGGTCGTCCCGCAGGGCACCGTCATCCCGCCCGGCTCACTGGTCGCCGGGGTGCCGGGCAAGGTGCGCCGCGACCTCAGTGAAGAAGAGAAAGCGGGCAACAAGCTCAACGCGCAGGTCTATCAGGGGCTCATCGAGCTGCATCGCTAGCCGGTTTCATCCGGTCGGCCGTGGGTAGTTTGGAGCTATGCGGATCCTGCTCACCGGTGCGACCGGTTATATCGGCTCGCGCCTCGTCACCGAACTTCTGGCTGCCGGCCACGAGGTCCTGGTGACCAGCCGCAATCCGGAGCGACTCGCCGCGTACGGTTGGTTCGGCGAGGTCACGCCGATCGCCATGGACGCCCGCGAATCCAATTCCGCGACAACGGCTTTCGCTGCCGCCGGTCAGATCGACGTGGTGTACTACCTGTTGCACGGTATCGGGGACCCCGGTTTCCGGGAAACCGACAACCGCGCCGCGGCCAATGTGGCCGAGGCGGCCCGCACCGCCAAGGTGGGGCGGATCGTCTACCTGGGTGGTTTCGTGCCCGGCGGCGAGACGTTGTCCGATCACCTGGCCGGCCGGGCGGAGGTAGCCGAGGCGCTGTCCGTGGACGGCGGGGCCGAGGTCGTCTGGCTGGGTGCCGCGCTGATTGTCGGCGCTGGGTCGACATCCTTCGAGATCCTGCGCTATGTCAGTGACCGGTTCCCGGTATTGCCGCTGCCGAGTTGGATGTCCAACCCGATCGATCCCATCTCGATCCGCGATGTGCTGTATTACCTTGTGGCTGCTGCCGATTCGGATCTGGTACCGGCCGGCTCCTATGACATCAGCGGACCCGACAGCACCAGCTACCGGGAGCTGCTCTCCGACTACGCGAGGCTGAGCGGCAACTGGCAGCTGGAGGTTCCGGTCGGTGGTGTGCCCACCGGTGTGGTGTCATTGTTGTCATCCGTCGTCCTTCCGGTGCCCGGCGCCCTGATGGCGGATCTCACTGCCTCCCTTGACTATCCGATGACCGCCAGCGGAGACGGTCTGCGTGAATTGGTGCCCGATCCCGATGGCGGCCTGCTCAGCGTCGAGGACTCGATCGTGCGGGCACTGGCGATGCACCCGCGCCGGCCGGTCAACAAGTTGGCCGACAGCCATCACCTCGCCGACACCGACCCGGACTGGGCCGGCGGCGACACGGCCAGGATCCGGCAGTTGACGCCGTGGATCGCGCGGCCGGCCCTGTCCATGCTGAACCCGCTTCCCGGGCCGGCGCGAGCGGCGGTGCGTACCGGACTGGACGCGCTGGCAGATCTGGCGGCGAAAGTAGATCCGAGGTGATCCAGGCGTGACTCCCTCAACCCGCTGGACCGGTGAACTGCGCAGGATCGCAGTCCGAAAGGCGCCCCCGTCCAGCGAGCCGCCTGCGGTGGTCGGCAGACGCAAGTTCGTGGTCGGCGCCGTGCTGCTGATCGGTGCCGTATTGCTCGGCTATTCGTTGAGCCGGCCCCCCGGAGACGACACGTTCATCTGGCTCACCCTCGCACTGGCCGGTGTGTGGGCCACGGGAGCATTCCTCTCCGGACCCTTGCACATGGGCCACGTCGACTTTCGCGGACGCAATCGGCGTCCCGTCATCACCGGGACAGCGATCGGCCTCGGGCTCGGGGCGGTCTTCGTGCTCGGCGGACTGGTGGCGCGGGAGATCCCAGGCGTCAACGACTACATCCGCGACGTCTTGCAGTACTCGAACGCCGGTCCGCTGTACCTGATCGTCTTCATCACTGTGATCAACGGCCTCGCAGAAGAGATGTTCTTCCGCGGATCGTTGTACACGGCGCTGCTCAAGCATCGTCCGGTGCTTACCTCCACTGTGCTGTATGTGATTGCGACAGCGGCGACCACGGGTAATCCGATGCTCGGTTTCGCCGCGATCGTCCTCGGTTCGGTGTGTGCGGTGTTACGCCGCGCGACCGGTGGGGTGCTCGCGCCCATGTTGGTCCACTTCTTCTGGGGCCTGGTGATGGTGTTGGCGCTGCCGCCCATGTTCGGTGTCTAGTTCAGCGCGCTGCCGGCGCTGGCGGCGTAATGAATCCGAATCGCTTTCTGCTATCCACTGAAACAACCACGGCTCAGATTGGACCTCCTGAGGGAGGTGCCGATGTTTCATCTTGGTTGGTTCTTGGGCAGCGGGTTCAGCGTGCAGACCTGGGCGATGGACCCGTGGGCGGGCAACACCGGGCACGATTGGATGAAGGGCGATCTGTTCGTCGACCTGGCCGCGTCGCTGGAGCGGGCCCGATTCGACTACCTGCTGGTCGAGGACACCAGCATGGTAGAGGACGCCTATGGCCGCTCGATGGAAACCACACTGAAGTACGGCCTGCTGGCCCCGAAAAGCGATCCGGTGCCACTGATTCCACTGCTGGCCCAGCGCACCAAGCACATCGGTATCGCCGTCACGCTCTCGACGAGCTTCTACCACCCCTTCATGGCGGCTCGGACGATGACCACCCTGGACCATCTGACCGACGGGCGGGTCGGGCTCAACGTCGTCACCGGCAGTTCCACCCGTGCTGCCCAGCAATACGGGTACGACGAGTTGATGCTGCACGCCGAGCGGTATGGGATGGCCAAAGAGTGGATGGAAGCCGTTGGTGCGCTGTGGAATTCATGGGAAGAGGGTGCCGTCTTGGTGGACCAGGACACGCCCCGCTACGCCGACCACACCAAGGTGCGCACTGTCGACTTCGAGGGCAAACACTTCCGGACCCGGGGACCGCTGAACACCATCCCCGGCCCGCAGCGCCGGCCGGTGATCGTGCAGGCGGGCGCCTCGCCTGCCGGTCGGGACCTTGCCGCGAGGTATGCAGAATCCATGCTCGCTCACGGCACCAGCATCGAGAACATGAAGGCCTTCCGCATCGACATGCACCGCCGGATGAAGGAGTACGGGCGCGATCCGAGCACGTTGAAGATCCTCTTCCTGATCGACCCGATCCTCGGCGACACCGACCGGGTGGCGCAGGCCCGTGAGGAAGACATGAAGGCTGCGCGCTGGAGTGAGCATGCGATCGAAAAGGCGCTGTGGGGTCTGAGCTACACCTCGGGTGGCGAATTCGACTTCTCCACCTTCGATCTGGACGAAGAGGTGCCCGATGTGTGGGGCAACGGCGAGACCAGCACGCTGCGCATGTTCATCGAAGGTGCCCGCGGGAAGACCCTGCGCGAGGCCATCGCCACCGTGGACACCCACGCCGGGCTGGCCTTCGTCGG